>CBDUFN010000087.1:0-10726 GCA_965366475.1 uncultured bacterium | reverse complement strand
ATCGCGAACTTCGACAATCGTCTCAGTCATCTGTTCACTGGCGGTTGTCTGCTGCTGTGTCATCAACTTGATCTCACTGGCAGCGCTGGTTGTTTCACCAACGGCCGCCGTGATCTTTTCAAGAGCCTCTGAAATATTCGTCACCAGACTACTCGCTTCATCAACACCTTTGGAGCCCTCTTCGGTCAACATGATCGTGCTGTTGGTCGCTTGTTGAATCTGCACGATTAATGCTTTAACCTGATTGGTCGCGTCTGCAGTTCGATCAGCCAGGCGACGCACCTCGTTGGCCACAATTGAGAAACGTTTACCAGCCTCACCGGCTCCGGCCGCTTCAATCGCAGCATTCAAAGACAACAGGTTGGTCTGGTCAGAAATTTCATCAATAATATCTATGATGCCACCGATCTTTTGTGAATTCTCCCCAAGCTCCAACATCGCCTCAGCGATTGATTGAACCTGATCTTTCAGTTGTGACATCCCTTCTACCGCCGTGGATACAGCTTGCTGCCCATCGGTGCTCGACATCGCAGCATTATCAGCGAGGGACTCTACAAGACCAGCATTATCCGACACCTGCTTTGCCGTCGCCGCAATTTCTTCTGAAGTCGTAGTTGCCTGCTGCACAGCAGTTGCCTGTTGTGTTGATCCTGCAGACTGCTGAGCAGAGATGGCCATCAGTTCGTTGGCGCTCGTCGAAAGTTGCTGAATGGCCTCTTTGACACTCACGACCATGCGATTGCTTTTATCGATGTCACCTTGTAGGTTTTTGACAATAACCTGAGTCATATTGTTAAAAGCGCTGGCTAATTGGCCAACTTCATCGTTTGAATCGACGATGATTTGCTCTTCAAGACTGCCCTCTGTAATGCGCTCTGCAGCCGCGGTCAAGTCCTTCAAAGGGCGCATCATTCGAGACACTACCAGCAGGCAGGTTCCCGAGGCAAAGAGCAACACCAGCAGCATTGAGATCGCTACAGTATTGCGCAACTCAGCAATAGCGGCCTCAGTCTGCTTCATGGAGAAACCGATTCTGAAACCACCCCAATGTTTACCGCGCACATAAACCGGGGCAGACACATCCCACATCGTCTCACCGGTATCACGTTTATAAATCTGGCGAAGATAGTTCTTGCCATCCTCGTTATTGTACTGAGCTGCGGCAAGGCCAACGGGGTCATTAAAAATTCGTTTAGTCCGATTACCAACCTTATCGATGTCAGCGTTGCCGGTCAGCGGTTTTGAATACTTACTGTTATGCGTAGGCAAGTAACCGTTACGGTCGACCAAAACCGCAAAGACCACCATCGGGTCGGAAGTGGCAAACGTGTCCTGGAAATCCTTGATTGTCATGTCAAGAAAGAGATCGTAGGTAGTGCGATACTTAGGGATGGCACCACCTGAGAGAGGGCCATCAGTGATCTCCTCATAATCAGTGTCGAACAGCTGCTCCTCAAAGAACTGCCCCGTCGACAGCGACTGCTCCAAAACGCCTTCCAACGCCTTGCCGCCAATTCGAGCCAGAGAGCTTGCCTTAACCAACAACTCTTCACGTAAAACCTTCGACCGCTGTTCAACAATCAGGTAGGTTGATATCACCATGATTACAGTTAATACAACGATCAGAGCTAATACAATTTTTACGCTGATTCGATTCATCATTAATCTCGCCTTTCCAATGGGATCTGCCCGACAAAGACTGGTCAGATCAACTCTCGGTCTGTTTTTTCTGATCAACTACCAGTTCGGGACGCGCTAAGATTCCGTTCAAATCGAGCAGAACAAGGACATCCTGCTCCTGAACAACTTTACCAAAGATCAAGTCGCGAGCGCCGACACCTGCGCCTTCAGCCAAAGTTTCAACACTGTCTTCCTCAACCCCAGTCAAACCTTCGACAACTTCTACCAACAGAGCTGTCTTAATCGCACCTTCTTCAACAACAACCAGACGAAAATCGTCACGGACATCCTGCACAGCTTGACCAAGGAGAGGCCCTATATCTGTTACCGCGACTATTTCTCCACGAAGATTAAAGATACCCCGCAAATGCTCTGGCAATCGGGGAACACGGATCAAACGCGGCAACTTAAGCACTTCACGACAGTTTGCGGCAGGCAATCCATAGCGGTGACCAGAACAGTGCACAATCAGGTATTCGACCCTTGAGGCCCCAGCCCCTTCTTCTACAGCTTCCAGGTTGCGCCAATAATCAGCACGCATTTCCTGCAAAATTTGATCGATTTCGTAGCCTTGATTTTCACGCATTCGCGCCAGCCCTTTCTGCAAACCAAAATCTCTTCTCAAAAATTTCTCAAATCCAACTTAATTCGAAGAATATAACGATGTTTCATATTTGTCAAACAAAGCTAACAAGGCTAACATTATGATTTTTTCAGGCAAGGGAAAATACAACATAAGAAGATTGGAGGGAGGACAAATAAACGCTGTTTACATAGATTTCAAAGCTTTGCAGGTGAGGAAGAAAGGAGCGAATGTTAACTGTTTGCAGACTCTACTAAATCACGTCTTACAATTTCGAGAAAAACACCCCGGGTAAGACCGCCGGAAAAAGGAACAACAGACTGATCGCTAGCCTGCTCAAGAACGCGGACAGTATTTCGAAGTGATCGCTCTTTTTTCGCCTTATCAAAACAACGGTCATAAACCTTTGCGGAGAGGTAATGAGCCATAACAAAGGAAGGGTCAAGCCACAGGACTTTCTGATATTCCACGAGGGCTCGTTCAAGAGAGTCCTCCATATCAAGAATCAAACCTCGCAACAAGTAAGCCTCTGGCAACAAATCGTCTTCCTTGATTGCACGAGCGCAGTAGATTCTGGCGTCACGATATTTCCCCTGATTCGCCAACAACAAACCCTTACCGACCAAGGCCTTAGGCTTGGTTGGTTGCTGCTCAAGAAGCAAGTCAAACAAAACTCCAGCTTCAGAAAACTTTTCGTGATCAAAAGCGGCCAAAGCCTCACTATAGATTTCCTCCGGATCGCCCTCGATTACCTTTGTGACAGAAGTTGATGACTTTTCTGCCGATCCTACAGCTACTGCATTTTTTTTAACCGGAGATTTCAAAGAGTTCAAAACCGATTTTTCAGTAAACCGCTTAGCGACTGACTTCTCCTTGTCTGCGACGCTCTTAGTGACGGTGTTATCTTTCAACTGATAAAAAAACGCGTTGTTTTGATGATGGCGCTGAAACTGGTCTGAAACATTTTGCATCGTTTCAGCATGGCCAAGGAAAAGGTAACCTTGCGGTCGCAACGCCTGACCAAATTTAGCAATAATCCGACGAATCGTATCGAGCTCAAAGTAAATCAAAACATTGCGACAAGATAAAAGGTCAATATCACTCGTGGCTTTTTTGACATCAGGAAAATGATCTGTTTGCAGGTTGAGGTAATCAAACTTCACCATGCGCCTTATTTGCGCAGAGAGTAAAAAAAGATTATCCGTCTTATGAAAATAACGATCCCGAAGATCATCAGACATCATCCTCAAGGAACGAACACCGTAAATGCCCTCACGAGCCTGACGTAAAGAACGTTTATTTATATCTGTCGCTAAGATCTGAATGTCCCAACCGGCTACTTCAGGGAAATGTTCGAGTAACAAAATAGCCAGAGAGTATGGTTCTTCACCGGTCGAACACCCCGCCGACCATATTCGCAATTTTTCTTGAGCTCTGTTCTGCTCAATAAGCTTAGGGATTACATACTTTAATAAAGCTTCTCGATGTGAACGGTAGCGAAAGAATGACGTCTCTCCAACCGTCAACAGGCCAAGCAACTTGCTCAATTCATCATAGTTATCAAGTGACGCAGTCAAATAGTGGAAATAGGCGGGCAACGACTCCATACGCAACGCCTGGATACGACGCATAAGGCCTCTCTCCAGGATCCGATGGTTGTGTTGACTGAAATGCAGACCACTGTGGTCAAGAAGATATCGTTTGAGGGCCGACAGGTCCGGATCTAAAAGAGAAACTTTTGACTGATACTGACGTCCGTCAGAAATACGTTGCAGGGAAGTTGCTAACCGTTCTCGGTCAAAAGGTCGCACCTGAAAATCAAAAGCATCCAACATCTCATACTCAAGGCTGGCATCATCACTGACCACAATCATGGGGACTTGGCTTAATTGCCGATGATTAATCAGCCGGCCATAAACCTCCGCGGCCTTTCCAGCATATCGAGTCATGCCCATCACGATCAGGTGCGGCTGATATTGTAAAAGCGTATGCGTTTGGGTTTGTCCCGCAGGGCTGCACATCACTTCATGATCTGCATCGCTCAACCAGTTTCGCAGGTCCTGACAAAGCTGCATTTCATCGTCAACAACATATATTTTCAAGCGATCGGGCATAGACAATCCGGAAGAACAGTAACGAGAGCCTTTAAGACAACTAAGCCTTCGCCAACTTTGCCCAGGTGTCACGCAAGGTCACACTACGATTAAAAATCAATTTACCCGGTTGCGAGTCCTGACTGTCGACACAAAAGTAACCAAGACGTTCGAACTGAAAGGTTGACTGTGGCGCTGCGTCAGCAAGACCCGGCTCCACCAGGGCATCAGGAAGAGACTCAAGCGATTCCGCGTTGAGAAACTCTCGATAGTCTCGATCTTTTTCTGCAGCAGGGTCAGCGATACTGAGCAAACGGTCGTAGAGGCGGACTTCAACCGGTATTGCATGAGCTGCGGAAACCCAGTGAATGATTCCCTTAACCTTCTTACGCCCTTCCGGCAGGGCACCACCACCAGTCTCTGCATCGTAGCTGCAGAGTAGCTCTGTTACCTCACCAGTATCGGGATCCTTAATCACTTCATCACAATGAATAACATACCCGTAGCGCAAACGGACTTCACGGCCCGGGCCCAGTCGGAAAAACTTTTTGGGTGGATCTTCCATGAAATCGTCCCGATCAACATAAATCTCGCGACCAAATGGGATCGTACGGTTTCCCATCTCTGGCTTCTTTGGATGTTTGGGTGCCGTAAATTCTTCGCTCTTTCCTTCAGGATAATTGGTAATTGTCACTTTCAGGGGTTGCAACACACCCATTGCCCGTGGGGCAATTTGATCGAGATCTTCACGCACACAATCCTCAAGGGTACTCATGTCGATGACACTATCACTCTTACCAATACCGATTCGTTCACAAAACGTACGAATTGCAGCAGCGGTAAAACCACGACGGCGCATACCTGAAAGAGTTGGCATACGCGGGTCATCCCATCCGGAGACATGTTTCTCATTCACAAGTTCAAGCAGGCGGCGCTTACTCATCACCGTATAGGTAAGATTCAGCCGTGCAAACTCAATCTGCTGAGGATGGTAAATTTCCAAAGCGTCGCAAAGCCAGTCATAGAGAGGGCGATGGTCCTGAAACTCTAAGGTGCAGAGCGAATGAGTAATCTTTTCAATAGAGTCCGACTGACCATGGGCAAAATCGTACATCGGATAAATGCACCAGGCATCACCGGTCCGCGGATGAGTAGCGCGCAGGAGCCGATACAAAACAGGGTCACGCAGGTTCATATTAGGTGACGCCATATCTATTTTGGCGCGTAATACACGTGAGCCATCTTCAAATTCACCCGCGCGCATGCGTCTTAGCAGATCAAGGTTCTCCTCAATGGTGCGACCGCGATAAGGGCTGTCTTTACCCGGCTCAGTCAAAGTTCCACGATGTGCACGCATCTCTTCCGGATTCAAGTCACAGACAAAAGCCAAGCCTTTGTTTACGAGTTCTTCAGCATAAGCATACAAAGCATCGAAATAATCCGAGGCATGATATTCATGCTCGCCCCAATCAAAACCGAGCCAACTTACATCAGTTTTAATTGCATCGATATATTCCTGCTCTTCTTTAACCGGGTTGGTATCATCAAAGCGCAAATGACAACGCCCTTGATAATGACCGGCCAAGCCAAAATTAAGACAGATAGACTTAGCGTGACCAATATGTAAATAGCCGTTGGGCTCAGGTGGAAAGCGTGTAACTATGGCCTTATGTTTACCACTGGCCAAATCCTCATCAACAATGTTGCGAATAAAGTTGGGGCCGAGCTGTACAGGAGATAGACTCATTTGACTGTTGCTCCTCAATGTTTCTTTTGAATAATCGCTCTATAATCCAGCATGCAACGAATCACCCGGATCAAGGCAGACACTTAAATCACTATATCAGTTATCGCTTGTAGCCATGATGACAACAGCGTGTGCAGAGATCCCTTCTCCGCGTCCGGTAAAACCAAGTTGCTCGGTCGTCGTGGCCTTGACATTCACACACCCACTCGGAACCTGGCAGGCTTTCGCCAGAGTGGTGACCATCTGAGAAACATAGGGTGCAAGTTTGGGGCGCTGGGCAACGATCGTTGTGTCAAGATTACCGACTCGGAAGCCACGCGTATTTGCCAGCCCGACAACATGTTCGAGCAGCAGAACACTGTTGATTCCTTTGAAAGCCTTATCCGTATCAGGAAAGTAATGACCAATATCGCCAAGCCCAAGGGCACCGAGGATGGCATCAGAGACGGCATGGAGCAGAACGTCGGCATCCGAATGACCCAACAACCCATATTCATAAGGAATCGTCACACCACCCAGCACTAATGGGCGGTCGGGCACCAGTTTATGGACATCAAAACCGTGGCCAATACGTATCATGACAAAGTCACCTCTCCTGCCGCGAGCAAAGCTCTGGCCAAAGCCAGGTCTGCCGGTGTTGTTATTTTCAAATTATGGGGATGACCATTCAAAACAGCCACCGGCCAACCACACCATTCAACCAATGAAGCATCGTCAGTGCCAATATAACCACCCGCATAAGCCCGACGATGTGCTTCGCGAATTCTCTCACAACGAAAGGCCTGAGGTGTCTGCACCTGCCAGAGGAGGCTTCTATCCAAAGTAGAGCGGACGCGACCATCAAAAACCTCTTTGATCGTATCTTGTGCAGGCACAGCTAATAACGCGGCGCCCTCTACGGCTGCCAACTGCACCAACGGACCAATCTGCTCAGAAGGGAAGAAAGGCCGTACGCCATCATGAATCAGGATAATATCCTGATCTGCCGCGCCGCATGATTCCAGCCCGTTGCGCACAGAATCCTGACGCTCGGCACCTCCGGCAATCACAACGCCAATTTTATCAAGTCGATAACTTTCAACCAATTCAGACCGGCAGAAAGAAACATCCTCTCCAGGAACAATCAGATGAATGGCTGTCACTTGCGGAAGAGCTGCGAGACGCGACAGAGTACGCACCAGAATCGGCAGACCATCCAACTCCAGATACTGTTTTCGAGTATCGCCCCCAATCCTGCTGCCACTTCCTGCTGCAGGGATCAACACATGAACATTCATAATACATTCCCAATCGTTAGACCGGCAGCAATGCTTTCGTGAGACGTTACGAGAAAACCATCTAAACACGCCCCTTTAAGCAACGTAACCTTTCGAACTGATATTCTTATCGTATTTTCCATCATTTTAAAATCATTATATGGTAGATAAAACCTTTGCCTGACAAAAGAAAAGGCCGGGTGCATATGCGCACCCGGCCTTGAATTTGTTTTTAACTCTGCAGAAAAATCAATTAACCATGTTTTCCAGACGTTCCGTAACAGTATCTTCCTCGATGCCCTCGGCAAGAGCAAGTTCTTTAACCAACAACCTTCTGGCCAACTCCAGAACTTTTTTCTCTCCGTAAGAAAGTTCTTTCTCTTCCTTGATCAGGTAGAGCTCACGAAGAACCTCAGCAACATCTATCGGGTCACCCGTTTTGATCTTGTCGTTGTATTCACGCTGACGTCGACTCCAGGATGCAATGGCAAGAGAGCCAATTTGCTTTTCCTCGAGGACACTGTATATTGTTTCAACCTTGTCTTTGCTAATCAGAGTACGCAGACCAACCTGATGAGCATTGCCCACCGGAACCATGATGGTCATATCGTTGTCGATGATACGCAGGATGTAAAAATCGTGGGTTTGACCACAGAACTCGCGAGATTCAATATTTTCAACAACACCGACCCCTTGTGCAGGGTATACAGCTCGGTCACCAATTTTAAACATTATATGTATTTCTCCCTATGGAAATGAGTATATTACCACGGAGAGCCTCTTCGGTCAAGGAAACCCTGATTTCTCGCGGGTTTGTTTACAATCGAAGCATCAAAACTGTCCAGAGGATGTAATGCGTATTGGCGTAATCGGTTCAGGAGCCCTTGGCCTTTATTATGGTGCCCTGCTGCAAAGGGCTGGACATGACGTTCACTTCCTGCTTCGAAGTGACTATCAGTCTATTGCCAGAGAAGGCCTCAAAGTTTTTTCTCCACGCGGTGATTTTCATCTAAAACAGGTCAACGGTTATCAAAACAGCGCTGAGATCGGTCCCGTTGACCTCGTACTGATCGGCCTGAAGGCACACGCCAACGACATCCTTGTTGAACTGGCCAAACCTCTGATTTCTCCAGAAACGATACTTTTGACTCTACAAAATGGTCTCAACAACGAGGAACGTCTAGCAACAGCTTTCAATGCGAAGCAAATCATTGGTGGTGTTGCCTTTCTCTGCTGCAACCGTGGAGAACCGGGCACGGTTCATCATCTTGACCAAGGATCGATCCGCATTGCAGAATTCGCCCAGGACCTCAGCCCAAGAACGAAAGCTCTTGCCGAAACCTTCAGCCAAGCGGGGATTCCCTGCGAGGCCAGCGCAGATCTCACGAGAGTCCGCTGGGAAAAACTGGTTTGGAACATCCCCTTCAATGGCCTCTGCGCTCTAACCGGGTTGGCAACGGATCAACTGCTTACCTGCCCCGAAACTCGCCAACTGATTACAGAGTTAATGCAGGAAGTTATTACGGCAGCAAACCGACAAAAGCTGTCCGAGCCACTTGACGCTGCCACTCTTATCGAGCGCCTGCTACAAGCAACGGCAGGGATGGGAACTTATCGCCCCAGCATGATGATTGATCGCCAAAAAAAATCGCCGTTAGAGCTGAATGCAATCTATCGCATCCCCCTGCAACGTGCCGTAAAATCGGCCACGCCAATGCCGCGAGTGGCTATGCTCCACGCCCTTCTTGAAGCAACAGAACAACAAAACACGTCCGAAACTTAGTCCTTGATTGCTCGATCGCATTGTAACCCCTGCAGGCAACCACACAGGAGAAACATTGTGGTTTGTCTGGCACTTTTTAGAGCATAAGAGTCAAGCATTTGTGATCTCATCAATTTTATATTTATGGTATTTCAGATCGAACCAGACGGGGGTGAGGCAGTTACCGGAGCCATTAACAACAGCTCGAACATGGCCCTCAACAAGAGAGACATGGATTATTCGAGGTTGCGACAAAGACCGGTGACTTTGCCAAGGATCGTCACATCTTGTGTGTCAGAAGCAACCACAATAGGCTTCAATTTGGCATTCTCTGGCTGCAAACGAATGCGATCACCTTCACGAAAAAAGCGCTTCAGTGTCGCTTCTCCATCGATCATAGCAACGACAATTTCACCATTTTCTGCAGTAGCCTGTGGTCGCACGATGGCCAGATCCCCTTCTACGATATGCGCGCCAACCATCGAATCACCTTTAACACGAAGCAAAAATGAATCGACGCTTTTGACCAGAGAACGATCTACGGAGATACGTTCTTCAATATCCTCTTGAGCCAACTGGGGCAAGCCCGCCCGAACGGTTCCGACCAAAGGCAGAACCACAGAGTTGCCTTCTGAGCGACCAACCAGGGCAATTGAACGTGAACTGCCGGGATTGCGCGTAATAAGGCCTTCTCTCTCCAACGCTTTAAGATGTCGCAAAATACCCACATTCCCTGAGACCTGAAGATGCTTGGCAATATCCTGCAACGTCGGCGGGTAGCCATGGGCGGCAAGATATACAACTAAAAAATCGTACACCTGTTGCTGGCGATCGGTCAGTGGAGACATGAGTTAATCTTCCATATAAAGAATAATTAGCCAAAGTTACCTTAAAGTAACTATCACAACAGAAACGACGAGTCAAGAAATCAGGGATGACGCGAAGCCAACAATTTGCGATGATAGACGAATCATGTCCCAACCACCAATCGACATAATCCTTCCGGACCGAAACCATGCAGACTGGCTCCCCCTGCCATCACGCCTGGAGGAGACTTCAGCCATAATTCTTTCCAAAAGACAGATGCGCAGGTGGTCTTTGGTTCTAGAGTCACGACATATTCCATGGCACGCAGAACGCCGTGGCTTCGGCTGGCAGCTGCTAGTCCCAGAGAACACACTCAAAGCCGCTATTCGAGAATTACGCCAATACGAGGAAGAGAACCATGGTTGGCCGCCCCCACCCCCACAAGGGACAACCCTGATCGACAACCGCGCAACAACACTCTGGGTTCTGATCGCAATTGGAGTCTTTTACAACCTGACCTTGCAAAACATCAATCTGGCAAACCATCACCCGGTTCTCTGGAGCACGCTCGGCAACGCTCATGCCGGAAAAATCATGGACGGCCAATGGTGGCGATTAGTCACGGCTCTGACCCTTCACGCCGACTGGCAACACCTGCTTGGCAACTTGGTGATCGGCGGCGTTTTCATTTCACGTCTATGTCGTGATTTGCATTCCGGCCCGGCTTGGCTGTTATTGATCGCTGCAGGCACCCTCGGCAATTTAGCCAACGCCTGCCTGCAAAGTCCCGATCATCGC
>CBDUFN010000086.1:0-10728 GCA_965366475.1 uncultured bacterium | reverse complement strand
ATATATTGCTGACCTGGCCCGTACAAAAGGTGTCAAGTTAGTGACCAAGAGTAAGAGCATGGCGAGTGAGGAAACTCACCTTAACCAGGCCCTCGAGAGCGCCGGCGTTGAAGCGCTTGAGACCGATCTTGGTGAATGGATTATTCAACTCGCAGGGCAGCGGCCCAGTCATATGGTCATGCCGGCGATCCATATGTTCAAGGAAGAGGTCGCTGAACTGTTCAGTAAGGTGACTGGTAGTGAAGAACCCGCCGAAATTGAGCATCTGGTGCAGGTCGCTCGCGAACAGTTGCGTCAAGGCTACCTCGATGCAGACATGGGGATTACCGGGGCCAATATCGCAGTGGCTGAAACTGGCGGTATTGCCCTGATTACCAACGAAGGTAATGCCCGGTTGGTTTCAACCCTGCCGAAGATTCATGTCGCCCTGCTCGGGGTGGAGAAGATCGTGCCGACCCTGGAGGATGCAGCGACAATCATCCGAACCCTGCCTAAAAATGCCACAGGTCAGTTGTTAACTTCTTACGTTACCTGGATTCGTGGTGCGGTTCCCTGTGGAGATGGTGACAAAGAGCTTCATCTGGTGCTGCTCGACAATGGCCGCAGTGCTCTGGCCGAGTCGCCACAGTGCCGCGACGCTCTGCGTTGTATCAAGTGTGGTGCCTGCGCCAACGTCTGCCCGGTTTACCAGACTGTCGGCGGTCACGTCTTTGGCCATGTCTACATTGGTGCAATTGGTATCATTCTGACGGCTTTCTTTCACGGTTTGGACAAGGCTGCTGAGATCGTTCGCGCCTGCATCGGCTGTCGTGCGTGCGTCACGGTCTGCCCGTCTAATATCGATCTGGAAAACATCATCCTCAGCCTACGTGAGACCATCGGCCACGAAGAAGGGATCGGCGTTGGCAAGTCGATCGTTTTTCGTAAAGTGATGCGTAACCGCAAACTCTTTCATAGCCTGATCCGCGCTGCATCCCTACTACAGAAACCGGTCACCGGCGGACATCGCACCATTCGTCATCTACCGCTGTTTTTCTCTTCACTGACCGAGTGGCGGACCTTGCCGGCCATTGCCGAAAAATCTCTGCGCGACCAGTGGTCGAAGATTCCGCAGAAGGTCGATAAACCACGTTACAAGGTTGCTCTTTTCGGCGGCTGCGCCAATGATTTTCTCTATCCGGAACTCGGCATCGACCTGATCAAGGTCATGAACAAACTCGATGTCGAAGTCTCCTATCCTCTTGATCAGAACTGCTGTGGAGTCCCCGCTCTTTACTCCGGGGATAAGGAAACCGCCGTAGCCTTGGCCGAGCAGAATATCACCGCGATGCTTAAAGATGACCCTGATTTCGTTCTCACCACCTGCCCAACCTGTACCATGGCTCTGCAGAGGGATTTCGTCGATTTTCTCAAGGATAATCCGGTCTGGGCGGCCAAGGCTGAGCATCTGGCTGAGATTACCGTAGATGCGGCCGGTTTCATCGTCAACCAACTTGACGGCGCTGAGGTCTTCAAGGGGCTTTCAGCTCCAGAGAAGGTCACTTATCATGACTCCTGCCATCTTAAACGTGGAGCAGGGGTTTGGAAAGAACCGCGCGAACTGTTGACAACCTCCGGACGGGAACTCGTCGAGATGGATCATGCTGATCGCTGCTGTGGTTTTGGCGGTTCCTATTCATTGACCAGTCATCCCGATATTTCCAAGCAGATCCTGGGTGACAAGGTCAAGGATATTGAGAAGAGTGGCGCGACTTGTGTTGCGATGGATTGTCCCGGCTGTATGTTGCAGTTGCGCGGTGGTCTTGAGAAGCAAGAGATTGATGTGCGGGCGATGCATACGATCCAGCTGTTAGCAGAATCTTTGGAGTAGGCTGTCTTCTTTCTTTTACTCTCTTTTGGAACAAGTAGGGACACTTCCCAAAGGGGAAGTGTCCCTACTTGTTCCTGCCACAAATGGAAGTGGCTCTATTTGTTCAATTCCTCAATAATTTCTTCCATGAGGACCTTAACATTGATAGAGGCTTCTATTGCGATCGGATTAGAAATCATATCCATGATTCTGGCCGGATCTTTGATCATTACTTTGCAGCCGCCAGTGCGGAGTTCGTAGATAACAACGTTACATGGCATCAAAAGGCCAATATTCGGGTCGGCCTCGAAAAGTTTCTGAGCAACATCCGGATTACACGCACCAATAATGATATAGCGGTCGAATTTCTCAGAGGTCTCATTTTCAATGATCTCATGTAAGTTAAGCCGCGTGTAAACTTTGAAACCTTTCTGCACCAAAAGGCGCTCAACTCTTTCAACGGCTCTGTCAAAACTCAAATCAACGCGACAGCCGAACCCGTATTTACACTCTGTAGACATGATATCCTTCCTTGGTCTTCTTGAACCTAAGGCTTGTATGAGAAGAAAGTTTATAAACAATACATTTTGCGAGCCAAGTATTACCATACTTTCTGACATTATCACTGAGAAGAACAGGTTATGTTTGGCTTTGGCTATCTTCTTGGATGAAGTTGTTGAATGTGGCACAATAGGTCTCTTTTCTTCCTCCATTACGGGATACACCTGATGTCCTCCATACAAGATAATCTAAGCAACGCGGTTGTCGAGTTGCCTCTCGTTGCTTTGAGGCGAATGTGTAAACTGGTTCATCTCCTCGACCGATTGACCCGAAACCCTGATTATCGTTCTCTGGTTTATCCTCAGGTTCCTGAGGTCGCCCGTTTTGATCCTGGTCACGATGCAGTGATGATGTGCTACGATTTTCACCTCTCAGGTGATGTTCCTCGCTTGATTGAGGTCAATACGAATGCTGGTGGGAGCCTGCTCGCTTACTTGAGCCACAATCCATCACAGCCGATCAAACCGTTAACTTTACAGGAGAAGCTCAAAAGACGATTGTTGCAGACCTTTGCTGATGAGTTTCGTCAATTCTCCAAGGGGCAAAAAGAGAAGCCAGAACGGATCGTTATTGTCGATGAAGATCCAGTCGGACAATATCTCTATCCCGAGATGCAGGCTTTTGCAGAACTTTTTAGCGCCTGGGGAGTTGCAACCGCCATCGTTGAACCGGAACAACTCAAGGCCTCTGCTGCGGGCGTGTTTCTGGATGGCTTACCGGTTGACATGATTTACAATCGGCATTGTGACTTTTACCTGGAAAGTGAACAGATGGCGGGTTTACGTGAAGCCTATCTGGAGGGAAGCGTTTGCCTCTCTCCAAACCCTCACATGTACGGATTGCTTGCAGATAAACGCCGGTTGGTGCTCCTCTCCGATCCAGTTAAAAGGGCGGAATGTAAACTGCTTGAAAGTGAAGAGGCTCTCCTTGACTTGACTGTACCCACCTCAAGACTGCTTTCTGAGCTAGATTTGCAACAACTCTGGTCCTCTCGGAAGACTCATGTGTTTAAACCTGTCGATAGCTTTGGCAGTCGTGGTGTCTTGCTAGGACAAAAGATCAGCCGCAAGCGTTTTGATGAGCTCCCGGCCTCGACAACTCTAGTTCAGGATCTTGTCCCCCCCTCTATGACAAAGGTCCCCGACTTTGATCCTATGAAAACTGATTTGCGCCTGTATGCTTACCGTGATTGTGTTCTTGGTGTGACTGCTCGTTTGTACCGTGGCCAAGTGACTAACCTGCGGACCCCGGGTGGCGGCTTCTCCCGTGTTAAAACGATATAGATGGCTTGCTTTAATCCCTTTACTGATCCTCCTCACACTTCTTGTTTTTTTACCATATTCTAGGATTAAAGAAATAAGTTGACGCCGTAGCCTTGTGTGATTAATATCGGCTAACTAGAAAGGCTAAATGTGAGAGACTATGCTGTACAACCTTGATTGTAAATCTGGCTTTCGGCCAAAACTGACGTTATCGCTTTCCGGCTTCGGTGGCCTGAGTGTGCTGCTTTGCAGTTACACAATTGGTTCAAGTTACCTGGCGGTTTCCGGATATGGTGATTGGGCGATCCCCGGACAGGAACTGGTGTCATGGTTCTGCCTGCTTGGTATGGTTATTATGGTCGTTGCCACGTTTGGTCTAATCTCAAGTAAAAGCAGATGTGCTGCAATGGCAGTATTGATCGGTAGTGGCTTGATGGTGGTTTTAAGTATTGCTTCTTTAAAGTCTGCAGATTCGATTCGTATGCATGGTTTTGAAAGACTTTCTCAGGAAACCAAGCCACTTATCTCTGCGATCAGTACCTATACGGAAAAATATGGACAGCCTCCAGAGAACCTTGATGTATTGGATATAACCTATCCGGCCGATCATGTTATCAAGGGTGGCGAGCTACCAGAGTTTGCTTATATCCCTGGAGATAGAGCGTTAGAGCGCTACCATGGTAATCCCTGGGTTCTCATTCTGGAAGCTCCGACAGGGCCGCTGCGTTGGGATAAATTTGTTTATTATCCCCTGCAGAATTATCCTTCCTTGGGAAATGGCGGTTGGTATGAGTCTGTTGGCGCGTGGGCGTATCTTCACGAGTAACTTTTCGTTGAAAAAGCCAGAGGCTCTACCTGTAAAGATAAAAAACGGGACCAAGAATTTAATTCTGGTCCCGTTTTTATTGGTTGGTGTTGTGGTGTCAGTTTTTACTTAAACATTCGCTTGAACAAACCCTTCTTTTGTTTCTCTTGATGCTCCTGCAGGGATCGCAGCCCTTTTCTAGCCATCGACTGGCGGGCGTCTAACTTCAACGCTTTGTTAAATTCCGACTCAGCCATCGATTCCTGGCCTGCTTCAAAAAGCATCCAGCCTTTGTAAGCGAAACCCAGTGAGGTACGTTCCATGGTGATCGATTTGTTGATCATCTGCTTGGATTTGTTGCGCATGGCCAAGCTGTTTTCGTATTTAGGATTGCGGTAGGTTGCCCAAGCGAGGCAAGCTAGATAATCTCCATTGTTGGGGTCGGCGTTCACTGCCTCTTGCAGAGCTTTTTCTGCGTTGTCCCATTCTTCCATTTCCAAAAAAACTTTGCCTGATTCAGCCTGAACCTGCGCTTGAAAGCGGTCATCGCCCTTGTGACCAAGTCCTATCTTGTCTGCGCCAAGCATTTCATCGTAACGTTCTTTTTTAACGACATCGGTCAGGGTGTCATAGGCCGTTGCAACCTTTGAAAGAATTTCCTCTACCAGCACAGCTTCTTCGCCACCCAGTTGCATGAGAACTTCCGGGCCGAACTTGCGTGTGATGGCAAAGTAACGTTCCTTGATCAGATCTATAGAAAATTTTGCCTGCTTGATACCAAAGACTTCGTAATGATTTTTGTCCTTCAAGCTTTTGGCAATTAGACGGACTTCTTGCGGAAGATCATCTTGCTCTGATTTTTTTGATTCTGCCTCCGGACTGCCTTGCTGCTTGGATACTGCCACAGGTTCTGATAGCTCAAGTTCATCCGAGTCGCTGTCGTCAACCAGGTCGGAAAAGCTTTCTAGCGTTTCATCAATGGCAACTTCGACCTCTTCTTCCACTGCATTGAAAAGTGCACGAAGAGGGAGCTCTCCTGGCTTGGCAGAGGGGTTTGGCTCTTTGGAAAAGCGAGCCATGTTCAGATTTGTCAATGTCAATAGAAGTGGGCCACAGGCAGGCTCTTTGGAGACTAGATCGGCTAATTTGTGCTGCCCGTCGATCGTTTCTACAAAACGTTTCTCGGCTTCATTCAAACGCAGAAAGTTGATGTGACGAAAGTAACTTTGATCGAGAAGAATAAACTTATCACTGAAAGTCTGCTGCATTTGTACGGCTGTCTGCCCTGCATACTTGTGGAAACCATCATAAAAAAGTTGTGGAACATTCAATGTGATCAACTGCAGCAGTTCAGGTGCCGGAATTGTCTTCCATGATGATTGTGACTGGCCGCTGCCGAAAGCGGAGATAAGCTCCTGGTCGAGGTAGTCCATTTCTGCTTGTAAAAGATCGTTGTACTGCAGGCAACCTAGTTGAACCAGCGTGTCGTGGCGATACGCAGCTGTTGTTGTGAAGTAATGATATTCCTCATTGGTGATCTGGCCCCTTTGGCAGAGGAAATCGCCAAAATCCCGATGGTTGAAGCCGGGACGCAAAGCCACCGGAGCACCGTTTATGAAAGTGATCATACGCACGGTGTCCGGGTATTTTAGAGTCAGCAGACCTGAAAAACGTTTTAAGAAGGCGGTGCGCAGATGTTGCGCAAAGGGGCGTGCTTCAGCTTTAGGGGGAACTTCTGTTTCAACCGGTTTAATTGCCTGTTGAATCGCTGTCATGAGAGCGGCGGCCTTAAGTGGTTTTTCCAGATAATGCTGAATCCCGAGGGTTCTTGCTGCTGCGTGATACTTTTCACCTTTGTAAAAACCAGTGACGATAACAACAGGCAGTTTACTTGTACGAGGACTTTGCCGCAACTTCTTGATCAATTCAATACCATGAAGACCTGGCAACTTTAGTTCAATGAGGAGAAGGTCCGGTGGCTCGGTCGCAATTGACCGCAACGCCGCAACGCCATCACGCTCGTGCTGAACGTCAAAGCCTTGTTGCTTTAGCCGATCTGAAATCGCTGCCGCCATTTGCAGGTTTTGTTCGGCCAGAAGGATGCGCTTTGCCATGCCTGTTGCCTTCCTTTTCTGGTAATCAGCGACGTAATTGATAACGTCGCACTGCGCGATTGTGAGCTTTCAGTGTTGCGTTGAACTCGTGGGTCCCGTCCCCTTTTGCTACGAAATAAATGTCTTTACCTTGAGCCGGGTTTGCCGCTGCGTGCAATGCAAACTGTCCTGGACTGGTAATTGGGCCTGGTGGCAGACCTCTTATTGTATAAGTGTTATAGGGGGTCGGTGTTCTTAGATGCTTTCGGGTAATATTACCGTCGAAATTGGCAATACCATAAATGACAGTCGGATCTGCCTGTAGAGGGATCCCACGTTTAAGCCTGTTGTGGAAGACTGACGAGATCAGGGGCATCTCCATGACGTTCCCTGCTTCTTTCTGAATAATTGAAGCAAGGGTGAGGAGCTGATGTTGGTTCAGTCCTAAGGCTTCAGCATTTTTGAGTAGATCAGAAGACAGGTTCTCTTTGAGTTGTTCAACCATGGTGCGTAAAAATTGCTTTGGAGTCGTTGATGTCGTGTATGTGTAGGTTTCCGGGAACAGGTAGCCTTCCAGTGTCGTTGCTTTAATGTTCAGATCGTTTAGAAAGGAGCGGCTTTGGCAAAGGCTTAAAAATTCCTCGGCAGTGCCAACACCAGCTTTTTCCAGTCGTGCGGCGATCTCTTTAAGATTGAAACCTTCCGGAATAGTGACCTGGTATTTGCGAATGTCGCCAGCAACCAGACGGGCAAGGATTTCATCAGGTGTCGCTGCAGTTTCAAAGAGATAATCTCCAGCATGTACCTGTCCAGTGGCTTCACGCCAACGGGCGAGCAGGGTGAAAAGACGAACATCACTGATGACGCTCGCGCTTTCTAGCTGTGTAGCGATTCGGGTGAAAGAACTGCCCGACTTGATCTCGATTGTTTGGGCTTTTAAGGGGAGTATTGCTGTAGTAACGAAACTTTGCAGCCACACGCTTACGCATATGAGAGGAATGCCGATCAGGGCAAAAGCAATCAGGGATAGCGTCCTGATACGTGAACTCATTACAGGTGACTCCAAGGAAAATCGGTTATTTGATATCGAGACATTGTTGGAATCTTCATAAGAAAAGTCAAGGGGAAGAGGGTTGGCTACGCTTTGAAGCGACTTTCTGTCCCATCCAATAAACGCCTGATATTGCTACGGTGTCGCCAGATGACCAACATCGCAATGAAGAGGGTTGCCAGGAGAATTGGTTGTGGATGGTTAAACAAAAGGATCAACAGTGGGGCTGAAAGAGCTGCCAGCACCGAGCCCAGTGAAATGTAACGGGTTATCGCAACGGCCAGAACAAAGACTAGCAAGGCTCCAAGAACGGCTTTTGGTGAAAGGAGCAAAAAAATTCCCAGGGCTGTTGCCACCCCTTTTCCGCCTTTGAACTTTAGGTAGATCGGGTAACAGTGCCCGCTGATGGCTATGGCGCTGGCAATGCCGAGCTGAGTCGGAGTTGGGTCCATCCAGCTTTTGTAGGCAAGTAACGGCAGGAACCCTTTTAACGTGTCACCGACTAAGGTTAGAACTCCGGCTAATTTCCCGGCCACGCGGTAGACATTGGTTGCCCCAATGTTGCCACTCCCTTTTTTTCGGACATCTTCGTTACCCATCAAACGGGCCAGGACGACTCCGGTTGGAATGGCAGCGATCAGGTAAATAATAGTCAGAATCAAGAGGAACAGGAAATTATTCATAGTTGTCTCAGAAAATATATCGATCGTTGATCGTCTTTGGCGTGAAAAGTTTATCGAGTGCCTTGCTTGCTTCTACTCAACTGAGGTTACAGCCTTTAAGCATTTGGGCGAGGACTCGAAGCGGGTACGCTTTCGTTAATAAATGTAGAAAATTTCTAGCATAATCCCCTGTAAATCACAAGGTTAAACCCAGAGGAAGGTCTTGACCTTTGCCTGTCCTTTCTGGCCATAAACACGATTAAAGTCACAATCAGGCTTCCTTGAAAAATCTTTTTACGATTATCTGTTAATGGATAACTCTTAGGTAAACCGTTTCTTCTTTCGTGCGTCTAAAAGACAATAACAATACTCATAGGTGGAGAGACCCATGAACACTCTGATAAAGATTCTGTCCATTGTGATCCTTGGCAGCATATTTGTCTCTTGTGCGCCAACATATCGTCAACATCAAGTTTATTCTGAACCTGAACCGATGATAAAGCAGGATCTTGCTACAGAAGTTTATTACTATCCTCTGCGTGGGCAAAGTGTCGAGCAACAGGATCGTGATCGTTTTGAATGCTACTTATGGGCGAAAGATCAAACTGGTTTTGATCCCAGTTATCCTTATCTTGCCCCACATCAGCGCACGTATGTCGTTCCTGACCCTGAACCAGGGCGTGATTTAGTCGCAGGTGCTTTTACTGGAGCGGTTCTGGGTGCCATGATCGGTTCGCCACATCATGCCGGGGAAGGGGCCGTTATCGGTGCTCTGGCCGGCGGTGTTTTGGGTGCCGCCTCTGACTCTGAACGAATCGAGCATTCGAAAATTGTTCAGGAACGTTATGCAGGAAGAACCACAAACCAGCAAGTGAACCTGGAACGCCAGGCCAGTAATTACCGGCGCGCAATGAAGGCATGTCTGGAGGGACGTCACTACAGCGTACGCTGATTGTTGAGAAGGTCCTTGGCAGGAGAAGAATCATGATCATAAAAAAACTTACAGCTGTTTGCCTAACGGCACTTTTCGTGGCGGGAATAACTCTCAGTACCTCATGGGCAGGGCGTGATTATCGTAGTGCTTCGCGCTTTGATGACCGGAGGCCGGCTGCACGTCATGTTGAAAAAGGTTATGTCTTGGATAAACGTCATCGCCACAATCATTACTACCCGCCATCTGGCCGCCTAATTAATAAGTTGCCGGATAGGAACCGTAAGGTTGTTCATCATGGCACAAGATACTATTTGTCCAGTGGCAGTTGGTATCGGCCTTCCGGAGCCTATTTTTCAGTTGTTGCCCCTCCGATTGGAATCGTTGTCCCGGTTTTGCCACGTTATTATACGACTGTCTGGTTCTCCGACGTACCTTACTACTATGCAGGTGGAACCTATTATCGGTGGTCACCACAGGAGAGGGGCTATCGTGTCTCATCTCCACCTGAAGACACAGATTTGTACGAAGAACCAGAAGTTCCTGATCAATTGTTTGTCTATCCGAGAGCGGGGCAAGATGAGAAACTTTTGGCGACAGACCGTTACGAATGTCATCGCTGGGCCGCTAATCAGTCTGGATTTGATCCGACTCAGCCAGGTGGGAACGTCTCTGTTGAGGAAAATTCTGAAAAACGTGTGGAGTACAACCGTGCGACCAAGGCTTGTTTAGAAGCCAGGGAGTATAGTGTTCAGTAACTATTAGCAAAGCGCATAAGAGTTTCAGAGGATTTCTGCCGTATCCCCGTGTAACGTCTTCGAGGAGACACTCTTTTGTAACGTTTTGCTTTTGGAACAATGCCTGTGTTAGCTAAAGTTCAGACTCCGTGCAAATAATATCCATTATCATGCTTTTCTGGCGTGTTTGGCAAATTTTCCGAACTGTTTGTCAGTTATGGTTATGTGTTCCTTGAGCCAGGCACACAAGAAGTCAAGTAATTCGCATGGGTCTAGCTCCCCTTCTTTGGTGTAGCCTTTACTCAGTCCCAAAACTTTCTCTGTTAAATCAAGGTGGGTTTCGCTGTGCTTTTCTAACTCAGGGTAACTCATCTGATGCATCAAGTTCTCTTCTGCAGAGAAGTGGATCTGGATGTAGTCCAACAGGCGATCGAGAATCTCTGGAGCCTTTCTGTAGCCTTGCTTGACCATCATTGCATCAGATAACTCGTTGACGACTGTGCTACCACCACCCCCACAGGGAAAACACCGGCAGAGTGTACGATGACGTCCACCGGACCCAGTGCCTCACTTGCAGCGGCCACCACCCGATTAACCTCAGCTGCGGAAGACAGATCAGCGGCCACCCAGCCATCGACCGACTCTTCGAGTTCGGGCCCCTCGGCCATCTCCGAAAGATCAGCGGATCGCGTGGCTGTAAGGAACAACCGAGCGCCCTTGGCCGCCAGTGCCTTAGAAATCTGGGCGCCAATCCCGCCGGTTGCACCGGTAACTACG
>CBDUFN010000085.1:0-10915 GCA_965366475.1 uncultured bacterium | reverse complement strand
CCCCACAGTCCAGGAGGGGAACTGTGGGGCAACGGGTTCTATGGGTTTTCTTTTAGGAGGTAAAAATGAAGAACTGTTGTTCTGTGATCAATATGTAACCTGTTTGGTTATATATGTCAACCAATAAAAAGAAAAAGGCCACCGAGGATCGATTCCTGGTGGCCATAGCTTTGTGTATTTGTCAGATTCCTGAAGACAGAAACCTTCCAACCACCCTCAATCAGGTCCCCGAAGAGGCAAACGTATGCTGACAGAAGTTCCTACTCCCTCTTTGCTCTCGACGAAAACTTCACCATGATGCTGTTCAACAATATTTTTCACGATAACCATGCCGAGGCCTACACCAAAGTCTTTCGTTGAGAAGAGGGGCTCAAACAACTTCTCCTTGGTGTCATTTGACATACCGATCCCATTATCGCGCACTCTAATTTCGTACATATCATCGAAAAGACGCGTAGATAGCTGAATAAGATTTCCGTTAGAATGCTCATCCTGAAGAGCATGTATTGAATTATTTAAGAGATTGTTTATTACTTGCATGAGTTTGCCCTTGTCAAATTGGACTTGGGCGCCACAGGACAAATCCATCTCAACCACAATGTCTTCAGGGAAGATCTGCTCAGCTATGGTTGACTTCAGCCAAGAGTCCAAAGAAACCTCAGAAATATCCAACTTTTTGACTCGTGCGTAGCTGTTAAGTTCTTCAATTATACTAACGCATCGATCAATGCTACGTTCAGCCAATTCGAGAGAACGCCCCGCTCGCTCGGGTTCGTTTTTTTCAATACTGTTATCAATTGAAAAGAGCGCTGACTGGATCGTTCCAAGAGGGTTGCGAAGTTCATGACTCACCGTGGCCGTCAATTGTCCGAGAGTCGCCAAGCGTTCACTCTGTAAAAGTTCAGCATGGGCTTCTTTCAATTCATAAGTTTGTTCATCGACAAGGACTTCTAATTTGTCACGATATTTGACAAGTTCCTCCGTAGCCTTTCTTATTTCGGTCAGATCAAGTCCAGAAGCCCAGTTCTGTTTTCCAATATTGATAAACTCCCATGACATTGTCTTCTTCGAACCATCCTTACACGTAACAACAGTTTCCATGGGCTCTATTTTTGACTTTGTTTCAATGGCATGCTCTACCTTCTTTTGCCATTCATCTGCAATCTTTCTGCGATAATCTTCATCTGGATAGGCCAAAGGCCACCAATGGTTAACGCTCGGGACTTCTTCAATTGAATAACCAAACAGCTTAATAAAGGTAGGGTTGATATACTCAGCTTTCTGCTCAATTCCAGTAGACAGATAAATGGCAAGAGGAGAGGTGTCAGCTAAGGCCTTGAACTTTTCTTCACTTTCGCCCAATAACTGCTCAATCTCAACCTTATTTTCCTCACGATTCAAGAGAAGGCCGACGGTAAAAATACCGAGAAAAATTGCGAGACCGTAGGGTACGGACATTGATTTCAACAATGACAAACCGGTCTGTAGATCTTGAACAAAAAGAAAACCAGGGAGAATAAAGATTGTTGCAAGAAAAGCGCTGGTCATGGCCTTTTTAATTGAACCAAAAGGCTGATAGCGTCGGCTCAGAAGAACGCCAGCTGTCGCTGCCAGAGTAACGCCAATGACACCAGCAAAGGCACCTTGTCCGCCGAGATAAACGCGAAAAGCACCGGCGAACGCTGCGCTCAGATACGCTGCTAAAGGGCCGCCGAAGAAACCACTTAGCGCTATGATTGCATTTCTTTGATCAACGATGACACCTTTGAAAACAGGGATTTTGGCATACATACAGCCGACAGCAAACATGCCGAAGACCAATCCAAGGAGCATTTGTCGTAGATACCAAGGAGACTGCTTGAGTTTGGTAATTACGTAACCAAAGACTCCAACAAGAGCAATAAAGATTGCCAAGTTATTAAAAAGAGCAAAAAAGAGATCTACCCCGAGAACCATATAATTCTGTTCCTATGTATGGTGCTTTGTCATTAAAGATGCAAAGAGAAGATAAAGTAGAAACTGGCATTCAACGATCTCAATTAAATGATATTGCCCATTTTAGAGTTGGTCACAAAAAATGAATATATTATTTAATGATACAGATTAACTAATTTTTTAAATTCTTTCTACCTTTGCCTTGCAAGAAAAAAACCCCACAGCCATGAGGGAGACTGTGGGACAAGAAATTCTGTGGCAATAGATTTGTGTATTAGATAACTTCCTGACCACCCCATCAATAATTTGCCAATGTTTGTTTCAGTATTGTCGAAAAACAAGACACGAGCCACCCAATTTCAGATAGCCCAACTCTGATTTAAACCAAGATACTTCAAGAACAAACAAACAAGTCTTCGGCTTGATCCAGAGGGAAAATAGGCCTTGGTACGTTCCTATAAGGCAAACGGTCGTAGCGCGGAGTGCAAAGAGCTCCGCTGTCACAAACAATGATTTGTCCAGCAATCGGCTCAAACGCAGCACGGAAGTGTTGCATCGATTTTAGCGCCACGACATGCTTATTTTCGGGATCGATGCCAAAGGTTTTAAATTGTTGTAAATCAAGCATTTGACGAGCGATGGTGACCACTAATATCTCAATACCTCCGACACGTAGAACCGCGCTCGGCCCGAAACTGCCGTGGAGTCCGTGGATCATCGGACCATCGCCAACAAAATGCCCGTCACTAATCGATAGGAGTTCTCCCTCCAGAAGAAGTGGCCCACCTCCGTACAGAGGGTCAGTTTTACCTCCCAACGCAACCTGAACACGTTCGCCAACAACCGAGGAGTGCAATTCCATCACGACCTCACCATCAACCATGGGACCAAAGCAGGCATTTTTCACCCCTGCTTCAAGAATTGCTGACAACAATGCTGTTGAATCACCGTAGCCGCCTGCTCCAGGATTATCGGCATAATCGGCAATAATCAGCGGCCCTTTGTCTGACTTGTATGTCGCTGCAATTGCTGCTGCCTCTGTAACACTAAGATAGTCGTTCAGCACTTCAAAGCGCCTTTCCCAGATATCCTCGGCAATCGTTTCGGCAAAAGCGGAATGTGCTGTAAAATCCCCCTGCCCAGTTACCAGTACGGTTGGCCCAACCTCTAAAACATCTGCGCTGGCAAAGCCGGCATTAATACTCACGGCAAAGACATCCGCCTGCTCCTCATAGGTCCGCGCAGATGCAACCCGCTCGATCATTGGACCAATATCTGTACGACCACCATTGACTTCTTCAAGCATGGGTCGATTCACGCAGATCGTGCTTGGCTTGATCTCACCAGTCATCGTCCGATGAAGAATTTCACCAGCATGGCGACCGGTGTCTCGCATATCGATATGTGGATAGGTTTTGAAAGAAACAATGATGTCCGCAAGAGCGCACATCTGTTTGCTGACATTTGCATGTGGATCAAGCGTTATGGCAATCGGCATCTCTGCGCCCACTACGCAGCGGATACGCCGAAGCAATTCACCTTCACCATCTTCACAGAAATCGAGACCCATGGCGCCGTGCAAGCCGAGAAGAAGGCCATCGAAAGAGTGCTGTTCAATTGTCGAAATTATTGGCTCACAGAGCCAGTCAAACGCTTTACGTCTAATTTTCCCACTAGGCCCGGCCGCAGCACTGATGACATGCTGGACTTGCCAGCCATGTGCGCGCCCGGTATCCAAGAAACCGGCAAGCTCTGTATTTTCATCACCGCGCTCATCGATTGCTGCAACACCCATCAAAGAGTAACGGGCCATGAAGGCCTGTTTACCAGTTTTGTGTAGGCTGAAAGAGTTGGTTTCATGTGAAATTTCTGCAGTCATAACATTAAAGCTCATAAGTCGATTCCATAGTACATGCGAGAAAAGTAAATATCTTAATCGTTACAGTAACATGTCTTCACCCATTTCTTAGACAGGAGTCAATCATGGGCTCAAACCGCTATCTTTCGGAGTTCTTTCCAACTGAAGGGAACAGATTGTGCTATAATTAAAAAAGTTTCGTCCTAATGGGGAATACTCCTCACGGGAATACAACTTAGTAGGGACTACTCGTTGACCTTCGGCCAATTCTGGCTGGCACGATCCCGTCGCTTCCTCTGAGCTTTGCCTCAAAGGAACAGCTATGCTGATAATCCCTCCTGTCGCTTCTTTAATTTCTCCTGCAACTAAACTTAAACCAGTCACTAAAAAAGACCAAAAGCCGGCGGACTCATCTCGATTCGGAAGAGACAAGAGCCGACTCGCCACCGCGATCGTCTATTGTGAAGCCAACTTTGGGGCGATTGACGGCAAAACAGCCAATGGTCTTATCCGGCGTTCAGAGAAATATGAAATTCTCTCCGTGATCGACAGCGAAAAAGCCGGACTCGACACCGGTATGGTGCTCGACAACAAACCCAATGCTATTCCCATCTGTCGCAACCTCGCTGATTCATTGACTCAAGCGGGCACAGTACCTGACTCCTTTATTTTCGGGATGGCGCCATCCAGTGGCATGTTATCGAAACACGAGCGCGGCCTCGTTCTTGAAGCGATGAGTCATGGGATGAACATCGTCAACGGTCTGCATGAGTTTCTGAATGACGACCCGGTCTTTGCAGCAGCCTGTACAGTGAACAAGGTGACTATCGACGACGTACGCAAACCACGAGACAAGAAGGATTTGCGCCTATTCAGTGGTCGTATCGCCAACGTCACCTGTCCGCGGATCGCTGTTCTTGGTACCGACTGTGCCATTGGGAAACGCACGACCGCCAATATATTAACCAAGGCTCTCAATGATTGCGGCATCAAAACGGTTATGATCGGTACCGGCCAGACCGGCTTGATTCAGGGGGCTCGTTATGGTGTCGCACTTGATGCAATCCCTTCTCAGTTTTGCGCTGGCGAACTTGAATCAACGATCGTCGAAGCTTTTGAAAATGAGAATCCCGACGTGATTATCATCGAAGGTCAAGGCTCCCTGAGTCACCCTGCCTTTTCCTCAACGTCTTTCATCCTCCGCGGTAGCTGCCCCAACGGCGTAGTATTGCAGCATGCTCCACGTCGCAGCAAACGTTGTGACTTCGAACAGATGACGATTCCAGATCCAGCAACGGAGATCAATCTCATCCAGACCTTTTCAGACACGAAAGTCATCGGCCTGACGATTAACCATGAAGAGATGAATGACAACGAGGTAAGCTCGGCGATTACACAGTACGAGCAAGAGCTTGGGATCCCGACAACAGATGCCTTAACTCGGCCCTCCGAACGCCTGGTGGGCATGGTTATCTCGGCCTTCCCTGAGCTCAAGGGAAAGTTGACTGTCAACGCATGATGTCAGCGCCGCGGTTAGAGATCAACCTCGAAAAAATTCATCATAACGCTTGCACATTGGTTAAACGCTTGGCTCAGCAGGGTATTTCGGTGACGGGAGTGACCAAGGCGACACTTGGCTCGACTGAAGTTGCAAACGTTTTACTACGGGCCGGAGTCAGTTTTATCGGCGACTCGCGCATCGAAAATATCGAGGCCATGCGTCTTAACAAGGTGCCTGCAGAGATGACACTGATTCGCTCTCCGATGCTCAGTCAGGTGGAACGAGTCGTCAGACATGCAGATGTGAGTTTCAACAGTGAAATCGAGATCATAAGACGACTGTCACTCCAATCGCAAAAGACTCATCGCACTCACGGGGTCGTGCTTATGGTCGAGTTGGGAGACCTTCGTGAAGGGATTATGCCCGATGACCTGATTGAAACTGTAGGCGAAACACTGCGTTTACCTAACCTTGTACTCAAGGGAATCGGCACCAACCTCGCTTGCCGATGCGGAGTCTCTCCAGACGCCAGAAACATGGCCGAGCTCTCCGCTCTCGCGGAACTCATTGAGGCGACATACGATTTGAAGTTGGAAATTGTTTCAGGGGGAAACTCGGCTAATCTGGAATGGGCCTTGAGCGGTGCAGAGACTGGGAGGGTCAACGATCTCCGTCTGGGTGAGGCGATTCTGCTCGGCTGCGAGACACTCCAACGCCAACCGATCAACGGTCTCTTCACCGATGCATTCACGCTCGTCGCCGAAGTGATCGAATCGAAGCTTAAGCCTTCACAACCCTCGGGCACAATCGCACAAACCGCTTTCGGAGAGGCAACACCTATTATCAATCGGGGTCAGGTCACACAATCGATCCTTGCCATCGGACGTCAAGACACCGACCCGGACGGTCTACTCCCCCCTGCTGGAATCGAGATTATGGGGGCTAGCAGCGACCACCTCATTGTTGTGTCAGACAGCAGCAAATTGTCGGTCGGCTCGGACGTTGCTTTCCAACTGAACTATAGTGCTTTCGTCCACGCTATGACCTCACCCTTTATTACCAAAGTTTTCGTAACCCATTAATTCCTTTTATTATTTCACCCATAACAACCCTAGAAGAGCACATCTTTAATTCTTAAAGATAAATTCACTGCCCCTGACATTACAAAAAAAGCCCCACAGTCAGGAGGGTGACTGCGGGGCAACGGGTTCTATGGGTTTTGCTTAGGAGGTAGAACATAGGTAACTATGCCCTGATGAATATATTACCTTTATAGTTATAAATGTCAATATAAAATAGAAGTAAAGTTATCACCAAGGTACAAGACCTGGTGGCAAGGGTTTTATAGACCACAAAATTCCTGAGATGTTTCTGTCGTCGACAGAAAAAAACTATATCAGTTGTTGTGATCATTAAATATAGCTGAAAGGGTCATCCTTCAGTCAGAAAATGTTCCTCATAAGCATCTTCAATCTCCTGAAGATAATGAGTCTGATCATCTCCGAGAGCCTTAAAAAGCGCGGCCATCGGTGCGCCACTACACATTTCTGTCATACTGCGATAAAAGTCCAGAGCCTCTTTCGACATTTTTATAGCATAGGCCAACGCTTTACGATTATCTGCATCAGGACCTATCAAGTGGAGATCGCAACAACGAATACTATCCGCTAGATTCATGGTGGGAACTGCACTACGAATTTCCTGACCGTCAACCCCACCTTTAAGAGCAGAAATCTCGAGTTTCTGCTTGATATCCAACCTTACTAAGGCTGCCTCTTGAAGAATCTCGTTCGCAGCCTTATCTTTGACGATACGGGCAGCCTTAAGGAAATTTTGATAAATTTTAGTTTCTATCTCTATAGCTGCATCACATGCCGCATCAAACGTAAAACAGGTGTTGGTATGATTAGTCATCTCAAACCTCCTTATCGGTTGAGGACTTCGCCTTTAGAAAACATGAAATGTCACGTTTTTATACTTATATAATATCATCATTTGCGTCACGAGCACGTTTGTCTACAACCTGAGAGAACTGCTAGTAATAAAGAGTTTGAGTCAGACACCAGGAGGCCAAAAGCGTTTCATTACATTGGCAGCGAATAATAAGTGCACCTATTTTTCAGATGGAGATAACAATTTATGAATTGAAGTGCTTTTCAGATATACCGACCCATGCAAAACCTATACTCTTCTCAAAAGTCCTGGTCAGTAAGAAAGATGATAACTATTCATTGCTTGATTACTAAAGTTAAGAGGGCGGCTAAATTGATCATAGTTACGTGGCGTAAAACAAAAGGAATATTAACCTTGCATAAATTTAAAAGGTTGTGGTATCTTGTCAAATCTTAAACGTTTGTGCATAGATAGTTTGTTGGACGAGATTAAAAGTTAATCAGTCACGAATATGCCACGCAAACCTTTTATGGTTGCGTGTTTTTTATTTTAAGCAGATATGGTTGCACAACCAAAACGTTCCCATAGGGGAACATGGAGTTAAAAATGGCTGAAGGTACTGTAAAATGGTTTAACGATGCAAAAGGTTTTGGTTTTATCGAGCAGGACAATGGACCTGATGTGTTCGTACACTTCTCTGAAGTTCAAGGCGACGGTTTCAAATCTCTCGCCGAGGGCGACAGAGTGAGCTTTGATGTTACTGATGGCCAGAAAGGCCCTCAATCGTCAAACGTTCGCAAAATGTAAGGCATCGCCTACATTGAGCAACAAAATGCCTCGCGGTTTCCCGTGGGGCTTTTTGTTGTCCAGAGATCGAAATAATTAAGCTGACGGTTAATTATCGAAATCAGTAAGAAGTCGGTTTCCTATCAAAAGTTTTGACAAACAATAAAGAGGCTGCCCCTTTAAAGGGCAGCCTCTTTATTGTAAATATTCGTTTAGTTATCTATCCGCAAACTCTCCCTGTCAAAAGAGACACATCATCAGGAATAGCGCTAAAGCCATAGTGAAATCAGTGACCAACACGGATGAAACTTGGAACCCGCCTAGATCGACTTATTAGTTATTTTGTCACAAATGTATGATCCGATCGGTATCGCCGAAGTCGCCGCGGGAGAAGGCGCGTTACACACGTGTAGGCTCCGTGGACTCTCTGCAAACAAAAAATCGTGAACCAGAGAGCCATCCGACAGGACGGCTTGCGCTCGGATCCCTGCTGGATACGGTTTCAGGTCGGACAATTGTAACTGCGGACAGTACTTCCTCACTTGCTTGAGGTAGCCTGGCTTCCACAGAGAATTTTTTGTTTCGATCAGACCGGACCGGAAATGAGCCCTCAATACATGCCAGAAGCCAGAGAAAGATAACATTTCCCAGCAATCAAGAAGATTGACATTAACCTTGCCGTAACCTTCACGCTTCCAGCCAAGAACCGCATTGGGACCAACCGTCACTGTTCCATCAATCATACGGGTCAGGTGCACACCGAGAAAGGGTAAGTCGGGGTCAGGGATGGGGTAAACCAGATGATTAACGATCTGATTGTACTGAGATGGCAACTGATAATACTCACCACGAAACGGGATAATTCGAAAATCGGTATTGAGACTCATCAACCGAGTCATACGATCGGCCATTAAACCTGAGCAAGTGATCAAGAAACGGGTCTTAAAGGTTTGTTTCTCACCTTTATGAAGCGCGACAACTTCAACCTCTTCGGCGGACTCTGTCAATTGAACAACTTCGTGATCAAGCCGTGCCTCTCCAGACCTTTCAACAAAACGTTCAACCATTGTAGAAGTAATCTTCTGGTAATCGACGATGGCCGTTTCCTTGACGAAAAGAGCGCCCAAGCCAACGATGTTAGGCTCACGAGATTTCAGTTGTTGAGCATCGAGGATTTCGATATCGATTTCGTTACTTTGACAGCGCTCAACCAACGCGCGCATGCGCTCCAGTTCGAGTTTGTTGGTTGCCACCAGCAGCTTGCCACAACGATCATAAGGAATTTGATTCTCATCACAAAAGGCAATAGTCGCGGCGACTCCAGCTTTGCACAGCTTCGCTTTCAGGCTACCAGGAGTGTAATAGACGCCAGCATGGATAACGCCGCTGTTATGACCCGTTTGATGCCTGGAATAGCCCTGCTCCTTCTCCAGCAACAAAATCTTCGTTTCGGGATAACGCTGCTGCAGTTGCCATGCGGTCGAAACACCAACAATACCGCCACCGATAATAATATAGTCGTAAGTCATAACGCTCTTATTCATAACATGGCAGCTTTAACCAAAAAGCAGGTGGCTAAGGAGGGGTTACCCCTGCAAGCAACCGGGCGATTATCAACCTTTTTAAACACAGCGAAAACGAGTCGACATTGCCAAAGACAACTAAAGTTGACGCCAGTTGACAACCTGATAGCTCAATGAGCTTAAGGATTCACTTACAGTGCAACTGTCATAATGGATATTCAGACCACCGTTCAAGGACACAGTATCTTCAGACATCACAGCTCCGGCAATATTCACCCCCGAGCCACCACCGTTGAAGGTAAGAGTACCGGTCACAACAACCAGTCCATTCCAGGTAAAACCGCCACCAAGGGTCAGATCACCTTCGACGATCAAGGTTCCGTACCCATCAATATTTGACATTCTCAAACCGCCGACATTGCCAGAGGTTTCTGAATATACCGTCACAAAGCCGCCGGGGGCACCGTAGGTATCGCCATTGACGTCGGCAGTCAAAGTAATCAATGTCGAGGTTGACTCTTTGAGACTGTCAACATATTCGCTTAGGTCAAGATCGTCTGTGCCAGTATCAACCGTACCGTCCACAGTTGCACTACTGATCGACGCGGTTGCTGGATCGAGTGTGTAGATCGCGGGAACATCCAAAACACTGCCACAATGATCAACTCCGGAGATCGTTGCAGAATTGCCATTACCGGTGAAATTACCTTCAGAATAAATGGCTCCAACAACAGCAATACCGGGATTTTTGGCGACTTCGGCCTCTATGACCTTCAAGCTGCCACCACTCATTCCGTAACTGGTCACGATTTCGACGGGAAGGTGCTGTGTAGCACTCGATGTTGTAAATTGTACCGCCTTGGTTGGCTGAGAGGAATCACCGAAACCGTAATAGATGAGTTCGCCCCTTGCAACGTCGGTATTAGCCAGAGTACTGCCATCAGTGTCTAAATAGTGTGGGTAGGCAAGCCTGTGGCCAGACTGTTCAGCATCGTACTCCCGTTTATGCCGAATGCGAACAAAGTAAGAGATATCGTTTTGTTTGCTGTTAGCCAGGATTGTCGTGTCAGTAAAGCTGCTGGTACTTGGGATATAATTGGTCAGAGAGTTGTCAAAATCTGGATCATCAGAAGCAACCCAGTTGTCGTCGGTAAGAATGTAGGCCGACCAGTTGGAATCAAAGAACATGGACGTGTCACCCATATAGTCCGTTGAAGACGAAGACCCCTTCAACCTTCTCAGAACTTCTGCAATACCAGATTCTGCAGCGTAAAAGGATTGCATGGAGGTCTTATGTTTGCCTGCCACTTTCAACTCGCTGATAGTCGAATTGATCGCAATCATGCTGAAGATACCCATCAGCGAGAGAATTAACAGGCAAACAATGAGTACCGAGCCGCGCTCATTGTCTCTATGTAA
>CBDUFN010000084.1:0-11083 GCA_965366475.1 uncultured bacterium | reverse complement strand
TTGCTTTGTCGTTACAAAGAAAATGACGTTGCTGTCGGGCAACCCCGACGGTTTTGTCCTTTTCTTCATGCTGTAAAATTCAACAAAAAGCACAACAGATTAACAACCTGTTGCGCTCAGTCAACAAACAATTCAAAGAAACACAAGTTTTCTAAAAACCCGACGTAAAATTCAGATGGAGCTTTTCAATAAACGAATGGCGACAGATATATTTATCTGTCGCCATCAAGAATCTCTATCTTTCAGTAACAACTTATCCAGCAGCCTTGATAAATTCAACAATTTCATGAAGAGAATCTTCTGCCTCTTCGTAAGGCACTTGACATGTTCCCACCACCTTATGCCCACCGCCGCCATATTTGAGCATTAAAGAGCCCACGTCCACCTTAGCCGTACGATTGAGAATACTGTAACCCACAGAGAAAGAGACAAACGCGCCATCTTTTCCATCGATCACGCGAATGGAGATATTCGCTTCCGGGTAAAGAGAATAAATAAGGAAACGATTTGAAGGAGGTGCCATCCCAGCAATACGGAAGTCAGAAATAACAATCGGCCCATCTGTCCAAGTACAGTTTTTATAAAACTTCTTGGCTTTTTCAGTACTTTCAAAATAGAAATCAGAGCGTTCTTTTGTATCCGGGTGATCGAGTATTTCATCAATCGACATGTGCCCGATCATATCGACTAAATCCCGACAGTATTGAAGGTTACTGATCGTATATGATTTGTTATAACCAAGGCCAGTTCGCGGGTCACAGAGAAAACCAAGGAGGACCCAACCGGTTGGATTAAGGATCTCGTCTTCTGATAACTGCGCCGAATCAACCTTATCAGCGAACTCTAAGAGTTCCTTGAATCGGCTGAACTTTTCTACACCGTAATAATCACAAATAACGCGTGCGGCACTTGGTGCCGGCTTGCTCAAGCCTTCGTAGCGACCTTCAAGATCATTGCGCTCCATTTCGCTGGAGTGATGATCAAACCAGAGACCGCAACCGGGAACAAAAGGCACATTCGCCAGGATATCATTCTCAGTTACAGGAATTTTGCCATCTTGCAGATCTTTCGGATGTGCGTAGACCATCTCTTTCATCAATCCGAGCTCTTTGAGCAAAACGGCGCAACAGATACCGTCAAAATCGGAACGAGTCAATAATCTCATGCAAAATTCTCCAGGAAAGGGATTTCTTTTTAAAGCCAACAAAACAGTGTCATTATATGAGTGCCTGTTGCGACTTGCAAGGGACTTAAAAATTCAACAGCTAATTAATCATTAAATAGAACGATCGACAAATCGTTTCTGGGCTTCATCAAGCGCCTTTCGCATAACGTCACTCTGATCTGAAGGTAATTTAGTCAAAGCTTTTTTAGAACGTGAGGTTCCAACAAAACCAAGGGCTTGCACCACGGCTACACGTAACGTCTGCGAAGAACTCGCCTTGCGGCCACCAACGCCCAAAAATCCGCGACTACCGAGTAAACCAAGGAGAGCCACTTCCAAAGTTTGATCCCTAGGTGGCTGTGGTTTTAAGCGATTGATTGAAGTCACAATCTGCACGGCAAATTCATCGGAGCAATTTTTCGCCGACAACATCTTAGCCAAAATATTGTAAACGTTCTGGTCAGTAATCCCGGTCAAGCCAAGACATGCCGCAGCGCGCTTCTTCACTTCCAGATCATCATCAGCAAGAGCGTGGCAAACCAGATCTTCAGCACCCGGTCCCATTAACTTTGCTATCCCCGGCAAAGCCTCTTTACGTACATTCGCTTCAGGATGAACAAGGCTTTTACGCAATAAATTTTCCACACGCGGCCCGCCAGCTTTCAACTGTGCCAATATAAGCAACATATTTCGGAGATAGTGCCAACCCTTTTTAGTTGGCAATATATCAAAAAGGATAGGGATCACCGGTTGACCGACTTTGATGAGTTCATCAATTGAGGAGCGCCGCACCGAACGATTCTGATGATCCGCAAGATCGATCAGCAAAAGGACTCCGGCCCGCCCCATTTGCGGTAACGTCTGCATCAAAGCTGATTGGTGTTCACTTTGAGTCTCGGTGAAAACTCCTGCAGCAGCCTCCACCAAAGGTTTCATGATTTCTGGCTTTGCCTGCAGATCAAATGTTGGCCCGAACCTTTGAGAAAATTCGAGAACCTGGCGTGCAACATCAAAACGCAGCGCCTGTATTAGCTTCGGCAGCATTTCGAGAATCCTCCAGAGGCGCGTGGCAAGAACTTCTGGACTGTGACTACTTTCGACCTCGGAAAAATATTTCTGCGGATCGGCGAGAAAACTCGTCAGGACCTGTAGGCTGGCAACACGAGGACGCATTTGCCGTGGGATTTCTTCGTAGAGGAGAACCTTGTGTAACACGAGAGCGTGCAGATGTTCCGGACCAGCCTTGCCCTCCTCCATCAACTGTTCGGCAAGACGCCGGGAAATCCATTTAATGGCCGTCCTGCGTTCCTTGACAGGAAGATCATCTTCCTGATCTTCACCTTGAGGCAACTGATCAAGTCTTGCACAGAGCTGCAGACAAAGATCACCAGAAAGACCCTCGACATGCTCCAGTAACGAGAAAACCAGTTCATCCTTATTGTAGTTATCAATCTCTTCAGCAATAAGATCAATATGTGAGAAAAAATCAGCGAGAGCGCCTGACAAGTGGGCTTGAGCCAACGACGCAGACAACAACTGTTCGCGCCAATCAAGCTGATCACGTGTAGACAAACCCTTCGCACGAGACAGCAGATTCAGGTCACGATGAATCCATCCCAGAGAAACTCGAGCAGACCAGGGAAAAGACGCATCAGCGTCGGGCAGGTCATCAAGGAAAATCAGGCTCACGTTTGGAAGATGACCACGGGCCTGTTCTTCAAAGAGACGATTTCGGAGCAGCAAACCTTTACCGGCATGATGCATGAGGAGATGGTAGAAATGGTTGAATTCAGCCGTGGTGAGGCCCTGACGCAAGCAGACCAATGCCAGTCGACGATCACTCCAGAACCCCGAGAAACGGAGCTGAACATCGTGACGACTGTCATCATCAACGACCAGGGTCGGATCAAAAAGATCGTCAGTAAGACCGGTGACAGAGCAGGAGAGAGGGTCGCTTGGGTTGCCACCAACAAAGACAATTCTTGGATTTTTCTCAAGCCAACGGCACAGGCCAAGACCTAAACCGGCCAAGGCTTTCTGCCCTGAGGAACGACCGGGCGCAAAGTCCCCTTGGCCTAATAGAGCCGGCAATAGAGCAGCCAGCAAGCGACGGCATGAAGATGGGATAGTCGCGGAGCTCATAACCCTCTCAAAGAATCAATCAATCCATACCCTGCAAATACGAAACAACCTGGTCAGCTGCTTTATTAGCCGCATTAACGCAATCGTTAAGACCGATGCCGAAGAACGCATTACCAGTCAGGATAAGCCCGGGATGGTTGTTAAGACTTTCTTCCACGGCAATCAGACGGTCGGCGTGACCAACCACATACTGGGGGATCGCTCGCTGATGACGGAAAATTCTTACAAAATCAGGTTCAGCTTCAATGCCCATAATCTTTTTGAGCTCACCCATAGTCCGAGATTTAACCTCAGCATCACTCAAATCTATCGCTTCGGGAGTTGTTGCGCCCCCCATCATGGAACGCAACATGACGTGGCCCTCGGGAGCACGTTTGGGGAAGATGCTTGAATCCCAAAGTGTACCGAGAATGTCGCAACCCTCCTTCTTCGGAATCAAGTAACCGAAGCCATCCAGGTCACGGGCAACCTTGTCCTTCTCATAGCCAAAGCAGATCACGTTCATCGGTGCATAAGGAATATCAGCGAGAAGTGCCGACAAATCACCATCAACAGACCAGACAAGATCTTTGAGCACATGGGCTGGTGCAGCGGAGACCACCACTTCGGCATCGAAGTTAGATCCATCAGCCAACCGCAATTCCCATCCACCATCAACCTTTTTCAAACCAGCAATGGGCTGACCTGTGCGAACCTCGCCCTTAAGGCCCTTGACCGTCCCATCAGTGAGCTCCTGTATACCGTCCACGAAGGAGGTCAGGACACCACCTGGCCCGGCAGCACTCGCAACCTGCTTACCGGCTTTGATCTCTGCTTTTTTCTTCTTGGCCAACAACATCATGGCCTTCAGCAGGCCGCCGTATTCCTGCTCCAGTTCATGAATTCTGGGAAAGCAACTCTTCAAACTCATGGTTTCAGGGTTGCCGGCAAATATTCCTGAGACCATCGGTCCGATCAATTTATCAAGAGCTTCAGCACCCAGCCGCCGGCGTGCAAAGTCTGCAAGAGTTTCATCAACCCCATCGGTCCGTTTTGGCTTAATAAATTCCTGAGCAAGGCGTATTTTCCCAGGCCAGCTGATCAATTTTGATTGCAGAAACATCGGCCCATTTTCAGGGAGCCTATTAAGAATTCCACCACTGTAGATGAACCGCTTACGGGCATTATCATTGGAGCGCTCAAGTTGATCCTGGATACCTAGCTGATCACACAGCTCAAGAGTCATCGGCTTACTATCGAGGAAGCCATTTGGCCCCCATTCGCAGAGATAGCCTTCTTCCTTGATACTCCAGATTTTTCCACCCGTTCGCTCGTCCCTCTCGAAAATAGTCACCTCAACATCCAGACCCTGTTCAGCAGCCAGACGCTCGATCGTAAACGCAGTACTTAAACCGGAAATGCCGGCACCAATGATCGCTATCTTTTTCATGAGTTACTCCTCAATCAAATTTACGGAACAAGATCAAAGTAAAAAGCGAGCCCCTTCACTCTGAGCAGTGAACATTACTCGATGAATTTAATGGCCCACCGAGCCCAGGTAGCCCATATTCGGCAGATCAATTTGATCTACAACATTTTTCAAGCCCAGGTCCAGATTTGGATAAACCAGAGTGACACCGAGCTGCTCTATCATTTTCTGGTTGTTCATTCGCCTGGTTTCGGTGAGGTAAGACAACATCATCGGATTCATCACCTGCTTTGCCTCCTCCATATCAATCTGAGGTAAGCGTGGCATATCAAGCAAATCACAAACCGTATTAAAGTATTGTGTCATCGTTCCTGGCTGGCCATCGCTGACATTAAAGATATCACCATCAGAAGCTTTTTCAGCGGCTTTTACACAGGTCAGTGCGAGGTCATCGACATGGATGCGATTCGTAGGCGGCGATTCCTCTTCGTTTAAAACAGGATGACCTTGCTCTATTCTCGCCAACGGCAAACGCCCGGGTCCATAGATCCCTGTCACCCTGAGAATGACAACCGCAACAGAGTTCTTACGGCCCCACTCCACCAAGGTCGTTTCTGCATCAACCCGACGTTGCGCTCGGCTGGTCTGCGGATTCAAAGCTGTTTCTTCCGTGACCCAAACAGTGCCACAATCGCCATACACGCCACTGGTGCTGATATAAACCACTTTGGTGGGCAAGTGACCAGAACTGACAGCCTGACAAAAATTCCGCATTCGACTATCAAAGGGGCCGCCCCCCGTAGGAGGCGCAAAGTAGTAAATCAGCTTACCATCGGTCGGCAGGTCTTTCAAAGTATTCGCATCATCCAGATTGCCCAAAACCGGAGCAATACCATGTGCGCGTAAACGCTCTGCACTCTCATCGGAACGAACCAGGCCGGTAACATCACAGCCACAGGATTGCACCAACTTGGCGACACGGACACAAACATCACCACAGCCTATAAACAGGACACTTTCACTAACGTCATTAACTTTGTTCATAAAAACTCTCACGGAACAAGAACAACCCTAAAGGACTTCTCTTCCTGTCATTGTAAGGATTTTTGCACAATTTCGCCAACGTCCGAAGACAACTTTTCTTGACTCTGGATACGCTCAAGCTGCGCCACCATCAAAGGCTGGCGTTTACTGTCGTAGCGCCGCCAGCGGCTCAAAGGCCCAATCATTCTAGCAGCCACTTGCGGGTTAAGTGCATCAAGTTCGATCACACGATCAGCAAGGAATTCGTAACCAGCACCTGACAAATCGTGGAAGCAGGCCGGATTGCCCTGAGCAAAGGCTCCAATCAGCGAGCGCACACGATTCGGGTTGCGCATCGTGAATGCCGGGTGCCCCATTAGATCAATGATTTCAGTAAGGGTTGCAGGTTGCGGAGAGGTCGCTTGCAAGGAAAACCACTTATCAACAACCAACGGGTCATTCTCAAACTGATGGTAAAAAGCGGCCAGAGCCTCTTCCCACTTTGGCAGACGATTATGCACCAGACAGGTTAAAGCCGCCATACGGTCAGTCATATTATCCGCTTCAACAAATCTCTCGAATAAATCCTGATGAAAAGCTGAGTCATCAAAAAGAGCAAGATAACTGAGGCAAAGATTTTTCAGACTTCTTCGGCCAATCGCTTCAGGCTCTAAAGAGTAAAGGCCATCATCGTGCATTTCACTCAGCACTTGTGTAAATTCAACGTTCAACTCAAGAGCCAGAGCTTTCCGCAGCTCCTGACGAGCGATGTGAATAGCACCTGGATCGGCAACGCCCATCGCTTCAGCCAACTCCATCTCTCCCGGCAAGGTCAATGCTAAAGAGAGTAACGCAGGGTCAACATTTTTATCCTGCAGAGCGACCCGGAAGGCTTGTAAAAAGTCTGCTGGAACATTCAAGTCTTGCTCCGCCTGAACACGCTCAGCCATCTCCAGAATCACACTGGTTGCCAAACGTTGTCCAGCCTCCCAACGATTAAATGCGTCGCTGTCGTTGGCAAAGAGAAATGCCAGTTCAGCACGTTGGTAAGGGTAAAGAGCTTTAATTGGTGCAGAGAAATCGCGTAACAACGAAGGAATCGGAGAAACGGGAACATTGATAAAGGTAAACTCTTGATCAACATCGACAATAGTGAGAGTTCGCGAGCCTTGTTGAGCAGCAGACTCGCCTTTCAACTGAAGAGGGAGGTCTCGACCATCCGGTGCAAGCAAACCAATCTTCAAGGGGATCAAAAAGGGTTCCTTTGCAGACTGACCGGGAGTCTCAGGACACGACTGCCGAGTGGACAAACGATACTCCTTTGCGTCCTCATCGTAGCAACCGTCTATTTCCAGCACAGGCGTTCCTGCCTGTCTGTACCACTGTTGAAATTGACTTAAATCCACATCATTCGCATCGGCCATGGCCGCGAGGAAATCATCCGTAGTTACAGCCTGACCATCATGCCTCTCAAAGTAGAGGTTCATGCCCCGGTGAAAACCTTCTTTACCAAGCAGGGTCTGGTACATGCGGATAACCTCCGCACCTTTATTGTAAACTGTAGCTGTATAGAAGTTATTGATCTCAACATACGATTCCGGGCGGACAGGATGAGACATCGGCCCAGCGTCTTCAGGAAACTGGAAATTACGCAGCAAGCGCACCTCACCAATCCGTTTTACAGCTCTTGAGCCCATATCTGCCGAGAATTCTTGATCACGAAAAACCGTCAAACCTTCTTTAAGACTGAGCTGAAACCAGTCTCGACAGGTCACCCGGTTGCCGGTCCAGTTGTGGAAATACTCGTGTCCGATGACACCTTCAATGCCCTGAAAATCAACATCTGTTGCAGTATCGGGCTTTGCCAGAACGTATTTGGAATTAAATACATTCAGACCCTTGTTCTCCATAGCGCCCATATTAAAATCATCGACAGCAACCACCTTGTACTCGTCGAGGTCATACTCCAAGCCAAAAGCTTCCTCGTCCCAACGCATGGCATTTTTCAAGGAAAGCATCGCATGCTCACACTTATATTTGTTTCGCTCCTCAACAAAGATCTGCAAGCTGACTTTGCGCCCTGACAAGGTCACAAAACTATCCTCTATCGCAGACAGTTGACCTGCGACCATAGCGAACAGGTAGCTGGGCTTTGGAAAAGGATCGTCAAATTTTGCATAGTGCCGGCCATCATCAAGATCTCCGGACTCAATCAAATTGCCATTGGCAAGCAAGACGGGTGTGGTGGCACGATCACCAACCAAGGTTGTGGTGTAGCGAGCCATAACATCGGGCCGATCCGGGTAAAACGTAATTTTCCGAAAGCCCTGCGCCTCGCACTGGGTGCAATAGATATTACTGGCTCGGTAGAGACCTTCCAGAGCTGTGTTGCCTTCCGGATTAATTTCGACCAGAGTTTCGAGGACGAAACGTTCCGGCACACCAGAAAGGGTCAACCCTTCACTGTTGATCTCATATTCATTTGCATCCAGCTCTTTGTCATCAAGACGAAGACTTATCAATTTAAGCTTACGACCATACAGGTTCAAATCAGGTTGAGGTTCAACAGAGGCAGGATTTAGTTGCAGTTGGAGTCTGGCCCGAACGCTGGTTTTGGTTGGGGCGAGTTCAACATGCAAGTCAACCGTTTCAACCAGGTATGTCGGTGGCTTATAATCTTCAAGATAAATTGTCTGTAGTTCCTGTTTCATTCGAGTCCCGTTCTTTTGTCAAAATTTCCATTGAAGATACCTTAATTATCCACTTCTGGCAAAGGGCAATCCCCTGAAAACACAGGGTCTGTTCCATTATATTGGAACAGTGCTTGCTTTAAATCATGTATACGGTCTTCGAGAGTCAGCTTTTCTATCAGAAAGGACAAATCATGTCTCTTGTCAGGCAAAAATTGGTCAAAAGGCTAACACTGGCAACCCTGTTCTTCCTTATCGTTGCGTGCGCGGGGACACCTCGCCCTGAATCAAAGGTCTCTCCAATCAATGAGCACCCCCAGGCAACCACCCTCATACCCACGAAAAAAGAGGCTGCCAGATCTAAAGCCCTCGACATTGCACATAGTCTCATAGGCACACCCTACCGTTACGGAGGAACAGATCTGCGCGGTTTCGACTGTAGTGGTCTGGTTCAATACGCATTTAATCGTGCAGGTGTCAATTTGCCACGGACATCTCAAGAGATATTCCGCAAAAGCCAGAAGATCAAGTTGGACGAATTACAACCTGGAGATCTCGTTTTCTTCGTTTTTTCCTCCAATAAAATCTCTCACGTTGGCATCTATGCAGACCAGAATCAATTCATCCATTCTCCCTCCTCAGGCAAGGGGGTCAGCTATGCCCGCCTGAACAATCCCTATTGGAAAAAAAGGTTAATTGCTGCTGGAAGATTTTAGTTGAAAAACCTCTGAGACCCCACCTCCTCTCGCAAAGAGAGGGGCTCAATCAGCACACATTTAATTTTTCGTAAAATTTGAGCTCTTCTAATCATATTTCGGTTTACTAATCATCATGTAGTAGCGTACAATTCCTCTCCATACAATATATAGTGTTTATAGAGAGGCATGGGCGATCGTCCAATCTGTTAATATATTTGCGTCCAACCGCCCTATACGGGCGGCGAGGGGACAAAAAGGTGACTGAACAATGGCAGGCAATGTGATAAAGAAGACAGACGAGACAGCAGAAATCCCCTGGCAGGAAGCTTCCCAGGACATCTGGGACAGCAAGTATCGACTCAAGGACGCAACCGGCAAAGCCGTGGACGCAGATTTACACGCGACCTTCGAACGTGTCGCCAAAGCTCTTTCTTTGGTTGAGGCTGACGAGAAGAAACAACGTTACTGGCACGACCGATTTGTATGGGCTTTAGAGAATGGAGCCATTCCGGCCGGACGCATTACATCCAACGCAGGCGCGCTCGAGCACAAACCGGCAACATCAACGATCAACTGTACAGTCTCGGCAACCGTTGAAGACTCAATGGATAACATTCTAGGCAAGGTCCACGAAGCCGGACTAACCTTAAAAGCAGGTTGCGGCATAGGCTACGACTTCTCAACGTTGAGACCACGCAATGCATTCGTCAACGGTGCCGGAGCAAACACATCCGGGCCCTTGTCGTTTATGGATATCTACGACAGCATGTGTCGTACGGTCGCTTCAGCCGGAGGTCGTCGTGGCGCCCAGATGGCAACTTTTGACATTTCCCATCCGGATGTCGTCGACTTCATCAAAGCCAAGCGTGAAGATGGTCGCTTACGCCAGTTCAACCTTTCGCTACTGATTACCGATGAATTCGTTGAAGCCGTAAAAAAAGATCAGGATTGGCCTCTTTGTTTCCCTCTTACCCCTAAAGAACTGGAAAGAGATGGACTCGACCTGCAAGACCCCACACAGGTCATATGGAAAGACTGGCCCGTCAAAGAGGATTATGTGCAGAACGATGTCGGTGAGGTCGCCTGCAAAATCTACCGTTCCATTCGCGCCAAGCAGTTGTGGAATGTAATCATGGCATCCACTTATGATTTTGCAGAACCAGGATTCATCCTGATTGACAAAGTTAATGATATGAACAACAACTGGTTTTGCGAAGAAATTCGCGCAACCAATCCTTGCGGCGAGCAACCACTACCTCCTTACGGATCATGCCTCCTCGGATCGATCAATCTGACCCGGTTCGTCGAGCAACCGTTCACCGCTGAAGCACATTTCAACTGGGACCACTTCCGTGAAGTTGTGTCAGTTTTCACTCGTATGCTCGATAACGTCGTTGAAATTAACGGCCTGCCTCTCGAACAACAACGCGAAGAAATTTTTGGCAAGCGCCGCCACGGCCTTGGCTATCTGGGTCTTGGCTCAACAATCACTTTACTCGGCATGAAATACGGAGACGATGAGGCGATTGATTTCACCGAGCAAGTCACACTTCAATTGGCGCTGGCAGGCTGGCAACAAGCAATTGAATTGGCCAAAGAAAAGGGCCCGGCGCCGGCCCTCGACAAAGAATACGAAATTACTGCTGAGATGTTACGCAAGCGGCCCGAGATGGCAGCTGACGGCATCAGCTTAGGCCAGCTTGTCCCGGGTCGAATTCTGCACGCTCGATACAGCCGTTACATGCAACAGCTGGCCACAGAAGCTCCGGAACTTGTTAACGAACTCGCCGAAATCGGTGCCCGTTTCACCCATCACAGCTCCATCGCACCAACGGGCACAATTTCGCTGTCGATCGCAAACAATGCATCCAACGGCATAGAGCCGAGCTTTGCTCACCATTACTCGCGCAACCTGATCCGTGAAGGCAAAAAGAGCAAAGAGAAGATCGACGTCTTC
>CBDUFN010000083.1:0-11126 GCA_965366475.1 uncultured bacterium | reverse complement strand
AGAAAAAATGCCACTCGGTAACGCGTGTAGAACGGCAGAGGCTATTAAAGCTCTTCAAAGAATTCGAGTTGAAAGTTTCCGGACATGAAGGTTTTCGCAAGGCGATCATTACCTCCGGCGGCGTTTCTTTGAAAGACATTGATATGCGTAGCATGCGTTCGAAGTTAATCGAGAATCTTTTCTTTGTCGGTGAAATGATTGATCTCGATGGACCGACGGGAGGGTTCAATTTACAAGAATGTTGGTCAACGGGGTATCTTGCCGGAGTTAATGCCGCAGATAGTCAGAATCAATAATTTAATGATCAATAGTCGATTTTAAGTTTGGTTGTGAACTGCGGTGCCAGCTCTTTTAGCTTTCTGGTTAGGCTGGTACCAAAAATGTTAATGCGCACTGATTTGTCAGATTTTTGTTTCATGCAGATAGAGAAGGGCAGGTACCAGACTTTTGTGACCGCGACGATATCGTTGAAGTAAAGATCGAAAGAGCCGAAAATGCACGATAGTTTGAAATGATCGTTAAATATTGTCAGTTTGCCACTTGGCCAATTGGCACTGACACGGTTGTTCGTTTGTACTGATCGCAGTCCAACAATATTGACTTCGACTCTCTTCGTCTCCAGCGCGAAGAACTCACCGCCATCGAGAATCTGAAAGCCGACTCGCATGGTACATAACTCAATCGACAGTCTGGTTGCACCTGAATGGGCTTCTGCCGTCGCTTGATGAAAAGATGTTTTTTGTTGGTTTCGAATGTTCTTGGCGAGGAGGTTGTACGCTTGATCGAGCAGGACCAGATTGTTCTGCCCTTTCTTGGCCTGAGCTGGATCTTCTGATCTGAGTTGCTGATTGAATCGATCGTGCAACCCGGAGTAGCGCTCTTTTAACTCGCCCAGACCTGCTCCCTCGTTTAGGCCGATAAGCTTACGATATTTGTTGAGCAACTGCTTTTGTTGAGGCTCCGTTGCCATTCTTTCATCCTCCTCATCTTTTTTCAAAAATAGTATGTTTCTACTCTTTAAACAAGGATTAGGGGTAGAAAGGATGCCCACTGCTTCGGTTTATGGTTTAATCTGATAATAATATAACGTGATCTTTGTTTAGTCGTATAAACCTGATATAAATACTTTTTTAAGTGAACTTCAGAAGAGAATTAATGTTCTGGAGTGTAAAGATGTTTTCAAAAAGCAAAGGGAGGCAATAATGCAGGATTGGGGCAATGGTCCCTCGAATGAGGACTTTGAAAAAAAGGTCATCGAGATTAAAAACCATTTGAAGAATAAATTTGGCCCACAAAAGGGTCTCTTGCCGATCATGATTGTGATTTTTCTGGTTGTTATCGGTGGCTACAGCAGCATGTACGAGGTGGACACGGAAGAGACCGGGGTTGTCCTGCGCTTCGGTGAATTTAACAGCTTTGCCGAGCCGGGCTTGCATTTTAAAATGCCTCTTGGCATTGATCGCGTCTATCTGGTGCAGACAGGGCGAGTCCTTAAAGAAGAATTCGGTTTCCGTACGGTCAAACCCGATGTGCGCTCGACGTACACCAAGCGTGGTCTTGAAGAGGAGTCGCTGACTCTGACCGGCGACCTTAACGTCAGTGACGTTGAGTGGATCGTGCAGTTTCAGGTCTCTGATCCTTTCAAGTTTATCTTCCGGATCAAGGATCCTGTCGGCACTATTCGTGATATTGCCGAAGCGATGGTTCGCAAGGCTATTGGTAATGCCAACGTCACCGCGGTTTTGACAACGGAACGTGCACTGTTGGCGAGTGAGATTCAAACGGATCTGCAGTCCACTCTCAACCACTATGACATTGGTGTCCGTATCGTTACGGTCAAGTTCCAGGATGTAACACCTCCTGATCCGGTTAAGGCCGCTTACAACGAAGTCAACGAATCCGAGCAACAGCGGGAAAGTCTGATCTTCCAAGCTCGCGAGCAGTTTAACCGTGAAGTGCCGCGTGCCCGTGGTGAGGCGAAGAAAGTCTTACAAGAGGCCGAGGGTTATGCTGTTGAGCGTGTCAACAAGGCTCGTGGTGAAACCAACCGTTTCCTCGCATTGCTCACCGAGTATCGTAAGGCTCCATCTGTAACTCGAAGCAGAATTTACCTGGAGACACTAGAAGAGGTTCTTCCTCGTCTGGATGAAATCTATATTATGGATGACGAAAATGGTGGGGCGCTGCCGTTGCTTCCCCTACGCAAGTCGATGCAAGGAGGGGCCAAATAATGAAAGCACCCGTTATCTTAGTTCTTGTTATTGCAGTGCTTTTTGTCGGTATGGACGGACTTTACGTGGTTAACGAAGCCGAACAGGCGATTGTCACCCAGTTCGGTAAACCGGTTGGTGATGTTTCTGAACCAGGCCTGCACTTCAAAATGCCCTTTGTCCAAAAAGTCACTCGTTTCGAAAAACGTATCCTGAAATGGGATGGTGATCCAAACCAGATTCCTACCAAGGACAAGAGATTTATCTGGATCGATACCACGGCGCGTTGGCGGATCAAGGATCCTCTCCTCTTTTACACGACTGTGGCGACCGAACGCGGAGCTATGAGCCGACTGGATGACATCATCGACTCGGTCGTGCGTGACGCTGTATCTGGGCGTCTGTTGGTTGAGTTGGTGCGTGGTAGTGATTACGAGGCTCAAGGTGGAGGTGAGGAGCGCTTCGAGGTCGAAGGAGTGGAGGTTGCTAAGGAGACTCTTGTCGGACGCGAAGAGATTATGGCCGGGATTCTCGACAAAGCCCGTGCGAACACTCCCGATTACGGCATTGAACTACTCGATGTGCAAATTAAACGTATCAACTACGTTGAACAAGTTCGCACCCGGGTTTACGAGCGTATGATCAACGAGCGTAAGAAGGTTGCTGCGCAGTACCGTTCCGAGGGCGAGGGTGAGAAGGCGGACATTCTCGGTCAGATGGAGCGCGAGCTTAAAGAAATAAGCTCCGAGGCTTACCGTAAGGTTCTTGAGGTTCGCGGTGGTGCCGATGCTGAAGCCGCAAAAATTTATGCGGATGCTTACAACAAGGATAAAGAGTTCTATGCTTTTTTGAGAACGCTGGCATCCTACAAAGAGTCGATTCAGGCAAACGGACGATTGGTGATTTCCACTGATTCGGATTATTTCCGTTATCTGAAAGCTGCGAAATAGGGCTGCTCTACAATTCATGAATGAATGATTGAGAGAGGGGGACTGGCTCCGTAGGTGCCTGTCCCCCTCTTTTATGGATGTTTAATGGCCAAACCCTGGAAGACAATAGAGAGCATTGATACCGACGAAGGTGTCCTCGAGCTACGACAGCGCGATGAACGTGATTTCCTGATCACCGTTGGTGGTTTGGTTTTGATGAATAGCTTGGCGAATCGTTCAGAGGTGGTCCTTGGTCAACTGGGTTGTCAGCATCTTAAAACCCACCCACAACCGCGAGTTTTGGTTGGTGGCCTCGGCATGGGCTGCACGCTACGTGCGGTTCTGGAGTCTTTGCCTGCAAACGCCGAGGTGGTCGTAGCTGAGCTCAACCCGGTCGTCCTGGAATGGTGTCGGGGGCCTTTGGCTCAATTGACAGATAACGCCGCCAATGATCCGCGGGTTCGCATTGAACTCGGTGATGTGGCGAAGCTGGTTCGAAATACAGCAAAGAATAAAGATGCTGATAAATTTGATGCGATCGTCTTTGACCTTTATAAAGGGCCGCATTATCATACGGACAAGATCAAGGATCCTCTCTACGGGAGTCGGGCCATTGATAATGTACGATCAGCTCTGAACCCCGGGGGTGTATTTTCTGTTTGGGGCGAGAATTTTGATGAAGGTTTCGATAAACGTTTGCGCGCCGCAGGGTTTACCGTGAGTCATGAAAAACCGGGGCGCGGTGGTTTGCGTCACGTCGTGTTTTTGGCGAAGTTGCCATTGAAGAAAGCAAAGACGCCCACGTCTCAAAGCAAAAGAAGAACATGAACATGAGTCTTGAACGCAATGCTGTTCAGGATAATCAGGCAATCAGATGATAGTGTCAAAACAATCGACGGTCTCTTTGCAACTTGACCAGCTTGTTAAAATCGATATTGGTCAATACCAGTTTGATGCCCCACTCGCGGAGCATACCAGTTGGCAGATTGGTGGCCCTGCGGACTTACTTGTTGAACCTCAGTCGATCTCCCAGATTTCCGCCGTTGTTTCTTTTGTTCATCGTCATAACATCCCTTTGCTGGTTATTGGACAAGGAACAAATCTACTTTTTGATGATGCTGGATTGCGAGGTATTGTCCTCAAACTAGGTCAGAACCTTGCCCGCGTCGAGATAAGTAAGAAGCGAATCCTAGCTGAGGCCGGTGCCTGGGTCCCCGGTCTGGCACGCAAGGCGATGCGCGCCGGTCTGGCTGGTCTTGAACACACCATTGGCATCCCAGGAACCCTCGGTGGTCTGGTGCTGATGAATGGAGGGAGTCAACGCAAGGGCATCGGTGAGAATGTCCGCCGGGTCTGGATCGTTGATCACGAAGGACAACAGCGTGAGTTGAGTGGGCAGGACTGTGATTTTGCCTACCGCAAGAGCGCTCTTCAGGGGACCGGCGCTGTGGTTGTTAAGGTTGAACTTGAATGTGAGCAGCAAAACCCCCAGACCATTCGGCAACTGATGCTAGCCGATTTACGTGAGCGTCGGCGTAAGTTTCCGCGCAAGCAACCGAACTGCGGCTCAGTTTTCCTTAGCACCAGTGAGATGCATGCCAGTGTTGGTCCGCCCGGTAAGGTGATTGAAGACTCCGGTCTCAAAGGGGCTCGTATCGGTCATGCCGAAGTCTCTCACCAGCATGCTAATTTTATCGTTAATCTCGGTGGTGCTACGTCAGAAGATGTTTTAGAGCTGATAGCGCATGTCCGTCGAGAGGTGAATAAGAAGATCGGTTTTGACCTCTGTTGTGAGGTTAGATATGTGAGCCCGACAGGTGACATCATGCCGGCGCATCAGGCGATTATCTGAAAAGGCGCCTTTCCTGTATAAGAGAATAGTCGTTGAAATGAGTCCTTGGCAGAGGGCCTATATCAAGTCGCGACGAAGTCTTGCTTGAAACAAAAGATGTCCATGTGCGTATCCTCCTCCTCGATGGAGGGCAGGCAACCGCATGGCACTTTCATACAGAGGTGGTCGATAGGATGTTCTGCCTGGAAGGAGATGTTCCTGTCGGATATCAGGATCCTGAGGAACGTGTTGAGCTTGTCCCTGAAGTTGTATTTTTAACAGTTTTTAGGGGCCAGCCCCGTGGGATACCGGGACAGTCTCTGATCATCAGCGCAGTGGATCAAAAAGCGATTCAATGCCATTAAGTTTAAACTCGTAAACAGCCTGCATCATCCTTCCTGCCTTGCCTTGCGGAAATCCTTTGCTTGCAAACCAAACCAGATAATCCTCCGGAAGATCGATAATCAATCGGCCCTCGTACTTGCCAAACGGCATTCGTGCTTTGACCAGCTCGAGAAGTTGTGTGTGGTCGAACTCTGGAATCTCGCTCATAACCTTTACTGTAGAGCCTCGATCAGGACGCTTAAGTCTTTGAGGCTGTGAACGCGTTTCATAGTTGTGATCTGTTTGGAGAAGGTTGGTGTATCAATAAAAGACAATACGTTTTTGATTTTGTCGAGGATCTGACGTTCCCCGCAGAAAAGTTCACTGTAGCGGGTGAACAGGTCTGTCAGGTAATGGTGAAGCATGACGGCCGTTTCGGCCTCGGTCGGTTCATTGGTGTTTTTGCTGCGAAGACGTTCAAAGAGTAACGGGTCAGCGATGGCTCCTCGTCCGAGCATCAAGCCTGCAGCCCCAGTTCTTTCGAGAATACGCAAGCCATCAGAGGCTGTGCGGATATCACCATTCGCGATGACAGGTATGTTTGTTTCGCGGACCATGCGGCCGGTGATCGTGTGGTCGGCGGATCCGGTATATTTTTGTGTGACGGTGCGTGGGTGAATGATCAGGAAATCGACTTCAGCCTCGTCAAAGAGCGGCAGAAGAGAAAATATCTGCTCTGGATCGCTGTAGCCAGCCCTCAGCTTAATGGAGAAGGTTCCGGAGATAGCGCTTCGTAAAGCCGGAATCATCTCTGTCAGAAGCTCTGGATATTGCAACATGGCGCCACCACTCGCACCGCTGGTCGTCCGTCCGTAGGGGCAACCGAGGTTCAGGTTGATATGGCGGGCTCCGGCCGCTTCGGCGTTGCTGGCCGCGGTCACCAAAGAATGGCAATTGTTGCCAACCAATTGTGCAACTAAGGGGACATCGCCGATAATGCTGCCTGCCTCTTTCAAGTCGTTACGGGAAAGGTGCTTGCGACCAACACTGCTGACTCGCATGAACTCGGTAAAAACCACGTCAGGGCGAACCCATTCTATGAAAAGGGCACGCGTGGCTCTGTTGGTTAGTCCCTGTAGCGGGGCAAGCATTAACGGGCTTTCGCCTAGCTTCCACGGCAAAGCACGCAGTTCTGTCTTCGTCTTTTTTGTGGCTTGTTCTTCAGGTGTCGTCATGGCTCTTAATGGGTTTGTACTTGATGTGTGCCCGGGGTGGCAATCGCACTCTTGTTGCGGCCCGATTGCTTGGCTTCATAGAGCGCCTTGTCTGCCATGGCAATCACTTGAGATGGCGAGAGGTTTTGGTTCGGGATAACACTGGCGATGCCGATGCTGATTGTGACTGTTTTCGACACTGGTGAATCTTGATGTGGTATTTCCAAGCCTCTCACACGATCATGGAAAGTCTCAGCCAGTTCGGCGGCCCCTTTTAAGTCTGTGTGAGGGAGTATGGCGACAAATTCTTCGCCACCGTAACGAGCCAGAAGGTCGCCCGGTCGGCAGAGGGCCCCTTGTAGCGCCCATGAGACTTTTTGCAAGCAGACGTCTCCTTCAAGGTGGCCATAAAGGTCGTTATACATTTTGAAATGGTCAATGTCGATCATGAGTACGGAGAAAGGTTTTTGCTCGCGCTGCTCGCGCAGCCATTCTCGAGATAAAAACTCGTTGAAGCAACGCCGGTTGGCGAGTCCGGTCAAACTGTCAGTGGTTGAGAGTCTTTCCAACTCCCGGTTCAATTCAGCCAGGCGATCGTTAAGAATAAGCAGGTCTTCTTCCCGATCTTTACGGGCATTCATTTCGGTTTTTAAACGAAGAGCCGAGCGGACCCTGGCTAACAGTTCTGTGTGGCTTGGAGGCTTGGTAATATAGTCTGAGGCGCCGGCTGAAAAGGCTGCGTCAAGTCCTTCCAGATAGTCAACTCCGCTGATAATGATAATTGGTACGTCACAAAAGATGGGGTGTTCAGAAAATTCCCGACAGGCTTCGATACCGCTTTTGCCTGGAAGATTGATGTCGAGCAGAATCAGGTCAATGTCGGTCGCTGTTGTCTCAGGATCTTCAAAGCCGATAGTCTGATATGCATCTTCAACCGAATCACAAAGAGTTAAGTCGAGATAGCCGACCTCGTTAAGCAAATCAGATATGAATGTTCTAGAAACCAATGAATCGTCGACAATCAAAATGCTCATGTTGCTACCCTCAAAAGATTTAATCTGTTTCTATTGTATATCAATAGGATAACGCAAAGATTAAAAAGTAAAAGGTCTTGGAATGACTCACGGCTTATATGTCTCCCTTTTCTTTTTAACTGCTGAAGGAGTCCAACTCTTCCCAACGGCTATATGTCTTTGCAAGTTCAGCTTCGAGCGACTCCAGTTGAGACGTGGTTGCCGCAACCTGCTCTCCAGCTGTGCGATAAAAAGCCGGATCCGCCATTTTTGCATGAACTGAGGCCAGCTCTATCTCCAATGCGTCTATTTTTAAAGGTAGCTTTTCCAGTTCCTGTTTCTCTTTGAAGGAGAGTTTTCGAACGCGTTCTTTCTTCGGCTTCTCTTTGATTTTCTCAAGGTCTTTCACTGGCTCAGCTATTGCTGTCTTTTGTCGTAGCCAATCATCATAGCCGCCAATATATTCTGAAATCTGACCACTCTCCTCAAAGACAATGGTACTGGTGACAACCCGATTCAGAAAGGCTCGGTCATGACTGACCAGAAATAAGGTGCCTTTAAAATCTGCCAGAAGTTCTTCCAGCAAATCGAGAGTTTCCAGATCAAGGTCGTTGGTCGGTTCGTCAAGGACCAGAACGTTTGCTTCGCGCGTGAAAAGTCGCGCTAGCAACAGGCGGTTGCGCTCGCCCCCGGAGAGAATCCGAACCGGGCTGCGGATGCGGTCTGGGCTGAAAAGAAAATCCTGCAAATAACCGATTACGTGCCGTGATCTGCCGCCAATGACCACAGTGTCCTGCTCACCGGCGAGGTTTTGCTGAACCGTTAATTCCGGGTCCAGTTGTTCACGTAATTGATCAAAGTAAATCGTTTGTAGATTTGTTCCGAGTTTGACTTCACCCTGCTGTGGCGCCAACTCGCCCAGAATTAATTTGAGCAGAGTTGTTTTGCCGACGCCGTTGGGGCCAATGATGCCAATTCTGTCACCGCGCATGACGGTTGTTGAAAAATTGTTGACCACAGGAGATCGGTCGTAGGCAAAAGAGAGGTTCTTTACCTTCGCGACCAGTTTCCCGCTACGGTCTGCTTCCTGCAGATTAAAGTTGGCTGTGCCTATACGTTCCCGCCTTTGACGGCTTTCCTCACGCATTTTCTTTAGCTCGCGGACACGGCCTTCATTTCGTGTACGCCTCGCCTTGATTCCTTTGCGAATCCAGACTTCTTCTTCAGCCAACTTTTTGTCGAAGCGCGCATTCTCCTGACTTTCCGCATGCAGGTGCTCCTCTTTGCGCTGCAGGAAGGTGTCGTAGTCACAGGCGAAGTCGAATAAACGACCTCGATCGATTTCGACAATGCGGGTTGCCAGGTTGCGGAGAAAAGCCCGGTCATGAGTGACGAAAACCAAGGTCAGGTTTTCTCGTTTGAGAAACTCTTCCAACCAGGTAATTGACTCAATATCAAGATGGTTGGTCGGTTCATCGAGTAAAAGGATTTCAGGGGCCGTCGCTAATGCACGGGCGAGGAGAACCCGGCGCATCATTCCCCCGGAAAGGCTGTTGACCGGGATATCTGCTGAAAGCTTGAGGCGAGAGAGAACTTGCTCGATCTGTTGCTCTAGCGCCCAGCCATCACAGGTCTCGATTTCGTGTTGAACCGCTGAGAGCTCTTCATGTCGATCTGACTCTCCTCGTTCCAAGCAAAGTGTCAGGTTGTGATAACGGCTAAGGAGTTTACCCGTACTACCCAGACCTTGCGCGATCGCGTCGTATATCGTTCCTTGTAGATTGCGTGGCACATCTTGTTCCAAACGAGCAACCCGCAATCCTTGCTGTCGGTCTATAACGCCACCATCTGGCGGTAGCTCTCCCGAGATCACCTTGAGCAGGGTTGATTTACCTGTCCCATTGCGTCCGAGCAGGCAGATTCGTTCGCCCTTGGAGATACGTAGAGAAACGTCCTCAAAAAGAGGTGGGCCACCGAAGGCCAGGCTGATATTGCGAAGATTGATAAATGCCATGAATGCTCACTTCCAAAAATAATAGTGAGCGATTATGGCAGAGGGTCGTTGCTATGCAAAGTAAAATGCTTACGGTGATGACTTTGTCTGATTTATGCCCTTGTTTGCACTACTAAAGGGTTCCTGTATTCATGAAAAGGGTTAGAAATGATTTGCTACTGGTGGATTTTGTCCTGCAGATAAGCTTCAAGATGTTAAAGTTAACGAACCGACATATTTGTCAAAATGGAGATTTTAGATGCTTGAATTTGGTCACATGAACCAGCTTACGGTTCACGAGGTAGATGAAAAAGGCGCGTGGTTACGTATCGGCCGGGAAGAAGTTCTTGTCCCAAAACGCGAACTCAATGAAGACCCGAGCCCGGGAGATGTCCTCTCTGTGTTTCTTTATGCTGATTCCTCCGGAAATTCGGTTGCGACCCTGCGACAACCCGTTGCCGAAGTTGGTGAGTTTGCAATGATGCGAGTCAGCCAAGTGACCGCACATGGTGCCTTCATGGACTGGGGGCTAGCGAAAGACTTGCTGGTTCCGGTTAGAGAGCAGTTGGAAACGATGAAAACCGGGCGACGTTATCTGGTGAAAGTCCGTCTTGACCGTGAGGGCCGACCGATTGGCACCTCGCGCGTTGATAAATGCCTCTCTGCAGTCGATAATACAATAGGAGAGGGCCAGGAAGTCGATTTGATTGTTTGGGGTTTTACAGAGCTTGGCGCCAAGGTGGTTATCAATCACTGTTTCGGAGGTCTTCTGTACAACGATGAGATCGGCGACCGCCTGAAATACGGTGACCAGATCAAAGGCTATATTCGTCAGATTCGTGACGATGGCAAAATCGATTGCACGTTGAATATGGGAACCCGAGGTGACCGGGACGATGCTCGGGATAAAGTGATGAAAGTCCTCGTCGATAACGAGGGCTTCCTGCCATTGCACGACAAAAGCCCGGCTGAACAGATTCAAGAGACACTTGGTTTGAGTAAGAAACTTTTTAAAAAAGCTGTTGGTAGTTTGTATAAGGCTAATTTGATCGAGTTGGTTGCTGATGGCATCCGTTTAAAGGATGCTCGTTGAATCTTGTCTGGGAGATTTGACAGACCTCAGTCGCTATTGTAGAAATTGAATGGATAGTTTTTCATCAAGGGCAAAGTATCTTCAAATTAACTGAATAACGAGGAGAAACAGATGGCAACTTATACCTGTGCAAAATGTGGAATGGGCGTTAATGCAACTTGCGCCAAGTGCGACGCACCTCTTGAGAACGATTCTTTGGATCTGGGTGCTGGTAGCAGTGTCCAAATCTCCAAATGCCCAAATGGCCATGGCAAAATCAAGTCACCGATGTGTTGTGGTGAAGATATGAGTTGTTCTCTGTAGTTTGGGGTGCAACAAGAAATAAGGAGGCTGGCAGACTGGTCTCTGCTTAATGACAAACCCCACTTAGATATTATGTGGGGTTTGTTTTTTGTTCAAATTGAGTTTCATTGAAGGATTTATCGCCTAAGCACAACAGATCTTTAACCTGTTGTGATTTTTGTCGAATTTTACAGCCTTAAGAAAAGAACAAAACCGTCGGGGGTTGCCCGACAGCAA
>CBDUFN010000082.1:0-11324 GCA_965366475.1 uncultured bacterium | reverse complement strand
GGGGAGTTTACACATAGCTTAGTGCGAATCAAAGGTTTTCTTGTCCCTCGTTCCATGCAACGGATAACCTCTCAACCGCAAGAATTCGAACAAGAGAGGAATTCTTGCGGTTGACACACCGAGGGCAATCTTTTAGGGTGTCGTAAAGTTGAACAGAAAGGTTATCTTATGTGTCTGAATGATGGTCATTTTCTCCTGGTTCAAGACGATCAGGAAACAGTTTTGGAAGATGTCGCTTCTCTGCTGGTTATGAATGGTAAAGTGCGACTGGTCGATGTGTTCGGCAAGCATCGCGATATCGATGCAACAATTCAGGAGATCGACTTACTGAACAACCGGATCGTTCTGGGCTAACCAGAACCTTCCGGATTCTACATCTGAACCACCGCTAGGGGAGTAAGCTTGCTGAGAGCTTCGTTGCAAACGAAGCGACCCTTAGAACCTGATCCGGATCATACCGGCGGAGGGAAGCGGTCTGGTCAGCAACGAGCACCCATATCATGGGAAAGCGCCGTGGCCACCAGCCTGGCGCATTTTTGTTTTTTGGAGAAGTGAATTATGATCAAGGGACTCTACCTGATTACGCCACAAGGTTCCGACGAACATATCATGAACGTTGTGAAAGAAGGCTTGCGTGGTGGCGCACAGGTTGTGCAATACCGGGACAAGGAACGTTCTCAGGACGCACAGGTAACTCTGGCACGCCAGTTGGTGCAACTGTGCAAAGAAGCTGGTGCGACTTTCCTGGTAAACGACAGTCCAGAACTTGCCGTTGCATGCTTTGCCGATGGTGTCCACCTGGGTCAAGACGATGGTTCTGTTCACGATGTTCGCAAACTCCTCGGTCAGAACAAACTGATCGGTGTGTCGACACGCACTATCGACCAGGCCCTCAAAGCAGAAATGGCCGGTGCAGACTACATAGGCGTCGGCAGCATTTTTCCAACCAAAACCAAAGATGACGCTGAGTTGATCGGCGTTGAAGCCCTACGTAAAATACGCCGAGCGGTTAAAATACCGCTGGTGGCTATCGGTGGCATCGACAGCAACAACGCTGCTGAAGCTATCGACGCAGGCGCTGATTCATGCGCCGTCATCTCTGCCGTCTCAAACGATTCGAACCCGGCTCTGGCAGCCAAAGAACTTGCCCTGCTATTCAACTGCAAAGAACCATCAGAAGCAACTCGGGTCATGACCATTGCCGGTTCAGACCCAGGTGGTGGTGCCGGCATACAGGCTGACCTTAAATCGATTACCTTGCTTGGTTCCTACGCGACCAGTGTGATCACTGTGTTAACAGCACAGAACACTCTTGGCGTTCATGGCCTTTCTCCTGCATCAGCCAAGTTTATCCTCAAACAAGCCGAAACCGTTCTGGATGACATCGCTATTGACACTATTAAAACCGGCATGCTCTACAGCGCCGAGATTGTCAGTGCCGTTGCCGACCTGATTAAGAGGTACAACCTGTTCAGCATTGTCGATCCAGTGATGATTGCCAAAGGAGGCGCTTCCTTACTCAAGCAGGACGCTGTCGAAGCTGTGCGCCGTGAGCTACTTCCCGTCACTTACTTATTGACTCCCAACATTCCCGAAGCAGAAGCTTTGACCGGGCAGAAAATAAATACGCTTGAGGATATGGAAGAGGCCGCAAAGAACCTGCAAGCCATGGGACCGAGACACGTTTTGCTCAAAGGCGGACATCGTGAAGATGATGCTATCGACATTCTTCTGGCGGGAAAAACCATCCATAAGCTGGCGGCAGACCGAATTGATACAGTCAATACTCACGGTACCGGATGTTCATATTCAGCGGCACTCGCAACCCTGCTCGCTCAAGGGCAACCCTTGGTAAAGGCCGCGGAAACAGCAAAGCTTTATATCAACGAAGCGATTCGTCATGCGGTTCCTCTTGGTGGGGGCCACGGACCCATCAACCACTTCGCTGGAGCCAAAGCAATACAGGAGTCGAAAAACCAAGAGCTAAATCAACCCTTAAAGATAGACCGGCACGAGATATAGCCCTTAAAACGTGCTGACAAAAGATAGCTTCTCATATGATGTTTATACTCAATTCATTTAAACTGATATTTACAAAAAAATACATTCTATCAACGAGGACACATGAAGACGCAAACCACATTGACCCAGCTTGAACTCGCCCGACAGGGTGTTGTCTCAGAGAAGATGAAGCAAGCCGCAGCGACAGAGAACATCGACCCAGAGATTCTCCGACAACGCATTGCTGAAGGCACGGCAATCATCTGCCACAACAACAAGCACACCAACGGCATTCCGTTAGCTGTGGGCAAAGGCTTAAGAACGAAAGTCAACGCCAACATCGGTACTAGCAAAGACGACACCAGTATCGACAAAGAGCTTGAAAAAGCTCGCGTTGCTGTTGCTGCTGGTGCGGATGCCATCATGGACCTCTCCACCGGTGGCCCTATCGATGAGATCCGCAGCGCGATCATCAACGAGACCACTGCCTGCATCGGTTCAGTCCCCCTTTATCAGGCCGCAGTTGACACGGTGACCCGCAAGGGTAAAGCCATGGTTGACATGACAGCCGATGAAATCTTTGAAGGCATCATCAAACATCTTGATGACGGCGTTGACTTTATCACTGTGCATTGTGGAGTGACCCGGGCAACCGTCGAGAGGATGGATAACGAAGGGCGCATCATGGAAGTGGTCTCGCGTGGAGGTTCCTTCACGGTCGAGTGGATGACGCACAACAATGCAGAGAACCCGCTCTTCGAACAATTTGACCGCTTGCTGGAGATCGTCAAGCCTTACGATGCCACCCTGTCTCTGGGTGATGGATTTAGGCCTGGTTGCCTGGCGGATGCCAGCGATCGTGCCCAGATTCAGGAGCTGATCCTGCTCGGTGAACTGACTCAACGCGCCTGGAAGGCCGGTGTACAGGTAATGATCGAAGGACCGGGTCATGTCCCTCTGAATCAGATCGAAATGAACATCCAGCTACAAAAAAGACTCTGCCATGGAGCGCCCTTCTATGTTCTCGGGCCCCTGGTCACCGATATCGCGCCAGGTTACGACCACATCACCTGTGCCATCGGCGGCACCCTGGCCGCAGCTGCCGGAGCTGACTTCCTTTGCTACGTCACTGCCAGCGAGCACTTGGCGTTGCCGACCGTAGAAGATGTTCATGAAGGTGTCATCGCCTGCCGCATCGCGGCCCACGCCGGAGATATCGTTAAAGGAGTCCCCGGAGCCATGGAAAAGGACATCGCCATGGCAAAGTGCCGCAAGGAGCTTGACTGGGAAGGCCAGTTCGCCATCGCCATGGATCCCGAGAAAGCCCGCCGCATAAGGGCTGAATCGGGTGTTGATGAAGAACATGGAGCGTGTACAATGTGTGGAGAGTTCTGCGCTTACAAGGTTATGAATGAAAGAAAATCCGGGACGCGGAACGAGTAGCGCGGGACGCGAAGTAACAAAACAACTCAAAAAAAGGGAACCCTTCGTAAGTGAAGTGGTTCCCTTTTTAAATTCTTTTGTCCCGTACCTCGTTCCGCGTCCCTCGTTACGGAGAAACTCTCAGCCTCTGCTACTCTCCCAAATAAGTATAAGATACCAGCATCTTATCGAGAAGTTCGATAAAGTGACTGGTCTCCTCAAATGAAACCTTGCGCGTTGCAACCTTTTTCTCAAGGGTGTCTTGCACGTGCTTGAGGATTTCCGGGCCCTTGTACTGAACGTACTTGAGACTTTCCCAGGTTGCATCACCCTTGATAACGGTATCAATCTTGTAATTGGTCTTCTTGTTAAACGTGACATGAACCGCGTTGGTATCACCAAACAGGTTATGCATATCACCAAGAATTTCCTGATAGGCACCAATCATAAAGAAGCCAATATAATAATCTTCTTCTCCCGTCACCTTATGCAACGGTAGAAATTTAGTGCGACCATTTTCACCTACGAAGCTACTCACCTCACCATCGGAATCACAGGTGATATCAGCAAGGGTCGCCATGACATCTGGCTTCTGAGCAAGTTGCTGCAACGGCATGATCGGAAAGAGCTGATCGATCGCCCAGGAATCCGGTACCGACTGGAATAGAGAGAAATTGGCGAAGTAGGTCTGCCTTAAACTCAACTTGAAGTTCTGAAGATCTTCGGGGACCTCTTTCATCCTCTCAACAATTTCGTTGATTTGGATAAAAATCTTATTGCACAGCCATTCGGCAAGAGCACGGTCGTGCAGGGTCAAATAACCCAGACGAAACAGACTCACGGCCTCCTGAATCAGCTGAAGAGTATCGTGGTAGTCTTCGCGAAGGGAATGACGGTCAAGGCTCTGGTAGATATCGTAAAGTTTTTTAACGGTGGGCGAAAGGTTCTTGGCATCATCAAGAACATCATCGTAATCAGGCAAGGCATTCTGGGTGTTGGTATTGAGAATATTGGTAATCAACACTGAATAGTGGGCAACTATCGCTCTGCCAGATTCCGAGATAATATTTGGGCAAGGTACGCCCGCATCATCACAGATATTTTTCACCTGATAAATGACATCATTGGCATACTCTTCAATAGAGTAATTGACACTTGAAAAGTAGCTCGACTTCGAGCCGTCGTAATCAACTCCCAGTCCGCCACCGATATCGAGATACTCAAGACCAACCCCCATCTTCTTCATCTCAGCGTAGATTCGAGCGCCCTCAACCAGAGCGTTTTTAATTTTGTCGATCTTGGTAATCTGGCTGCCGATATGAAAATGCAGAAGTCTTACATGGTCGAGCAGGTCATGCTCTTTAAGTAAATCAATCGCGGCAAGAAGTTCTGAGATCTTCAGGCCAAACTTTGCATCACTGCCGCCAGAGGTCGCCCATTTACCTGTACCCTTTGCCGAAAGTTTGACGCGGATGCCCAGCTTCGGCTTGATTCCGATCTTTTCCGACAAGGTGACAATTTTCTCAAGTTCAAAGAGTTTCTCAACAACGATGGTGATGTCGTAACCAATTTTGTTGGCATAAAGGATCGTTTCAATAAAGTCATTATCCTTATAGCCATTACAGATGATCGGGATATTTTTCCCTGTGGCAAAAGAGATCGCTGCCACCAGCTCCGGCTTGGAACCTACCTCAAGGCCGAGGTTATGTTTTTTACCAAACTCGGTTATCGCTTCAACCACCTGGCGTTGCTGATTCACTTTGATCGGATAGAAAGTCTGGTACCCGGCCGGATAATTATTTTCTTCAATCGCATTACTGAAAGCGCGATTGATTGCATCTATACGCCCTTTAAGAACATTCATAAAACGAATCAGGATCGGTGGCTTGATCTTGCGCTTGATCAAGTCATCAACCAGCGTACGCAAATCGATTGAATACTTGGAATGTGGTGAAGGATGGACACAAACATGCCCTTTACGGTTAATGGAGAAAAAACCGTCCCCCCAATTATCTATATTGTAGGCTTTTTCAGCACTTTTGATTGTCCAACGTTCCATATTCGTCGCCTAATAATCCGTTATATTGTGTGTTTAACATTTACAGCAGAACCTTATTTAACTGAAAAGATTCTCACTTTTCAGGAAAGTTTTCCGCGGAAATCTTCATAACCAAAACTTCTCACAACCTTTAGTTCACCAGACTCCGGCTCATAAGTACAGAGGTGCGGATGCTGGACACCGTTGAAGGTTGTGGTCTTAACCATGGTGTAATGAGCCATATCGAGAAAAGCCAGCCTGACGCCAGGAGTCAAAGGTTGATCGAAAGACCAGTCTCCGATGACATCACCAGCCAGACACGATGGACCACCGAGTCGGTAGCTGTAACCTTTAGCACCAGGGTCATACCCACCTTCGATATCGGGTCGATAAGGCATTTCCAGGATGTCCGGCATGTGACAGGTGGCAGAAACATCGAGGATAGCCGTATCTATCTTACCAGAGACAACATCCAGAACTTCCCCAACGAGCAAACCAGTACCAATGGCAATCGCTTCACCGGGCTCCAGATAAACGGTAACACCGTATTTCTCCTGAAAGTATTTAATGAGATCAACAAGGCCGTCGAGGTCGTAACCTTCTCTGGTAATATGGTGACCTCCACCGAAATTAATCCATTTCATTTGCGGCAAAAGCGCCCCGAACTTCTCTTCAAACACCTTTGCAGTACGCTCTAGAGGTTCAAAAAGGTGTTCACAGAGGGTATGGAAGTGCAGCCCTTCGACCCCAGCCAAGGACTTATCGTCAAACTCATTGCGACGAATACCCAAACGCGAATTTGGCGCACAAGGATCATAAAGTTCCGTATGCCCCTCCGAGTGTTCAGGATTGACACGTAATCCGATCGACACCCGCCCCTTTTGTTTCTCCCAGAGAGGTCGGAAACGCTCTAGCTGGCCAAAAGAGTTGAACACCAGATGATCAGAGATCGGAAGTAGTTCACGGACATCACTTTCTTTGAAGGCTGCGGCAAAAGAATGCACTTCACCGCCAAATTCTTCCCGACCGAGCCTTGCCTCCCAGGGTGAAGACGCGCAAACGCCCTGCAGCGTCTCGCTAATCAACGGAAAAGTACTCCACATCGAAAAGGCTTTGAGCGCCATGAGAATTTTAGCGCCACTCCGTTGCTGAACCTGGTCCAGAATGGCAAGGTTGTGACGCAGTCGGCCGAGGTCCACCACGTAGGCAGGCGATGGTGCCAACTGTAATATTTTCTGAATATCAATATCCGTCAACGGTTTCATATCCTATTGCCGTTTCATCCACCGGAAACGGTTCTTCTGGAAGTTGGATTTTTCATCAAATCAAGGCGTTGAGGAAGAACGCGGAGGCGTAGCAAGCTTACGCCGCACAAGTGATTGGCGAAAAAGCCGTCTTCCTAGAGTTCAGGCCACTCGCCTCCATCAATAACCACATGCGGCAGCCCCATAGGACCAACCTCATCGAGAAATACTTGAGGATCAAACTGTTCCATGTTCCAGACTCCAGGCTTGTGCCATTTTCCAGTCAGCATCATGATACCACCAACAACGGCGGGCACTCCGGTGGTATAGCTTATGGCCTGAGAGTTAACTTCTTCGTAGCATTTCTCATGATCACAGATGTTATAGATATAAACCTGCTTGCGTTGACCATCCTTGAGGCCGCGGGCAATCACTCCGATACAGGTCCGTCCTTTGGTCAGAGGGCCAAGAGAGCCTGGGTCGGGCAAGACAGCTTTCAAAAACTGTAGCGGTACAATTTTCTGGCCGTTGTATTCAACCTCGTCAATACGCGTCATCCCTACATTCTGCAAAACTTCGAGATGCTTAAGGTAATTATCGGAGAAGGTCATCCAGAACTGGGCTTTTTTAATTGTCGGGATATGTTTGACCAGTGACTCCATCTCCTCGTGATACATGCGATAGATGTTCATCGGCCCGATGCCTTCGGGAAAATCGAAGCTGCGCTTGGTTTTCAGAGCGCCACTCTCCACCCAGGCCCCATTTTCCCAATGACGACAGGCCGCAGTCACTTCGCGAATATTGATCTCCGGGTTGAAGTTGGTGGCAAAAGGCTGCCCATGGTCGCCGGCATTGGCATCGATGATATCGATTTCCTGAACTTCATCGAGATAGTTTTTAGCTGCCATGGCCGTATAGACATTGGTCATACCCGGATCAAAACCACTACCGAGCAGAGCCATCAGACCCTTTTCCTGAAAGCGTTGCTGATAATCCCACTGCCATCTGTATTCAAATTTAGCCGTATCAAGTGGCTCATAATTAGCCGTATCAAGATAATCGACACCCGCTGCCAGGCAGGCATCCATGATCGTCAGATCCTGATATGGCAGAGCGACATTAATCACCAGCTTGGGTTTTTCCTGCTTGATTAATGCAGTTAATTCAGGAACATTGTCGGCATCTACCTGAGCAGTTTTAATCTCGACAGAAGTTATCTCCGCAGCGATCGCATCACATTTTGACTTGGTTCGAGAGGCCAAGGTAATCGCAGAAAAAACATCCGTCCGCTGTGCACATTTATGAACAACCACACCGCCGACGCCACCGGCACCAATAATCAGAACTTTACTCATTTCGAAACTCCGTTGGGGCGTACTAAAACCCCGAGATTAAGAAGTCAAATAGCAACGTGTCCTTTTCTCTCTAACCCATATCCTTTGTCAACAGAAAAACAATCACAACAACCTTGAACGACACGTATAAATCCAATTCCCTTGGCCATGATCTATGTTGTATGATTTAACACTACAAAGAACCAATCAGAATTCAACAGGCAGTCCACCAACGGAATAAAACATGACTAAGCGTACCCGACTATTATCGACCATCTCCTTACTAACGTTTCTGACATTGACGGCCTGCACTATGACTCAAACACCGATCGGCAACCCGGAAGCCCCTTATTCGCCAAAAGAAGAACTCGCGGTCGGCGATATCTATCACCTCCCCACCGGGGTCAAGGTCACCGCAGACCAGATGGCAAGGGCAATGACAGATGTCCAGATCGTCTATGTTGGTGAAACTCATGACAACCCCGCTGCGCATCGACTTGAACTGGATGTTCTCAAAGCCATGGCAGAACGTTATCCTGGCCAGCTTAGTCTCGGCATGGAAATGTTCAACGCTGGCCAACAGGACGCTCTCGACCAGTGGACCGCAGGCACCCTCACTGAGAAAGAGTTCCTGAAAGATGCGGCCTGGTTCAGTAATTGGCGGATGGACTATGCCTATTATCGGGACATTTTAAACTATGCTCGAGATCACAAGATTCCGGTTATCGGCCTCAATGCGTCTCGTGACATGGTCAAAACAATTGGCAAAACCCCCATTGATGAGCTGGACGAAGAAACTCTGGCTCTACTTCCTGAACTTGATCTTGAAGACCCATACCAGTTTGCCATGGCCGAAGCGATCTACGCCGGTCATAGCAACGGTAAAGCAATGCTCGATGGTTTCCTGCGCATCCAGACTCTCTGGGATGAAACCATGGCAGAAAATATTGTGAAGACAATTGAGTCCAGGGGCCCTGAGCACCGTATGGTGGTTATGGCCGGAGGCAACCACGTTCGTTATGGCTTTGGCATTCCACGCCGAGTTTACCGTCGCATGCCTACATCATACATGTTGATCGGTAGCAGAGAGCTGGTCGTTCCTGAAGAGAAACAAGACAAGATTATGGATGTTGAAATGCCTCGTTTCCCTATGCATTCATACGACTACCTCCTCTACACGGAATACGAAAGCCTACCCGGAGAGCGAGTCAAACTTGGTGTGCGCATGAAGGAAGAGGATGGTAGAGTGATCGTTGAAGAAGTGGTCTTGAATTCTTCTGCGGATCAAGCTGGAGTTGCTGCAAGCGACATATTGCTTCAGCTAGGCAACAGTATCATCGAAGAGAGCTTCGACCTGGTCTACCAAATCAGCCAATACTCTCTAGGCAGTCAGAGCAAGTTAACCGTGCTGCGCGATGGAAAAGAATTAACATTACCAATAACATTCAAAACTTTATCACCCACAAAAAAGGGCACAGGACATAAGGATTAGTTAAGATGGCGATAAGGCAAAAAATCAATCAGGCACAACAGCTGGTCGTTCAAGGCAACACAGTTGCTGCTGAGGAACTCCTGTTAGAAGCGCTCAAGGACAACCCTAGAAGCATTGATGCCCTGCACCTACTTTCAGTTATATGCATTATGGAGAACAACTTCCCTCCTGCAATAGATCTTATTAACCAAATATTGAGGGTAAAAAGATCATCACCCGTTCTAAACAACTTAGGCATGATTTACTTGAAAATGGGTAATATCGACGCCGCCGAGAAAACACTGTTACGAGCTATAAAGTTCGACAAAAATAATGCTAATGCCCACAAAAACTATGCTACGACCGTAATGGCTTTAGGACGGAACAAAGAAGCGATCAAACATTTTCGTCTCGCCCATAAGAAATCAAGCCAACTAAAAGCCGCCTGCATTGCCGGTGAAGCAAGCGTAAAGGAACGAATGGGTTTGATCGATGAGGGATTCGCCGACATCAAAAAGCTTATTGATGAAGGTGACACCAGTAGTGACACTCTACTTATTTTTTGCCAAATTATTATACAACACTCTAAATTCATTGATCATATTGATTTTGCTATCGACAACATTAAACAGCACTACAACTCTGGGAAATTCAGCAAAGGAGACTTGAAATACTACTTCTTCCGCCTGGGTAGTTTACTTGAAAAGAAAAAAAACTTTGAAGAAGCTTTTGAAGCATTTACAGCAGCACACAATCATTCACAAAATCCTTATGACGAAAAAAGCCAAATAGCTTCAGACAAGAAGATGCTTAAATTTTGGGAAGGTGCGGAAGTAGCTGTCAGCGAAACGGGTGATCATAAGAAATACAATCATATCTTCATTGTCGGCATGCCACGATCTGGGTCCACCCTGATCAACCAGATTATTGCAACAACCCCATCAAGCACCATTCTGGGTGAATGTTCATTTTTTCATAAAGCTTTAAATGAAATTTCTCAAGGCGAAGAAGACACGGTCAATTCAGGAGGACGCTCTCTCTCCAATGACGAGATCAAAAAGGTCAAAAACTCCTACAATAGAAACGCCTTCAAAGGAAGGAAGCCAACAGGCCTACTGGTCGACAAAAGTTTGTTCAACCATATACATATAGGCCAAATTTTACAGGTATTCCCATACGCGAAAATAATTTGGACTCGCCGGGATCCCCGAGATGTAAGCATCTCTTGCTACACCACCGACTTTGCGGGAGCCTTCGGATTTCAACACAACCTCGGAACACTGGCCAGATATTTTAACAGGACAGAACAACGAATGCTCTTTTGGGCAAAGTACTCCCCTAAAAACATCCATATCTCAAAGTATGAGGACATTACTCTTTCCCCAGAAACAAACATTCGTGAGTTAATTGATTTTTGTGAAATTCCTTGGGTTGACGGCTATTTAAATTTTCATGAGTCAAAGACTGTCGCGGCAACAGCAAGCTACAACCAAGTCAAAAAGCCAATTTACACTAGTTCTATTGCCCGTTGGCGCAACTATGAATTGTATATTGGGTTGCTTCTTGAGGAACTGATCATACCTGGAGACTATCAATAAAGGGTAAAGCTAAATAATATCTCCGAATTCAGTCCCTTCATAAGAAACACTCTAAAAGGAAGGGCCGTTCATTTAACTGAACGGCCCTTGATGGTTTTGCTTCTTCTGCGATTATCCCACAGTCGATGTGTCTTTATTTAAGCCTTCCCTGCACTCCCTAAAACAGCTTCATTCTTGTGATTGAGAAGGGTAATCAATTCTTTACGTGCAGCGCCA
>CBDUFN010000081.1:0-11387 GCA_965366475.1 uncultured bacterium | reverse complement strand
TGGTCGTTTGCATGTTGACGACACTCTGATGCAGGAGTTGGAGCGGATTCGCGACGATGTGCAGCCACAGGAAATTCTATTGGTTGCCGATGCGATGACTGGTCAGGACGCGGTCAACGTGGCCAGTTCTTTCAACGAGCGTCTCGGTTTAACCGGTATCGTTCTGACCAAGTTGGATGGTGATGCCAGAGGTGGTGCAGCACTGTCGATTCGTGCTGTCACTGGAAAACCGATCAAGCTGGTTGGTATGGGCGAGAAGTTGGATGCCCTGGAAGCCTTTCATCCAGAGCGAATGGCACAACGGATTCTCGGTATGGGGGATGTCCTCTCCCTGATCGAAAAAGCCGAAGCAGCCATCGATAAGGATGAAGCAGCCGGAATGGAAAAGCGCCTCCGCGAGGAGGGGTTTACTCTGGATACATTTAAAGAGCAATTGCAGTCGATCAAGAAGATGGGATCGATGGAGTCTATGCTCTCGATGATTCCCGGTGCAGGTAAAGCTCTTAAGAAAATGAAGGGAATGCAGCTCCCCGACGATGAGTTGAAAAAGATCGAAGCGATCATTGATTCGATGACACGCAAGGAGCGGCAGAACCATAAGATCATTAACGGCTCCAGGCGGTTGCGTATTGCCAATGGTAGTGGAACTCGCGTGCAGGATGTTAATCAACTGCTTAAGCGTTTTACTGAAGCCCAGAAGATGATGAAAAAAATGCAGAAGATGGGTCCTAAGGGATTACGTGGTATGATGGGTCCCGGTGGCATGCCCATGTAGTTGCAAGATACTCAGATGGAACGTTTAACCGACCCGGTGTCGGATTCATGATAAATAAACAGAGATATAACCAGGGGGATTCCCCTATATTCAAAAATGAGCGACAAGCTCAGGAGGAAAGAAGTCGATGGCAGTAAAAATCAGACTGGCCCGTGGCGGCGCCAAGAAGAAACCTTTTTATCAAGTTGTAGTTGCAGACGAGCGTTACCCCCGCGATGGTCGTTTTATCGAAAAATTGGGCCAGTACGATCCTAAGCAGGATCCCCCAATGTTTAATATTCTTGAAGACCGGACCCTCGAGTGGTTGAGCAAAGGTGCACAACCGACTGATACGGTTCGTCAACTGCTGCGTAAGCAGGGAATCTGGGCTAAGTTCAAGCAAGCTTAAGTTCCTGAGCTTTTGCGGCGCCCGCGACAGGTTGATTCTGTTGATAAAGGATAGTCGCCATGAAAGAGCTCATCGAATTCATCGCCAAAGCTCTGGTGGACAACCCCGAAGCGATCATCATCAGTGAAGATGAGGATGCTGACGGTACAATTCTTGTTAAATTGGCTGCCGCCCAGGAGGATATGGGCCGCATCATTGGTAAGCAGGGGCGCACAGCTAAGGCTATGCGCACCCTTTTGAATGCCAAGGCTACGAGAGAAAGCAAAAGGGCTGTGTTGCAGATTTTGGAATGATGGATGTCACGTTGAATGATCTTCTCGAGGTCGGGGTTGTTGTTAGCCTCCATGGCTTCCGAGGTGATTTAAAAATCCGCCCGTTACCGACTGGGGATCTGGCTTTGCCGGGTGCCCATACGGTTTATCTAAAGGACAGTGAGGGTCTCCTGACCCAATATAAAGCTGTCCGCTCTTCTAAGCATAAACAGAATATTCTTTTACGCCTCTCTGGAATGGACTCTCTTGCCGATGTCGAGCCTTTGGTTGGCTCATCGATCTGGATGGCCAAGGCCGATTTACCTGAACTGGATGATGAGCAATACTACTGGTCTGATCTTGAAGGGCTGGATGTTGTTGATCAAAAGAAGGGTGTGCTTGGACCTGTGGTTGGCATGTTTGCAACTCCGGCGCATGATATTCTCGAGGTCGACGGGTTAACGGGTGAAGTCCTGATTCCTGCAATTGAACCTTTTCTGGTGAGTGTCGACCGTGATAAAGGGCAACTCCATGTTGATCTTCCTGAAGGACTCATTCCTGAGGCAGAAGAATAAATCTCCCCATGAAATTCGATATTCTGACGATCTTCCCTGATATGCTCGAAGGGCCCTTGACTGCAAGTATTCTCGGAAAGGCCGCTGATAAAGGCCTTATCGATATTAATCTGCATAATCTACGGGATTGGGCTGCGGGCAAACATCAGGCGACTGATGATGCTCCTTATGGTGGTGGCGACGGTATGGTTATGAAGGTTGAACCCGTCTCGTCGGCGCTGTTAGAACTCAAGGGAAAAAGTCCTGGTTCACGGGTCCTGCTTATGTCTCCTCAAGGAAAGACCTTTCAACAGTCTGATGCCGAACGTTTCAGTCACGAATCTGGTCTGATTTTTGTCTGTGGTCGTTACGAAGGTTATGACGAGAGAATTCGCGCTCTGGTTGATGAGGAGGTTTCTCTCGGAGACTTTGTCCTGACCGGCGGTGAACTCGCTGCAGCGACAATTCTCGACGCAACCGCTCGATTGATCCCCGGCGTTCTCGGATCTGCCGGTAGTGCACTGGGTGACAGCTTTAGCGACGGTTTGCTTGAGTATCCGCAATACACACGACCAGCAGAGTTTGAGGGTGTGCGGGTTCCTGATGTGTTGACATCAGGCAACCATCAGCTCATTGCCACCTGGCGGAGACATGAACAGTTGCGCCGTACCTTGGAACGTAGGCCAGAGCTTCTGGATAAAGCTCCTCTGAGTAAAGAGGATCTTCTTTATCTCGATGAACTACGTTCTACGTTGGAGAGCCAGCGCTCGTGATATTCAAACCAATGGCAATCGCTCTGGTTCACTCTCCTGTTCTTGATCGGCGGGGCGATGTTGTGACCTCTGCTGTTACTAATCTGGACATTCACGATTTGGCTCGTCTTGCGACCACCTATAATCTTTCTCGTTATTATCTGGTGACACCGGCTGTTGAACAGCAACTGCTCACTTCCCGCATTATTGGCCATTGGCAACAAGGCGCCGGTGCCAGCTATAATCCGGATCGTTGTCAGGCTTTGGATTGCCTGCAAGTCGTCAATAGCTTTGATGATGCTCTCTCTGATTGGCGTTCGCTGGTTGGTCCGGAAGGGGTGGCACTACTCACTGGCGCAAAGCATGAGAATGGCCTTGATTATCCACAGGCCCAGAGCCTTGCAACGGATCAACCTGTGATGCTGGTTTTCGGTACTGGCCACGGTTTGGCTCCGCAAATCTATCTTTCGGACCGCCCATGTCTGGCCCCTGTACGTGCGGGGCAATATAATCATCTTTCTGTGCGTACGGCAGCGGCAATTATGTTGGATCGTCTGATTGGCGAAGATGGTATGGCTCAACCTCTCCCCTAGTCGTCCCCCTGTTTAACTCTTCAACGTGCAATTTTGAACTCATCGGATACAATTGTTGTCTAACCAATTTAAAGGAGCTTTTGATGTTTCGCTTCGCTTGCTTAGTCACTCTTTTTGTCGGAGCTTTTGTTTTCTCGGCGCTTGCTGAAGAGATCTCTATCACAGAGACCCTTGTTGTTGAGCTCCCTCTTAGTGAAGGTTGGACTATTTATTTAGAACCTCCAGATGCGTTGGTGAAAGAGATGGCTATTCATGTTGCTCATGAACCTGCTGCGGCTAATGCATCGGCGGAGCAAATTGAAGCGGTCACACGGAAGCGCATGGCTACCAATGAAGCTACGATCTATCATGCTGAAAGTGGTGCTCACCTGGATGTAGATTTCAGCGCTCTTGATCCAGGGGCTTCGGCTCCCACTTCTCGTGCTCTACGGAATTCAGCTAAATATGCAGCACAGAGTCTGGAAGGTGAAGAGGATGTTTCGGAGGTTGTCTGGGAGGTTTCTTCTGCTGAGGTGGAAGGAGCACCGTCCGCATTTAAGCTGGTTGCCAACTATAAACGGCATGGGCTTCCGGTGAAGTTTGTGGGTATCGTCGGCTACGTGGAAGGCTACTGGTTCTTCTTCTATTACACTGATCCAAGCCAGGTCAGTCGCGTTTTTGATGAAATGCAAACGATGCTGGCCCGGTTGGCTATTCGCTCATCGCTTAACTGAGCCTTAAATGTTTCGGTTGTTTAAAGTCAACATGTTTGGAGAATGCAATGTCTCATCTTAAAGGTAAGACCCTGTTTATAACCGGTTCAAGTCGCGGCATCGGTTTGTCTATTGCTAGGCGCGCAGCAAGAGATGGTGCGAATATAGTGATTGCAGCAAAAACCACGACGCCACACCCGAAACTTCCCGGAACAATCTACACTGCGGCGAAAGACGTTGAAGAGGCGGGTGGTAACGCCCTGCCCCTGGTTGTTGATGTCCGTGATGAGCTAAGTCTGCAGAAGGCTGCAGCTGAAGCTGCTGAACGTTTTGGACAGATTGATATCCTGGTGAACAATGCCAGTGCCATTTATCTTGCCGGAACTCTTTCAACACCGATGAAGCGTTATGACCTGATGAATCAGGTGAACGCTCGTGGCACCTTTGCCGCTTCTCAGGCGTTACTGCCTTATCTGCAGAAAAGTGATAATCCACATATCCTCATGATGTCGCCTCCTTTGAATATGAAACCACGATGGTTTCGAGACCATCTGGCCTATTCAATTGCAAAATATGGCATGAGTATGTGTGTTTTGGGGTTGTCTGAAGAGTTTCGCTCAGGTGGTGTTGCCGTAAATGCTCTCTGGCCCAAAACTGTCATCAATACCGACGCATTGGCAATGTTGGGTGGCTTGGTTCCAAAAGATAATTGCCGTCGTCCAGAAATCGTTGCCGATGCCGCACATGCTATTTTTTGTAGAAAAAGTACGAACTGCACGGGCAACTTTTTTATCGATGAAGATGTTCTCGCTGAAGAGGGTATCACTGATTTTTCCGGATATGCAGAAAAGTCTGATGCGCACCTTTTCCCAGATCTTTTCCTTGATTAATTGAACTCACTTTTGTTTAGATTGTAACCGTCTTGTGGGTACTTTTGATGTCCGGTTTCATCTACCGTATTGTCTTGGTTTGAAAAGATGATAATTGTTGTGTAAAAATGACTTTTTGACTTGACTCTCTGGCGGCTCTTACGGTAAATATCCTCTTCGCTTTACATCAGGAGGCTAAAAACGATGAACGTTATTAATTACATCGGCATGGAAAATATGAGAAAAGATGTCCCTCAGTTCAAAGCGGGGGATACACTGCGTGTGCACGTTAAGATCACAGAAGGTGATAAACAGCGCATCCAGGTCTTTCAAGGTGTCTGCATTAAGCGTCATAACAACGGCGTCGGCTCTTCATTTACCGTACGCAAAGTGTCCAACGGCATGGGTGTTGAGAGAGTCTTCCCTTTGCACGGACCTTGTGTTGATAAAGTTGACGTTATGATGGTTGGCCGGGTACGTCGTGCCAAGCTTTACTACTTGCGTAACCTGCAAGGCAAAGCTGCTCGTATCAAAGAGATCCGCCAGCGCTAAAACGCAACCAAAAGAGTTTCTCAAGCCCCGTCTTAGTCTTAAGTCGGGGCTTTTCTTTTTGTTGAATTGCCTTTCAAAATCCGCTAATACTGTTGACCTCTCTTGCCCAGGTGATGATCAATGGAGCTCTTTCCGGACATAGAACAATCCCAACTTTTTTTCGAAGCGATGGCAAAACGTCAGGGCTATCGTGCCGTTGCCGGAATCGATGAGGCTGGTCGGGGTCCGTTGGCCGGTCCAGTGGTGGCGGCTGCGGTGATTCTCCCTGATAATTTCGACCTGCCAGGGTTGAATGATTCCAAGCTGATTTCTGAAAAAAAACGCAATCAGCTTTATCCGCTTATACATGAGCAGGCAATTGCTGTTGGTATTGGTGTCAGCCGTGCTGATGAAGTGGATGAAATAAATATCCTTCAGGCAACCTTGAAGGGTATGTCTCGAGCTATTGCCAGACTCTCTGTCTCCCCGGATTTTCTTCTTGTGGATGGCATTACCCCTATTCCAACATTGATCGAGCAGAAGACTTTAAAAAAAGGTGATTCCCGTTCTTTGTCTATTGCCGCTGCCTCGGTTGTCGCAAAAGTCGTGCGTGATCGAATTATGGTTGCGTACGATCGTCTTTTTCCCGAATACGGCTTTGCAGGTCATAAGGGTTACGGTAGTCAGGCTCACCGTGATGCGGTTGCCAAACACGGCCCCTGTGTTTGTCATCGACGATCCTTTGCCGGTGTCAAAGAGCATTGTGAGTCGCGATGACACAGGATCGATTAGCGCTAGGTCGACAAGGAGAAGACGCTGCCGCTCAGTATCTTAAGCGCAACGGGTTTAAGATACTTGAACGGAATATGAATACTCCGGTTGGTGAGATCGATTTGGTGGCTCGCGATAAGTTTTTTATCCTATTTGTTGAAGTGAAAACCCGACGTGGTGAGGCCTTTGGATCTCCGGCTGAAGCGGTAGGGCCACGTAAGCAACGGCAGATCATTCGGGCCGCTCAGTGGTACTTGAACGATCAGGGTGACCAGGGCCTGCAGCCTCGTTTCGATGTCATTGCCATTACCGCGTATGGTGACGATCTACAGCTTGAGCACATTCCTGGTGCCTTCGATTTGTAGCTCTAAGAAGTCAGGTCTGAAGGGCAAATTTTAAAGCAGGTAATGACTGTGAGGTTATAGTAAAATAAAAGATCAACGATGGGCAGAGTCCTGTTCACTCATCATTTTAGTGGTTCTACCTTTTGCATCAATCGCAGAAAGTTCTCAACAAGTAAGGGGTGCAACTGCGATCCCGTCAATTTCTCAATATTGTAAAGAACGACATCAAGCGGCAAAGGCTCTCGATAGGGTCTTTTCGTGCGTAATGAATCGTAGATATCAGAGATGCTGGTAATCTGGCTGCAAAGGTTCTGCTTCCACTCATTCTTTACGAGAGGATAGCCTCTGAGATCAAAGCGTAAATGATGTTCGTAAGCGTTGAGGACCGCCATACGCGGAACACCTGGGTTGTCGAGCAGGTATTCAGCACCTCGAACCGGATGCGTCTGCATCAATGCCCACTCTTTCTCATCGAGCTTGCCGGGCTTGTTTAGAACCTCTTCTGGAATGAAAAGTTTACCAACATCATGCAGCATAGCCGACAGACCGATATCATGAAGCATTTGTCCTTCGATACCAAGTGCTGTTGCCTGGGCAAGGTTCAGCAGGCAAACGTTAAGGGAGTGTGTAAACGTGTACTCGTCCATGTTGCGCAACGGAACAAGAGTCAACAAAGGATCAGCGTAGCCGGCAAAGACATCGATAAATCCGGAAACAATCTCAGAGAGGCCAACCACCTGTAAGCGGCGGTTACTCTGCACAGCCTCGTAAACCTCCATAACGCGGGCCAGTTCCTCGCTGCTGATGTTCTCAAGAATCTGCGCAGATTCAATCAGGACATTACTGTCAACGCCTCTTTTAAGCAGGTCTGAATCGACTTTCTGATCGTCAGCTTTGGTGTCTGATTTCTGCCCGGAGCCGGAAGAGTTGGAGAACTTGCGGGCCGAACGATGACGAACTTCAACTTGTCCGAGTCGAAGATTCTCACTGCTTTGCGAGACCTTCCCCGAGCTTGACAGGCTGGCAAGAAGAGCATGCAGCTCTTCGAGCGTCACATTACGAGAAAACTTAATGTGGCCGATACCACTCATTTTGATCAGGCGGGCAAAACGCTCTATATACATTGATTTTTCAAGTGGATGCTCATCGACTGCAAGTTGTTCATCGACCCGGATCAGGGAGAGGCTTTCCTGATCGGCCATCGCTTCCAAAAGAGAAGAATGAGCCATTTTACAGAGTTTTTTGACCTGCTTGTGGTCAGCAGAGTAAAGTTTGGAGGTCGAGATCGCCGTAGTCAAATGACGTAAGCAATGGTCAACAGCGTTTAAACGATTCAGGTCCATGGCAATTTCCCTCTTTTTTGCATACAAACCTGGCCTGCGGCGCGGGCCATCTCCCCTGAGTATTTACGATAAATTTCTTCCGCCAGATCAACCGCATCCGGCGAGTCATATCGTCCCAGAGTTTTAATCACTTCGATCTTGAGGGTGTTTCCTTGCAAACTTTGCAGTAAACTACGGCTGTTCAGGAACTGTTTCAATCCTGGCAGTGCTTCCGGGAGAGCCATTTCGGAAAGCGCCTTAATGACAACGCTTTTTACATTTTCGTCAGTTTCTTTAAGTAGCTTGCGGTTTAAAACCTCGGAGAGTTTAGCTGCGACTTGAGGGCTTTTACTGTTGGTTGCCAGCCGTGCGGCGTTGACCAAAACACCAGGGTCTTTGCTATCAAGTTCTTTTAAAAGGTAGCGGTCGGCACGCGGGTCATTGAAATGGATGAAGGTCCGCATAACTTCGAACTGGACTGTAGGGTTCGCATAACCGACCAGCCTCCCTAAAGGCTTCAGCACGGTCGGGTCTTCCATTCCACGTAGCAAGATCACCAGATTGCGGACAAAGAACCAGCGACGATCATGTAATCTGGCTTCTATCTGCTCGCGCGCGTCAGCTCCGATGACGTGCAGGCACTCCATGAACAAGCGCCTTTTTGACATACTGGGTTCCTGAACCAGAAGTTCGAGCAGCGGGGCCACAAATGGTGCCTTGACTCTTTTTATGAGGCTCTTAATTGATCCGTACTTGGCCTTACCCCAAGTGTCGAGGCCGTCCAGAACATGTTCAACAAACTCTTCACTGGAATAGAGGTGCAAGGCTGATTTTTCGGGCGTTTCCAGCCATTCTTCAACTTGGCGAGCGTGACGTGACAAATGATCATGAACACTGATAAGTGAGACAAAATCGCCGGTTTCCAGGAAGTAGAAAATCAGCTCTTCCAGGTTGCGGCTGATTGCGTTGATTGTGACCTTGTCTACACCGCGGTCGAGGAGGTCGAACATCACGTTGCAGAGATGCCTTTCAACCGCGTGACCATCCAGCGTTTCAACCAATTCATCGACCTGTTTGCGAGCCAGACCGGGCAAAGTTTCAGCCGCAGCCAAAACAGACAGAGCATCCTGGTAGTCATCAGGAACAAACTTGTCGGCTTGGTCGGCGCTGAACAATTGGCCAAGGAGCACTGCTGTCTCGTCGGATGAGCGCACCCTTTTTCCGGCGATACGACTGCTGCCAGTTTCTCCACTTTTCTGTTGTCCCAGTTTTCCGAGGACATCCATGAGAGACTGGGGTATCTCCAACTGTTCGGAATCAACTTGTTCCATGGCTTCAAGGATCTGGGCCTGAGGAAAATGGGAAAGAACCTCGCCGGCCATCTCTTGTCGACCTGAGCAAGATTTCAGAGTGCTGTTCAGGAACCGCTGACGCAGGTTAGGCTTAAGGTTGCCGACCAGATCGCCAAGTCGCCCGAGAGTCTCCTGGCAAGCCTGAGTCTGAAGTTTGTCGCGGTCGGTTTCTTTAAGAAAAGAGGTGATCGCTTCTTCGTAATTACGGACCAGATTTTGTCCTTCGACACCCTCTTCTTGATTCATGATCTCAGCCAGCAACTCAGGGTCGAGCTCAGCTCCAGGAGCAAGCTTTTCTCCATTAGGGTCGAGTGTTCCCGCAACCAGACCACCAACGAAAGATTTCCACAAGACCACCGTTTCGTCTTCAATTAGCTTTGATTTTGGAGCGTGGACTTCGTCAACTTCCGTCGCATGAAATGCGCCGAAATCGATGCCTTGAGCCGAGAGACCCTTAATGTTGGAAAGAGTCAGGACGCGATGGAGGCCACCACGATCGGACAGATCCTCAGGTTTGTAGCGTAAGAGCTCGAAAAACTTGCAGATTTCAGCGGCGGTGACATCACTGTTGATGGTCAGAGACGCCACTTTTGCATCAAAAAGGTTTTTGGCAAAGTCGCGATAAATTGGGTTTGTATTGTCTAACGCCTGGTTGCCGACTAACAGCGTGTCTCGTGCGATTCCGATCGTAATATCAGAGCGAAACTCAAACATCTGAGGCATCAAGGCAAGCAACTTTTCAGCCGCAGCGTTGATGATCGGATGCCCTGGAGGATATGAGAGAATCTGACGACGCGCGATGTTGAGAGCATAAATAAACTCAGACAACACCTTGGTGTCTAGATTTAAGCCGGTTTTTTCTTTGTCACCATCCAAGAGCTAGCCCTTAAAGGCAAAGAAAAGCCTTTCACAAAAGTTAAACGATCTGGAGAGGGTCCCCTTTGTAACAAAAAAACCGCCGACCGATATTGGAACGGTGCAGGCGGTTTAAATAAACAATGAAGGCCTTTCACTCACCATTAATATACCCCAAAAACAAAAAGGAAGTGTCGTGCGTAAAGCACAACCCCTCCCTCATTGTTCCAGCATCAAAGCGAACAATTGTCCGCAACATAAAATTACACAACTTAAAAGTACCTCTAAGGGGCTTTTTCGTCAAGGAAAGGACAGGCAAAAAACTCATCTGACCAGGTTTGTAATATAGATTGCATTGACATGCTGTACTCTGCATTGTAATAACTGCTCAACCATCGATAACCTGATCGGAATATAGGAGTCGTGAACGAGTGCAAGCGTCATCTGTTTTTCTGGCCGTTGTGACGACAAGGTTTTAGAGCTGTCGCTTACGTTATGGCAACTCTGGGCAACGCGCTGTTCCGATTGCTTTTTCCTTTGCTCCCCCTTAAAATGTAATTCTTTCAATTGTTTCTACGGACAAGCTCGTCTGTAAGGAGGTTTGAGGTGACAATGTTACTGCGAGAGTTGGGGATGATTCGTGTTGCAGCGGTCTCTCCGGCATTAAAGGTTGCCGATGTTTCCTTTAACCTGGCTGCGATCGAAGAAGCCACCCTGCAGGCCGCCAATCAAGGTGTACAGCTGATTGTCTTCCCAGAACTTTCCCTGACCGGATATTCGTGTGGTGATCTGTTCTATCAACAGAGCCTGTTGGAAAACGTTCGTGAAGGTCTCAAAACCTTAACCGCACTGAGTGAACAGACCGGCATGATTCTGATCGTCGGTGCACCGGTTCGTCAGTCTGGACGACTCTTCAATGCCGCAGTGGTCATGAGTCATGGTCGCATCTGTGGCGTGGTTCCCAAAACTTATCTGCCAAACACTCAGGAGTTTTATGAAGAGCGTTGGTTCTCCAGCGCTGTCGATCTGGTTGACGATCAGCTGACCTGGCTCGATGAAGCCCCACCATTCGGAACCGACCTGCTCTTTGATGTTGATGGAATGCCAGACTGTCTCTTTGGTATCGAGATTTGTGAAGATGCCTGGGTTGCCAGTCCCCCGAGTGGCGCCATGGCTGCCGCTGGCGCAACCCTGCTGATTAATCTCTCTGCAAGCCCTGAAACCCTTGGTAAATGCAATTACCGCAAAGCCTTGGTCGAGTCCCAGTCGGCTCGCTGTCTGTCAGCGTATATGTACGCATCGGCCGGTCCGGGTGAATCGAGTACCGATCTAGTGTTC
>CBDUFN010000080.1:0-11449 GCA_965366475.1 uncultured bacterium | reverse complement strand
GCTTCTCAGCTGCAAGCTTCTCAGCTGCAAGCTTCTCAGCTGCAAGCTTCTCAGCAGCAATCTTTTCAGCAGCAAGCTTCTCTGCCGTAATTTTTTCTGAGGTATTTATTTCCGAAGAGTCTTCCTTCACCGCAGGATGTTTTACATATGAAGGAGCCATACGCGGATTAACGCATGTTGGCACTTCCATATAGCCAGGGTAGTCACGATAGACTTTTTTTGCCCTGACCTTTGCTGAAGTACTCTCTATAGCAACGCTATCTGCAGTCTGATCTCTTACAACAGGATGTTTAACTTTAGAAGAAGTGACCCTTGGGTTTGGGCAAGTCGGTGTCTCTATATATCCAGGGTAATCACGATAAACTTTTGCTATGAGAATTTCTTCAGCGACAGCAAAAGGCGCAAGGATTATGCAGAGAACGGCAATAAAAACGATACGAAACCCGGTTATTTTCATAGTTCACCTCTTGGAAAACGCCCGATTAAAAAACCTGTTTCTAGAAACAATTTATGATCAAAGAAGTCGATTATTCAAATCAAAAAAATCAAACTAAGACATGCTTAACTAGACGTATTAAATAAGAATATACGATGAATGCCGTTGGTCAAGCGCTTCGGAGTCTATGCAACACCTAACCAAGGATGAATTTGAGGGATAATGCGAACATCTGAATGTGCAGACGCAGCACTTGCTTGAAGTTCAAGTAATGCTGTCCCGCTGAGAGATGACCGAGAAGATTGAGTTCTTGGCTGTAGAATGAACGGGGTTTTGGGAGAGTAACGGTTGACGAGACTGGCTGATTCAAGAAGTTCAGCATCAGTCGTGCTTTCATCGACAACTAACTTTACATGGCAAAGGCGTTCTCCGGCTAAAGCCAGAAATTCAGCATGAGCAACCCATGGGGTCGGAACCCCAGTAACAGCCGAACCTTTGATATCCATTGATATCCAATTAATCAAATGAATTATTTTTTCTAGTTCTCCAGGTAACGTACCGTTTGTTTCAAGGAAGACTGGTAACACAGGGAGAAGGTCAGGAAGCCACAGCTTAAGAAGATCAGCATGAAGTAGCGGTTCCCCTCCTGTAAGAGCTACAGAATGGTGTACGTTGTTGCTCAACTTCTGCCATTGAGAGACAAGTCGAGTAACGTCCGAGAGGTTAACCGGGTTATCAAGGCTTTGAAACAAACCTGTCCCAGGACCAGTTTCAATTTGACAAGTGGGACCAGCCTGAAATGGGGTATCACAATAATCACAGGAAAGATTGCATTCGGCAAAGCGTACAAAAATTTGACGACAACCAATCAGCACACCTTCCCCTTGCATGGAAGAGAATATTTCGATTAAAGGTGCATCAATCGAGTCTGTAACTGGCACAGGCATTCTCCGATTCCCATACATTAATCTGCTCGACAGTAATATTGTCGTTATTCAACGTTCCGCTCAAAGTCTCAAAAAGATAGCGGCTGATATTTTCTGATGAGGGGCTTTCACTTTTAAAGGGACTCAGGTCATTCAGATACTTGTGATCCAGTTCGTCAAGAAGCAGATTTGTTTGCTTTTTGAGTATTTTAAAATCAATACCAAGCCCTGCTTCATCCAGCTCTTTTGCTGCAACAGTGACCTCAACCCTCCAGTTGTGTCCATGAAGATTCTCACAATCACCTTGGTAGTTGATCAAGTTATGTGCGGCGGCAAACGAAGTTTTTATCATCAAGCGATACATTAATTATGGCCTTTCAAATGTTTGTTTTCATTTATGGAGATAACGTTATCGTCGGTCCATTCTTCTTGAGATGGCCCGGCAACCCGATAAGATTCATCAGCCCACTGTCCAAGGTCGAGAAGACGACAACGTTCCGAACAAAATGGTCTATCCGGATTCTCTTTCCAGGAGACGGATTTTTTGCACTGAGGACATTTAATTTCACTATTCATCATAAAAAGTCTCTTCCAAGCAAGTTAACATGATGGAAATATTCTAGGCAACATACGGCGGCTAATAAAACAGATAAATGAACAGGATTCCATATAAAACTGAAACCCTGCCAAAGAAGTTTTACTGGGTCTTATTTACTCAAGGAGTAAAGTTGTCACCTATTCTGTAAAATCAATGTTTTCAACTCTTCAGCAAGTTCTTTACTGAAAGATCCGAGAGCGAGACTCTCTGCACTGACAAGGGCAGTATAATCTGGTTGCAACAGTTTTTTAATAATTTCACTTTTGCCTGTGGCCAATACCTCGCCGCCTTTAGGGGTTACGATTGTCCAGCGCACACTCAATGTCACAACATTTTCAAGATCACTGTCAAACTGCACAATATTTGCCAAAACTTGATAATCTGGGACGAAGTATTGCCTCCATGGAAAAAGGTCAATCCTGTCCGTATCCAACATCAGCGCAAGGTTGCTGGCAACAACAGAAGCAATATCTTTTTCAAGCATTCCAGCCCAACGATGTGAGTCATCAAAGGTGTAACGATTGCCGCCTCTACTGACTGCTATCTGGGATTTTTTTAAATACTCTGGGAGTGTAATGGGTCCAACTCCAAGGGCCACATCAAGATCTTCAGGAACGATAGAAATGGCTTGGTTAGCGTTCATCGCGGACAACTTGTAGTAAGACACGGGCGAGGACTTAACCACACAACTGCTAAGACAGAACAAAAGGAAGGTTAAAAAACAAAAGAGTCCATAGAGAGACCACGGAGAACGTACAGTTTTCACTATTCAGCCTCCTTGCCAAAGATAATTGCCTGTGGGTTGCTTTCAACATAATCAATCAGTGTACGCAGGGAACGCAGAGTTGTCGTCATTTCATCCAGCACATTTCGAGCGTTGTAACTCAAGCCTGAGTCTGGACCAAGAGATTGATCTAACCCACTCATGGTCGACTGAAATTCGCCGAGAGCTGATTTCAACTCAGGTAAAACATCCTCAGAGACGCCACCCGCTGCCTCTTCAACGGCAGCAAGAGTTCTCTGCAGAGATTTTATTGTACCATGAAGGTCAGCGCCTATCTCTTCGAGTGGGAGCCTCTCAACCTTCTTGAGAATATTGTTTACTCGCTGAGTAATCTGTTCGAATGGTGCGGGTAAAGTAGGAAGTACGCTATAGCCATTGTGTTGTGTGATTTTTACAGGAACGGTCTCAGGATAGAAGTCAAAATCTACATAGAGCTGCCCTGTCAACAAGTTCCCATTTTTAAGTTGAGCTCGCAGCCCTTTGCTAACCAACCCGGCAACGTTCTCTGATGCGACCTCTAAAGTTTTTTGCCTTGAATTACCTTCTAAGGTGACTTTCCCCTCCACAAGAGTATCAATACGTTCAGGCTCGACCAGAACAAGGACTGCCACGCGAGCAGACACATCATCAACATTCACTTCAAGTTTGATATCTACAACTTCACCTATCCTGATTCCACGGATCTCCACGGGAGCACCAACGGCAAGGCCACGAACGTTTTGATCAAAATACATCAGGTAATATTGTTTAACCGAATAAGAGCGCTCATCGACATTTTCGTGGTTATCATAAAGTTGAAAAATCTGCCCTTGCTCGGCAGGCGAAGTTGAAACCATGTGACTAGGCAGGTCAAAAGCAACTCCACCTAGAAGAATTGACACTAGCGACTGAGTGTCAATGCTTACGCCCTCCGTGTCTAAGTTCAAATCAATCCCGCTGGCATTCCAAAAACGCGTGTTTTTATGGACTTTTTCATGGAAAGGAGCATTAACAAAAACCCGTATATTTACGGCCTCAACCAGCTCATCAAATCCATACTCAACAACCTGGCCAACCTTGACCCCCCTATAATAAACAGGTGAGCCAACGTCAAGAGACCCGAGGTTTTCAGCTTCGAGGAGAAAGTGTTGTCCTGGCATTCCAGTGGTGACAACAGGTGGTTTTTCAAGGCCTCGAAACTGTTTAACGCTCTTGCCTTCTGTTGAAGGGTTACACCCAATATAAACGCCTGAAAACAAGGTCCCAAGACCAGAGACTTCACCAGCGGCAACCCTTGCCCTGACAACCCAGAAGCGAGTGTTCTCTCGCATATACTTCTCAGTATCTTTTTTCATCTCAGCAGTCACGACAACGCCCTCAAGGTCATCACTTAATTCGATCTTGCTGACAAGTCCAATTTCAACATCGTTAAACTTGATTTTGGTTTTATTTGCTTCGAGACCTTCCGCTGTTTCAAAAGCAATGGTTATGACTGGTCCCTGTTCCGACCAGGCTTTGAGAGCCAACCAGCCACCAATAAACATGGCTACAATAGGCACGACCCAGATAACTGAAAGGTTTCGTCCGGACCTTACTTCTGCAACAGGTGCACGCTCAAAGTTGTTCTTGTCTGAATTATTCATGCTCATGATTATCCTCTATAACATCCCATATCAAGCGCGGGTCAAAACTTTCGGCAGCGAGCATCGTCAGAACAACAACTGCAGCAAAATAAACCGCGGCGGGACCAGCATCAACATTAGCCAGAGCTCCTAATTTAACTAAAGCAACGACAATAGTAACAACATAAATATCAATCATCGACCATCGTCCGATATATTCAGTGACTCGATACAACAAGGTACGATCTTTCGGTCTCCAGGTGAGTCTGAAATGTACAGAAAGAAGTAAAAAGGACAATACAAGGATTTTGGCCAATGGAATTATGATGCTCGCAACAAAAATCACGATAGCAATCCCGAAAGATCCTGTTTTTAAAAAATGAATAACACCACTTAAGATAGTGTCTGCCTGAACATCACCAAAGGAGGTTGTGATCATAATAGGAAACAAATTAGCAGGGATATATAAGATGGTTGCAGCAAGAACAAAAGCCCATGTTCGCGTGAGACTATTCGGTTTACGCTGATGAAGCGGGGAATGACATCGAGGGCAAAGAGCTCTCCCATCACCAGTTTTGGTTGGCCATGCAACAAGCAGATTACAATCGTGGCAGAGAACTAAACCCAGTTGTCGCGCAGTAGCGAACTTAGACATCTGTCGAAGCCTCAAGTCGTGTCCAAACATAATGGATATCAATAGAAGAAACAGCAAAAGTAAGGGCGAAAATCAACAGACCAAAAGCAAAGACAGCCAAACCCGGAAGTATCGTTGCCGTTTCGCCAAGTTTGACAAGAGCCACTAGGATGCCAAGCATAAAGACTTCCATCATGCTCCAGGGTTGAATTCTTTGAAACAGTCTAAAGACAAAAGGCGTTGATCGCATTTTGACGCCAAGTTTCAAAGGGACAAACACATAGAGCAGACCCAACATCTGAAGGATTGGAGCAAGCACACAGGTAAACAATACGAGAAAAGACAAACTCGTCATTCCTTGAAGGTGGATTTCACGGATGCCTGTCAGTAGCGCCGTATGACGATCTATACCACCACTATTAATACTCAAGAAGGGGAAGGTGACTGCCACAAGAAAGAGCACAAAGGCCGAGATCGTCCAAGCAAGGGTTCTGTTAACAGTATCGATTTTGGTGCGAAGAATAACAGATCCGCAACGAACACAGTAAGCAGCGGAACCCTCTGACATGTTGGGCAAATCGTGAACGAGATCACATTTGTGACAAGCTATCTGGCTCATGGTCATCTCTCTACATATCCGATTTTAACAAGTTGGTACGTTACCGGAAAGCGACAAGGTTATTCAAAAGAAAACATATAGTTACAAACACTCATCTGAGCAACTGTAATAATAACATATCAGTACAGTACCCTTCGTCAAGAAGATATAAAGTGAACAAAAAGAAGGGTTCTGGTTGATGCTGACAAAAAAAGGACAGCCGATTACGACTGTCCTTTGGAAGTGTGGAGCGGGAAACGGGATTCGAACCCGCGACCATCAGCTTGGGAAGCTGACACTCTACCACTGAGTTATTCCCGCATGTAATTTCAGATACTTAAATAAAGACAGTGACCGTATTGCTCTTACCAGCCTTCTTTATCGAGTGTCCGAGGTTGTATATACCAACAACCCCACTCAATGTCCACCAGAATTCAAGAGAGAGCTGAATGGAGAGGTGCTCCCTCCTGCAAGTATGTTGAACTAATGAAAGCACCTGCCGGACAATTACGACAGGCGCTTTTAATCAATTGAACGACTAGGCTAAAGAACAGATTTAATAGCTTCGCAGAGGCGATCCATATTGTCAGGTGTCATTCCGGCGACATTGATTCGGCCAGAGCCAACGATATAGATGGAGTATTTCTCGCGCAACTGTTCAACTTGATCCTTGGTCAGACCGGAGAAGCTGAACATGCCGCGCTGTTCAATGATCGAAGAGAAATCCTGTTGAACGCCCTTCTCTTTGAGTGTTTTGACAAACAGATGACGCATCTCATTGATTCTATTTCGGATACCGGCAACTTCGTCGAGCCACTTGGCCCTGAGTTCTTTGTCTCCCAGTACGGTAGCAACGATCTGACCACCATGAGAAGGAGGATTTGAATAGTTGTAACGGATCCGCAACTTGACCTGACTCATGACCGTGGTCGCTTGCTCAAGAGTGTCAGCAACAACGGTCAAGGCACCGGTTCTTTCGCGATAGAGTCCGAAATTTTTTGAGAAACTCGAACAGATCAGCATCTGTTTGACCTTCTTGGTTAATTCTAGAAGTCCGGCTCGATCTTCTTCAATGCCTTCAGAGAGTCCCTGATAAGCAAAATCGACGAGAGGCAAGACACCATTCTCCGACAGCAGGTCACCGATCGTAGCCCACTGTTCCGGGGTAGGATCGATGCCGGTCGGATTATGACAGCAACCGTGCAGGAGAATAACATCTCCTTTCGGGATCGTCTTGATCGAAGCACACATGGCATCGAAATCCAAACCATTGGTCGCAGGATCACGGTAGTCGTATTTCTCACAGGTCAGGCCAGCGGCCTCAAAGATGGTGTTATGGTTTGCCCAGGTTGGGTTGCTCAACCAGATTTTGGCACCGGGGTGAACGATATTCAAGTAATCGCCGGCGACTCGTAGCGCGCCCGTACCACCAGGACACTGAGCGGTAGCCGCACGCTTGCCTGCTATGATTTCGTGCCCGTCGCCAAACAAAAGGACCTGAACCTGTGCGCAGTAGGCCGGCTCGCCGGTCATAGGCAAATAACCCTTTGAGCTCTCCTGAACAAAAATTCTCTTTTCAGCCTCTTTTACCGTATCCAAAACTGGTGTCTTGCCACTGGCATCCTGATAAACACCGACAGACAAGTTGATCTTGTTAGGGTTTGGGTCTGCCTTGAACAACTCGGTCAAACCAAGGATTGGATCGGGGGGGGCAATTTGTACTTTTTCAAACATTTCGGTTACCTCTCCAGGAGCTAAAAGAGCCAGACGAGCGATGCCAACCCTTTGTTATTATTGGAGCGAAAATCGGGATTCAAACTCGCGAACATTATCATGAAAAACAGACACATTAGCACTGAGTTATTCCCGCAAACAGGGCGTGATTATAGGGCGTTAAAAATCGGGTTGTCAATCCATATTCTTCTTTGTCAATTCATATTCTTATAATGTTTAATAAGCAGATTCCGGGCTTCTCCCTCGTTCTTAACGCTACCTGAAATTTCAGCCTCTCTAACCAGAGTAAGAGCTCTAGTCATTTCAGGACCATCTTGCAAGCCTAACTCTGAACGCAACCAATGACCATTCACATAGTCTTCAGGTAATTTTTCATCTAAAGAATCAACCAAAGAAATCCAAGAAGCTACTAAATTCATATGAAAATCCGAACCGGTAACAGCAAGGGTTAACAATAATATTTTGGGGTCGACACCGGTTTTAAGAGCCCACCGAGAAAATGCACGTCCAGAATGGTAGACATTTGCAAGATCATCCAGCCTTCTTACGTCAACAGCAGAAAGCCCTTTGACATTCGTCTTCGCTTTTCGACTCAACATCCACTCATCTGCTAGCTTGTCAGGTAAACTTTGATCGATTCGGGCAAGCATCAATGTCCACAAAACAAGAGTTTCACAACTCAGCCCCTGTTCAACTTCATTGGCAAGCCAACCGTTGATGATGGGACACCTTTGCTTTAAAGTGTCCCACCTGTCTCGACAAGCGTCAAAGTGGGCAACGATTTCCTCAGCCATCAATGAATAGTTCTTGCTAAACAGATAGTTGCCCACAAGGCTTGAAGACAGCAGTCGAAGTCCTCGAGAGACATTTTTGCTGGCAATAACACGCCAAATCTCTTGCCTGATACGCTCTTCTGCAACCCCATAGAGACCTGTCACCTCGCGTTGCATGCAGCATAAAGTTTCTTGATCTGGTTCGAAACCAAGCACTGAGGCATGACGAATACCTTTGATAATGCGCAAAGGATCACTTGTAAAAGACCTGCTACTAACCATGCGCAGCACGTTGTTCCTTAAATCATCAATTCCACACAAGGGATCTATGAGCTCATTTTCTATAGAATCTGTTTTTAAAGAAATCGCTATCGCGTTGATAGTAAAGTCACGATCAAGAAGGTCCTGACCAAGGGTTGGAGCACGAAAAGGAGCAAAATCAAAATCAGGACTGTTAGGTTCCGCATTGAAAACGACCCTGCTTTGCCTACGGTCTTTATCCAGCCAAAACCAGTTACCACTCATTTGCCTGGCAAAATTCTTTGCTAAATCGGTCGGGTCATCAGGAGAGATAATATCGACATCATTAATCGGAAGGTCGAGTAGAGCGTCACGAATAGCTCCACCAACAACGTATGCGCCACGATCTCTGCATAAGGAGGCGAGCCTTTTGACGTGAGGTAAACTCAACAGAACGTCATGGACGTGATCGGCATCAACAAGCATAGCGACTCTCTGGCAGGCGTTTATTTTGTGTGCTAGGGTCGAGCGATATTAATGGTAAAGTCACAGAAGATGACGAGCCTATGTTCACCCTCTTCAGGAATAATATATGCTTTTTGTACAAGTCATACTACCTGTTTTCCTGATTGCTGCAGCAGGATTTGTCTTTGCACGTAAATCAGGCACCGATCTCCATTCACTAGCCAGCAGCGCCCTTTTCCTGTTCGCCCCTTCTCTCGTTTTTTCTGCACTGATGAAACAAAATGTCGAAAGTGACACCCTTGGGCTTTTAGCTCTATTTATGGTGCTTTACACAGCAACGCTATGTTTGATCTCGTTCGGAATCTCACGGTATTGCAATTTTGAGGGGAACACAGCGCGAGCATTTACTCTGACAACATCAATGATGAACATAGGGAACTTTGGTCTACCTCTCGTCTTCTTCGCCTATGGGCAACCTGCACTTAATGTTTCTATCATCATTTTTGTTCTTTTCAATATCCCCTTAAGCACAGTGGCTATAGTGATCGCTCAAGGGCAAGGGAGAAAATGGCAAGAAGCAATCAAGAGCGCTCTCAAAATTCCAATTTTCTATGGCGTAGCGCTTGCGTTAATCTTCAAAACATTCAACGTGCAACCTCCAGAATTCATCTTAAGAGCAACAGAACTTCTTGGGCAAGCCGCTATTCCAGTGATGCTCGTTTTGCTTGGCATGCAATTATCTGTGTCAAAGATCGATCACAATTGGGGATTTTTCGGTCTGGCTACGACGATCAGGCTGCTAGTTGGCCCTATTCTGGCTATTGCTCTGACACATCTAATCGGTTTAGACGGGTTAACTAGAAAAATAGTTATTTTGCAGAGCAGCACACCTTCTGCTGTCCTGCCCCTTCTCTATACAATCAGATCAGGTACGCGGCCAGACCTTGTTTCAGGAACGATTCTGCTGAGCACACTGTGTAGCGCCTTCACCTTAACGATACTTCTTTACTGGTTAGGTTGATATTTTTAGAGATCAGAAGTATTTGGGACCGACGAAAGGTTATCGGACGACGCGGGATGCGATAGAAAGAGTTTGGAAAGGTACATTGATATTCAACTTTTTAGCGACCTTAAGATTAACAACAAAGGAAACCTGTCGCGGTTTATACATCGGTATCTCAACGATCTTCTGTCCGGATAAAACTTTTTGCGCCATTTCAGCTAGTTTTAGCCCCTGCTCCTCAGCATTGGTTTCCAAAACCATAAAAGCACCTAATTCAGCTGCGCCGTCACGTTGAGTAAGCACCGGGATTTGAAGATTCTCTGCAAAAGCCAAGACTTGTTCCAAATGCGTCCCTGGGTGTTCACTATTTGCCAGGAAGAGGCCCTCTACGCCTGCAGGTATATCTTTAAGTGAAGAGAGATGGTCTCCAGAACCATCTACAGGCAACAGGGAAACAGCTACAGACCTTTTATGGCACCTCTCTTCAAGAATATTTTTTTGGAGCAGAGCGACATGGCTATTCGTATCAAAAAGGATTGCCAGGCTTTTGGCCCTTGTCGATTCTAAGAAATATTTAAAAAGTGCCTGTACTGGAGCATCTCCACGAACACCGGACATATGACGTCCGGTCTTCTTATCTTCAGAGACAAGAGAAAGTGCAACAGGATCGTAAACATCCGCAAAAAGAGTTGGGATTGAAGGAGCTTCAGCTTGAGCGGCCAAAGTAGCAGCAGGACCATATGTAACTATCAAATCGGCTCCCAATGCAACAGCTTTCCTTACGCTGTTTCGTAACGACATGATGTCTGCATTGGGAGTTTGTACATAGATACGGCATCCGGCATCACAGGATGTTTTTATCTGTTCAACGAAGGTTCTATGAATGTCTTGATACCTTGGCTGGGAATTAGCCATGACAACAGCGATCAGACGCTCTTCGAGAGCAATGGCTTTAGAAGGAATCAAAAGCCAACTACTAACGAGAACCATAGAAACAAGAAGAATGAAACGCTTCACGAAGTCCCCCCGGACCTGCAGTTGTGAAGCTAAACACATTTAACACCCGATACCGTGTAAATATGTAAGCAAATTACGTCAAAAGACGCATTACGACAATAAAAGAAGAAGATATTGAAGGCTATGCAATAAACGTGTTAACGGGACCTAACTTTAAACAAATTTTAAAAAAGAGTTCCTAAGACCACACCCAGTGCTGAAAGAGGGCCTGTGTCATTAATGCCATCCACAGACTTCTCGACCTTATGCAGGGTCGTTTTTGCATCACGATAAAGGTCATCTTCGTTGACTAAACGACCTAAGGTTCCATTGCCATCATCAATTTTACTGGCAATGCTGTTAATTCTCATCATGCTATCGTTAGCATTGTCATAGAGAGAATCATCATGCAACAGCTTACCAAGAGAGCCCTTGCCCTGATTAACTTTGTCAGAAATTTCGTTGAGGTTTGCGAGCGTTTCAGAGGCTTCGTCGTAAAGTCGGTCATCAACCAGAAGTTTACCAAGAGTCCCTTTTCCGGAGACGATTTGATCTGAGAGATCAGCCAGGTTAATCATGGTGTGGTTCAGGTTATCGTACAAAGCTGGATCAGCGATCAACTTTCCAAGAGTTCCCTCTCCACTATCAAGACGCGAGAGAA
>CBDUFN010000079.1:0-11528 GCA_965366475.1 uncultured bacterium | reverse complement strand
TCAGCACGCATCAACTTTGCTAGAACCATCAATGCTGGCGCATCTGGATGGGTGTATGGAACAGTACGGAAGACTCGAGAAACGTAAGCGACAGGAAGATTATGTTGCCACCCTGTTGCACTTATCCGATGTATGAAGTTTGTCGCTTGCCCTGGTTGCTGTTGTGTCGATTCTGGCAACGCCGCAAGTAATGACTCTAAAGGCTGCTTTATGCTCTGTTGGGCTAGCTTTTCAGCCGTTATGGCAACACTCGTCTGCGCTGAAACAAAAAGGGCCTTGGCAATGGCTTTAAACTTTTCAGAGAGATCCGCCATGCCGGCGTCATTCAGGTTGCTGGCATATTGAATCGTTTGTGCCTGTGTCATGCCACTCCACTCTTCGCGAAGGGCGGCTGTTGGTGTCAGTGACGCGGCTGCCGCGCGAGCTGCAAAAGAATGGCCGGCCCCCGGTATTGAATTTTCCATCGAGGCTCTAACTTGTCCGATAACAGTGCGGAGTCTGCCGAGATCGGTAAAGTCCGGTGCGGTTAACATGTCGGTCAGGATTTCACAAAGGAGGCCTTGATTGCGATCGAGAGCCTTGCCCTTAATTTCCAAAGCAGGTCTCATCGTGTCCAGATCGAGCGGGCTTTCCAGAAGATTGGTGCCGAACCGAATTCCGCCTGTGCCGGCTGTAATGCGCCGTGACATTGTCAGGTAGTCGTGATCAGCAGCTCCTATCTGCGGCATTAGAGCGCAAAATACCGGCAGATAAGGCCGCAGTGATGGCTCCAGCTTACTAACATCGAATTGCATGTTCAGATAGGTTATGCCGTTGGTCGGCTGAGTGAACCAGAAAGTTTCACAGCCGCTTGTTGATTGTTTGGTGAAAGGTGTTTTGTGCTCCTCGACTTCAATATCAGTCAGTTCAAGGATGGGGAGGCAACTGGTATCTTCTGGAGCTTCCTGACTCTCTTTGAGTGCTGCGTTCTTGGCCTTGATCTCAGCGATCTGGCTCTCGTCGAGAGCCGTTTTAATTTCCTTTAGATGCTCATTGAAGGCCTGCTCTTCTCGCTGACCGTGTTCCGGGTCAGGACGTAAGAGAAGTGTGACCCGGTGAGGGTTGTCGAGCAAGTGGCGACGAATTAATTGTGGGAAAAAATCTGTGTCATTCGCAGCGGTTCTGAGTTGCTCAAGATTCTCACTGATCATCAAGGTGCTGAATGGATCGTTGGCGTGCATCCAAGGGCCAAACAGGCGCATCATTAAGCCGAGACCATAGGGGTATTGGTCTCCTGTAACCTCTCGATTAGCGAATTCATATTGGTGCAATGCGGCGTCGATGCGTTCGCGCGGAAAGCCCGTTTCTGAAATCGTCTTCAGAGTGTCGAGGATCAAGGTTTCTATCTCCTGCAACTGCTCTGGATTCGTGCCCTGCAGGCCCGCAGACAGGAAGGTGTCCCGGTAATCATCATGATAACCGGTACCGGGAGAAAGATTCCGTCCCAGACCGGATTCGATGAGCGCCTGATAAAGGGGAGCGGCCGGGTTACCTAACAGCAGGTTTGCCAGAATGCCGATCGCAGCGCGTTCAAAAGTATTTTCGATCGGGCAGGTCAACCAGGCCATTTGCACCATGCTGCAATCGGTTAATTCGTCAGAGGGGCCAACGGGGAATGTTTGTGTGTTGCTAAGCGGTTCGGTCAGGCGCTCTTCCAGTAAAATCTCACTGGTGACGTCCTGACGGTCAAAGCGGCTCAGGGCATGAGTCTCTATTTGCTCAAGATGATCCTCTAAAGGCAGGTTGCCGTAGGTGAAAAACCAACTGTTACTAGGATGATAATAGCTTTTGTGGAAAGCGCGTAACTCTTCCCAGGTCAATTCTGGAATAACCAGTGGTTCTCCGCCGGAGTTCTCTCCATAACAAGAGGTGGGGAAAAGTGCTGCGTTGAGACGACGGCCCAGTAGAGAGGATGGGTCTGCCATGGCACCTTTCATTTCGTTGAAAACAACCCCTTTGATTTCCAGAGAGTCGGAATTCTCCTGGTCACTAAAGTCGAGACGATGACCTTCCTGAAGGAAGTCCTGTTCCCGCAATAGAGGGAAAAAGGTGGCGTCGAGGTATATCTCCATCAAATTGTAAAAATCTTTACGGTTCATACTGGCCAGCGGGTAAAGAGTCCAGTCTGCAGCTGTCATGGCGTTCATGAAAGTGTTAAGGCTGCGTTTGAGCATGGCAAAGAAAGGATCGCGAACCGGATATTTCTGTGAACCACAGAGTACTGTGTGCTCGAGAATATGTGCGACACCGGTTGAATCCGGTGGTGGTGTACGGAAACCAACGGCAAAGACATTATTGGGGTCGTCGCAGGCAAGATGCAGCATTCTTGCCCCGGTGGGCTCATGTCGCAGACTGATTGCGGTCAGGTTGAGTTCAGAAACTGGAAGGTTCTGTTCAACGATAAAATTGCCAAGGCGTGTGCCTGGCATGGTGCGATCATTATTCATCAGGAACTCCATTTCATGGTGTCATTACGAAGATCAATTGTAGCGTACTAACGCCTGATTGATAGGCGCGCTCACAAATAAAAAGCCCCGCCTGTAGGCGGGGCTGGATAGTGACATAATTCTTCGGGAAAGACCAGTTCCTGAATCAGAGTTTTACCAGAACCCGGCCGCGTAGTCCGCCCTTTAGAATGGACTGGATCGAAGCTTCAAGATCCTCGACTGCAACTTCGCTGACGAGTGCTTCCAGGTCAACCTGCCACTCTTTGGCCAGTTTGGCCCAGACCGCCAATCTTGGTTCTGTTGGGCTCTGTACAGAATCGATTCCCATGAGGCTGACCCCACGTAAAATAAATGGGAAGACGTTTACTGGTAGTTCTGGAGAGCCTACCAAGCCACAACAAGTGACGGTGCCGCCATACCGGGTTGACTTGAGGACCGCTGCCAGCATTTCTCCACCGACCACGTCCACGGCACCTGCCCATCGCTCTTTCATCATTGGGCGATCAGAATTTTCCATCAACGCGTCTCGACTGATCACTTCGCTGGCGCCAAGGCTTTTGAGAAAATCCGCCTGGTCGGCCTTGCCGGTCACTGCAACGACTTTATAGCCTGCTTTAGCAAGGATTGCCACGGCAACAGAGCCAACGCCGCCGGTGGCTCCCGTGACCAGGATCTCGCCGTCCTCAGGAGACACCCGCTCAGCCAAGGCATGCACAGAAAGGCCTGCGGTGAATCCAGCCGTACCGAGAATCATGCTGTCCCGCAGAGACAGCCCTGAGGGCAGAGCGATGGCCCATTCGGATGGAATGCGGATATATTCTCCGTAGCCACCCGCTGTGTTCATGCCGAGATCCCAGCCGGTAACGACAACCTGATCGCCTGGCTTGAAGGTTCCACTGGTATCTTCAACCACTTCACCGGCAGCATCAATTCCCGGTGTGTGTGGAAAGTTTCTTGAAACCCCCGGGTTGCCGGTTGCCGAGAGAGCGTCTTTGTAATTCAGTGAAGAATACTGAACCTTTACAAGTAACGAACCTTCTGGAAGGTCATTGATTTTACGAGTACCAATACTGCGGGTAAATGTTTTGTCCGGATGTTTTTCAACGATCATTGCTTTGAATTGATCTGACATTTTTAAATTCCTTCCTTGAAAGTAGATGAGTGAAGCTCTCTCGTTGATTATGTCTATTGCCTTCAGTTGAATTAAATTGATTGACGTTTATATTAGGCTTGTAGTAATCGTTTCCACAAGTACCAACTTTTAAGTACTATAGTATCTTAAAGTATACTGTAGAGATTATGGGGGCCCTAACGTTGGAAGATCTAAAAAAATATCGCTGTGGTGTAGAGATTACGTTAAATTTGGTCGGTGGCAAGTGGAAGGGACTGATTCTTTGGCACCTTTGCCAAAAAACTTTACGTTTCAGCCAATTGAGGCGACGAATAGATGCCGTTACACAGAAAATGCTAACCCAGCAATTGCGAGAATTGGAGCGGGACGGTTTAGTGCATCGTGAAGTTTATCCTGTGGTTCCTCCTAAGGTTGAATATTCATTAACTGAAAGAGGGCAAAGCCTTGAGCCCCTTTTGAAATTGATGTGCCAATGGGGGCAGGATTATTCTGCTGCAGATCCTTCTCAATAGTGGCTCCTTTGTTCGTCAGGTTTCTCTTTTCATTAATTCTCCAAGCTGATAAAATCCTTCGAGTTTTCACGCCAAAAGTTCCGGTATTGGGGGCCGGGAATCTATGCCTTTGAATAAGCCGCGCACAGTACAACAGAAAATGACAGCCATTATCTTCCTGGTAAGTATGCTTGTCATGATCTTGACTTCTGCTCAATTTGTCTTTGTCGAGTTTCAGCAGATGAAGAAAGTGGCGCGCGACGACATTTTAACTCTCTCCAACCTGGTTTCAACCAATGCCCGCTTTTCCCTGTCTGTAAAGGATTTCCCTGCCGCCAAAAATACTGTTGATTCATTATCATCCCGAAAGGATGTTGTCTCTTCCTATCTTCTGTCTCCTATCGGGAGAACTTTGGTTAGTTACTCTCGCTCACAAAACAGCTTCTCTCGCATAGACTCGGCTGAAGCTTTAAAGTTTATCAAGCTTGAGGCTCAACAGATTGAAGAGGGTATGCTTTCTGGCGCAGAGCAGTTCTGGCAGGATTCAGGTCGTCTTGCTTACTTTGTTCCCATTACGTATGAAGGGAGCCACGTCGGTTATTCTTACCTTAGTTTAGAGCTCACTAAACTCCGTAAACAAAAACTTCTTCTGGCTCTTGGTTGGCTCCTCTCGATGGGGACTGCAATGCTCGTTACGTATTTCCTGAGCTCTCGCTTACAGCGCCATATCTCTGCGCCAGTTGAACAACTTGTTTCACAGATGGAACAAATTTCGCGAGAGAAGCGAATGGTTGGTTTTACCCCTAGTGACAGCGATGACGAGTTCAAGCAACTTTTTCACGGTTTTGACGAAATGATGAGAGCCTTGAAAGAGCGTGATCAGATGCTGGAGCGACACAGGAAAAATCTTGAGTTGGAAGTTCAGGTCCGTACCCGAGCACTGGAGTCTGAGAAGGAAAAAGCCGAAGAGGCAACTTTAGCTAAGTCGCGCTTTCTGGCAAATATGAGTCATGAAATTCGTACGCCGATGATCGGTGTGCTCGGTATGGCTGATATCTTAAGGCAGAGGTCTCTGAAAGAGTCCGATCGGACTCTTGTGGATACTATTTATAAGTCAGGTGAAGCACTCCTGATCATCCTGAACGATCTCCTCGATTTTTCAAAAATAGAAGCAGGACGACTCGATCTGGATCCTGTTCCCATTGATATAAAGCAACTGACCGAAGACGTAACACGTTTGATGAAAGTGAATGCCTTAGAAAAAGGTATTGATCTGATGGTGACAACCCCTGAGGACTCTCAGCATGTTATGGGAGATCCCGGGCGTTTGCGTCAGGTTTTGTTGAATTTGGTCGGTAATGCGGTCAAATTTACCGAGTCTGGTTGTGTTTCAGTTTCCTTGCAGATATTTAAAGAGTCTGATGAATCTCGCGAATGTGATTGCTTGTTCGTGATAAAGGACTCAGGTGTGGGTATTCCTGAAGAGCTTAGACTGCGGATTTTTGATTCATTTGACCAGGGTGATAGCAGCACAACAAGAAAATATGGAGGCACAGGGCTCGGCTTGGCTATTACCAGGGAATTGGTCCACATGATGCGCGGTGAGGTCTCTGTGGATAGCCGACTCGGAGAAGGAAGTACTTTTTCCGTACGTTTGACAATGCCTCTTGCCCCGTTGAAAAAAGAACCGAAAATCCCCTTCGTTGAAAAAGTCCAAGAGATAACACCTCTTACGACAACATTGGGGGCAAAGCGGATTCTCCTTGCCGAGGATAACCCGACAACCCAAAGCCTTATCTCAATTTTGTTGCAACAGATGGGGCTTGAGTTGTCAATTGTCGATAATGGTCAGGATGCCGTAGATTTTCTTGCGGATAAAGAGGTTGATCTGATCCTTATGGATTGTCAAATGCCAAAGATGGACGGTTTTAAGGCGACAGCTTTATTGAGATCTCAAGGTGTGAAAACGCCGATTATTGCTTTAACGGCATACGCTCGCGCCGAAGACGAAGATCAATGTCTTGACGCCGGCATGAGTGACTTCCTCAGTAAACCTTTCAGGCAGAATGATCTGAAGGACGTTCTTTTTAAATGGCTCGGAGTTGAACCTCTGGCAAAGACTCATACTTCAGAATCGGTGCAGCATTGATAACGGTTGATCCTTTAAATAGAATCTGCCTGATGGATTCACAGTTATGAAGATACGGTTACGTAAAGTCCTTTATTTGAGTGTGGCACTGTCTGTTTACGTCTTGCTGATCTCAGCTATTTTGACTTTACTGATTGCTCCAGGTCATATCGATAAACTCTTCTTCTGGAAAAAACCTATAGTTACATTTTCGACAGAGATTGAGAGTGCCCAATCTCTGCTAGAGACCATTGGAAGCACCAGCCCATTCTCAGGAGTGTTACTCCCCTTGGGGCCAGCTGATGGCTCTTTGCCGGGGGTGTCTCAATTTTGGAAGGAATACAGAGGGCGCAATGATGTTCGTAAGTCCGATACAGTTTCTGATGGTTTCGACGGTCTTCAGGCGGTTGCCAGTATAGTTGATTACTCTGTCGGTATTGTTTCAGAAGCGTTTTTCCCTGGTACGCCTCTTAAAGTTTTTCGCCGTGGGCATATGCTGTATCTGTTAACAGGGAATCAGCAGGTACAGGTCTTTGATTGTAAAAATCCCAAAAAGCCGAGGTTGATAGGCCCCTTGCCCTACCAGGGGGTTACCTATATGGAAATGCAGGGGCCGATTTCCTTTTTATTGCTTGAGAGAGCAGGGACACCGTTTGGCAGGATGATTGTTCTTGATCTTGAGACGCCCGGGCAACCACAAGAACTAGCACAGGTTGAACTGCCTAAAGACTCCGATGCCATTTTCTTTGAAAATTCTCAATTGGTGGTTTTTTCCTCGTCTAAAGGGTTTTTGGGCAAAACGACCCTGTTTCTGTACGATCTGGATGCCAGTTTCAATCTTCATTTGCTAGGGAAAGTTCCTGACTCGCCGATTGGTTCCCGTTTTATTCGTTACGATGATTATTTGCTGGTTCCAGGTTTGCGTGGAGGCTTGTCCGTTTATGATGTCAGTCGTCCACTGACACCTTTGTATATAACGTCGGTGGACTCTCCCCCCATAAAGCACTTTGTCAGGTACGGCAACATGGTTCTGGCTACGGGACTTGCGGGCAGTTTGTTGTCCTTTGATTTCAACGATCCTGTCCAACCCTTTCTCTCTACTGTTGTTGAAGATGTTGAGCATCCTGCATATCTAATGAGTTTTGGAGACTATACCTACTATTTTACCTTCAATGGCTACCTTCGGGTTTTTGACCTTCCGTTTGAAACCGCGTCCGAATACGAGAAGCCATCAGAAAAATATTTAGGCGCCTTAACTGCTTTAGCTCCTGGGAAAGGATTTTCCTTTCTGGGAGAAGAGTCTTTGAAGGAGCATTTTTTTCATCATGGTCCATTGGAAATTGTCGACCATATCGTTTGGAATGGGATGCTGATTGTTCTTGATAAAGGAAACATGCTGCATACCTTCAATATAGAGAACAATTCTTCCCTGACCTTTTTACAAGAGCTGCAGTTGCAAGTTTCTGCAAGGTGGCTCACCTCGTCCAAAGATCGTCTTTACGTTGGCGGGAAGGGGACAGTTAGCGTCTTTGACCGCGGGGATGACCGTCTCTTATTTGTTTCCGGTCAAGTCAGTTTGTCCGGAAAACAGTCTTGGGATGGCCTCGTTGTCAAGGATACCTTGTGTCTTGCCCTTGGTAGGGGAGGCTTGCTGGTCTACTCTTTAAAAGCCCCCGACCAACCCTCGGCCGTTTCCCATTGGAAAATTCTCCCGCCTCTCGATTCGCTTGCTGATTTAAGACACTTGAGTCGTGCTGATGGTGATAGGCTCCTTATGGCTGCTGAAGATGCCGGTCTCGTCCTTGGCCGCATCGATGCTGAAGGACAGTTTGTCCTCGAAGGGTCACTTCGCTTTTCGTCTCCAGTTACTGCGGTCACTGCCGTTAAAGACCTTTGCCTTGTGTCAATTGGAGCCAAGATTGGAGTCGTCGACATAAGAGATTCTCTTTCCCTTCAAAAACTGGGCGAGATTGCTTTTCCTGATGTGGAGAAGTTTGTTTTGTCGTCCCCCGAAATGTGGGCAGGTTTCTCCAATGCAACCGGTTGGGTTTTTCTTCCAACTCCGCGCCTTTTGTCGCCAAAAGAATTGGGCCGTTTGAAGGTCAATACTATGGTTGCAGATTTTGAGGCTGAACAAGAACGTTTCCGCCTGAGTCTCTTCAATGATCAGGGCGTCAAAACCGTTCCTGGTATTTTAAGCCTTCCTTTATTCTCTCGGTCCTCTTCGATGGGAGGCACACATGGCCTTCACTAGAAGTACACTGTCTTTAAAACACCTGCTCCTCCTTCTTTATGTTGTGTTGGTATTGTTGGTTCTTGCCATGCTCATGCGCGACTGGCATAAGAACGTACCGCTTTTTTCCTTGAAGGGGGGATTGCTAAAGACTGATTCTGCGGTGCCGACCTTGTCTGTTTATGGTGAACATTTTAGTCCTGGGATTAAAGGCCTCATGGCAAAATCTCTGGTAATTGAAAAGGTTCTTCTTTCGCACTCTTTGACCGATGTGCCGCTAAGATTGCTCGATGTCAGTGACGGTCTTATTTTAGCGTCGTATCGTAGGAATAAGGTCGTTAGTGTTGCAACTCAGGATGGCCAGAAAGAGCAACTGCTTGGTTCAATTGAAATGCCTGGAACCGTTGGGTATATAGAGATCGTTGGTCAGACGGCTGTTGTGGGGATGTCGCGGGGCGCTGGGATTGCCCTTGTAGATATAAGCGATCCGGTGGAGATGACGCTCCTCTCTCATCATCCTCTCCCTGGCTCGGTTCTCAGTATGGTGGTCGATCGCAATTTTGTTTATTATGCCGGAATCGGAATGGGGGTTGGTTTTCTCGATCTCTCAGCAAAAAAAACTTCTCCTGAAAAGCTGGTTTCAGTTGAATCTCCATGGCGATTGACTTTTCTGGGGGATAAATTTGCTGTTGGTACATTAACGGGGCTGGTTTTGCTCTTTGATGTCGGTGAGGATGGCCGCCTGATTGAGGTTTATAAACTCAATTTTGACGTCCCAATTCGGGGTGTGACATTCAACGGGGGCGAGCTGATTGTCGTGTTTGCGGACAATACCCTGGAGACTTTCCCTCTGGAGTCATGGCCGGTTTTGCAAAGATCTGGAACGCTTGCTTTGCCGGGGCAGCCATTGAATATTAAGAATGTACCCGGTCAGAAAAAAGTTGTTGTCAATCTGGTTGCAGGTGGTGTGGCTGTTGTTGATGTCAGTGTTCCAACGGAGCCGCAAATATCCGGTGTTCTGAAGCGGCCAAAATCCTTTAGAGACTTCAAAGTTTTCTCTGAGGAGCTTTATGCAACAAGTCACTATGGTTTGGAGGTGTTTTCTCTCTCTTTGATAGAAAAAGGCGAGGCTTCTCTGCTTGCTATGGAAGCAATGATCGATCAGGACTATTATACACTGCATTCTTGGAACAACACGCTCTATGGCTATAACAAAGATGACGCATATTTTTTGAGCGACAACGCCTCAATAGATCCTTCTGTGTCAGGTCCTTATCTTCCTCTTGTCGATAAACAGGGCGTGGTTCTCTACAAGCAACTTGAAAATGAGGAGTTATATAAAATCGGTTCGTTGCCCGTCGCAGAGGGGGCCATGGATGCGATGTTCGTTGACGATTTTTTGTATGTTTTATATTCCGAGGGCCTGCGTGTCTTTGACGTCCCCTCTTCCTTTGAATATACAGTTGTCAATGATTTGAAATTGTCAGGTCGGGTGAATAGCTTTGAACCTTTAAGTTCTCAATATCTTCTGGTTGGAACTCTTGATGAAGGTGGGTGGGTGGTGGATATTGATGATGTGAAGAATCCAAAGAGGGGAGCACATTTGATGTTGCCAAAGCATTTGAGATCAACGGGTCCAACTCAAGATGTGGTTGTCAATGGTCAGCGTGCTTATTTTTCACAGGGAACAGGAGGTGTGCATGTTTTTGATGTGAGTTCACCTGATCGTCCTGAATTACAACAAATCGTTGCAACGCCTGGCTTCGCTGGCGTAATGGCTCTCTACGATGATATTTTGCTCGTGGCTGATAGTGAGGCGGGTCTATTTTTAGTTGAAGCTAAAGACAATCAGCCGCTTTTACCGCTTGGTCGCTTGCCTGTCCCTGTCCGTATTCATCAGATGGCTGTTGCAGGCGACGGTTTGATTGTAAGCAGTCGAAAAGGGGGAACAATGAAGCTGCCCTTGCCAAAGCGTTTACTAAATGTGCAGGTTGTTGATGATGGCGAGTTGAAAATCTCTTTCGAAGGAGACGAAAAGGGCCAGCACCTCTATCTTTACGACGATAAGACTTCTGGTCAGATCACCTTGGATGCCGGATAAGGTCAAAAGTATTTAAAACTTGTATGTTGCGCCGAGCCAGAATTGACGGCCGAGTTCGTAAATGTCGTCAGAATTTCCCGCAACAATCCTCTGGTTGAAAACATTGTCGAGTTCCATGCTTATGGTGATGGCTTGTCCACGTTGGAAGACCTTCTCCCATTCAAGGGTCCAGTCGAAAATCCAGGATTCCGGTTGCTTCGCTTCATCATAGATGTCGTAACTTAATCCGGAAGGCAAAACCTTGTCTTTGCCCGTGTTTTCTAATGCGGTGTAACCGCTCCGATATTTTGTGATGTTGGTAAATGTGAAATCAAAAGGAAGTTTTGCAGAGTAGATGATGTTTCCCACAATATCGCGATTGTAGTCGGGACGAGGCAAGTCTGAGCGGTCCACCAGCGACCCGTTGTGCCACACAGGGTCAGCAATGTCATCATCATCTTTATCTACCAGCTCCGTGTATTCGGCATAATCACTGTTGCTGGTTTCTGTTTCTTGCCAGGTTGCCCCAAGGAATAGATAGTGGTTTCGCCAGGATCGTTCCCAGGAGATGTTAGCTTCCCTGTGCTTGCTGTTGCCGTTGTTGGTCCACTCTGTGTATTTGTAACCAGTTTCCGGGTCTTTATCAAGAACCCTGCTTGCCAGTTCATCTTCCCCTTCACGTTCAAGATAGTTTATGTTGAGCAACCCATCCAAAAGGATCTGATCAATACCCAAAACGACTTCGTCTGAGTACGCCGTATTGAGGTCAGATAGTCGCGTAGCGGTAATCGAGGTTCGAGGTTTTATCTCCCACTCGTCAGGCTTTTGATCAACCAGCTTGGTTGCTCTTCTCCAGTTTACTGAGTCTGCTTTTTGTTCACTGAGTGCGTGGGTCATTAACGTTTTACCGTAGTACCGGTTTGCTCCGGTGTAAATGTTGGTTTTGCCGTTACCGAAGAGATCGTACCCTGCTGAGAG
>CBDUFN010000078.1:0-11587 GCA_965366475.1 uncultured bacterium | reverse complement strand
ATCCAGTCAACATTCTGCTTGGACATGAAAGACGCACCTTTAGCACCTTTCACGAGGATGAAATAGGTGATCGAGGAAAGGGCCACTCCACCCCACAACGCCCCATAACGCTTAATCCGCACCTGATAATCAAAGGTAAAAAGCAGACGAGTCAGAAACTGCACCAAGGCTCCACACACAAAGGAAATCCCAACCGAAAGCAGAATCCCCATAATGATGGAGAAGGCCTTGGCCGAGTTGATGTACTGCACAATCGTTGCAATACCATCGCCATTTTGCATAATTTTAAGGAGAGAAACAGCAACGGCAGCACCTAACAGTTCGAAGACAATAGAGACGGTCGTCGAGGTCGGCAATCCATAGGTGTTAAAAAGATCAAGGAGAAGGATATCGGCAATCATAACCGCAAGAAAGATCGTCAACAGCTCCGGCATAGTAAAGAACTGGGGATGAAAGATCCCCTTACGCGCGACTTCCATCATTCCACTGGAGAAGGTGACTCCGGCCATAATGCCCAAACTGGCAATAGCCATAATGGTTCTGCGTGAAGCGACACGTGAACCGATCGATGAGTTGAGAAAGTTGACCGCATCGTTACTGACGCCGACCATGATATCCATGGCAGCAATGATGACAAGAATGCCAACACCTATCATGAGAATGTCTGTACTCATATTGTTTATCCTTTTTCAGCTTTAATTTCGTTGTTGTCCCCGCACAAGCGAGGGGCTTTCGTCATAGCAAGACGATGTAATGAACGAGACAATAAGATGCAATTGTTAGGAGTGTGTTAGCGAAGGGTTATTTTTAAATGTGCTTTTAAAGCCTGAGAGGTCATATGAGATAATTTGTGGTATCTTTTCCTCTCTAACAAATCTCTAACAATTGTCGTACATTATAATGGCAACAGCTAAATTAACAATGGGTGAGACAGATGAGCAAAGAACGCATTCTGGTTATTGAAGATGAAGAAGATATTCTGGCCCTGATTCATTTCAATCTGGTTAAAGCCGGTTTCCTAGTAGAATGCGCGATGACAGGCGAAGAGGGCTTTAGTAAGGTTCGCGAGTACAATCCGAACCTGATCCTTCTCGATCTTATGCTACCAGGCATGGACGGTCTTGAAGTTTGCCGGAGACTTCGTCAAGCTCCCGACACTCAGGACATTCCCATCATTATGCTTACAGCTAAAGGAGAGGAACACGATATCCTTCTGGGGTTGGAACTCGGTGCAGACGACTACGTCACCAAACCATTCAGCCCTCAAATTCTTGAAGCCAGAGCACGCGCAGTTTTACGCAGACGGACCAAGACCGAGCCATCAACCGATCTTGACCAGCCGATCGAAATTCACGATTTGTATATTCATCGTGGTCGAAATAAAGTACGTGCTGCAGGAGAAGAGGTCGAACTGACATTTAGCGAGTTTCAGTTGCTCTGTCTTCTGGTGTGCAAGCCGGGCTGGGTTTTTACACGAACACAGATTGTTGATGCAATCCATGGTGAAGGTTACGCTGTGACCGATCGCGCTGTCGACGTTCAAGTCGTGGGTTTACGTAAGAAGCTTGGTCCTTGTGGTGAATACATTGAAACCGTCCGCGGCATCGGCTATCGATTCCGCGAATAGCTTTTGATTCCCTCTTACAACTTAAAGCTGGTCCTTATGCCCCGTAAAAGACTTGTTTGGCAAATATTCCCACCTTTTCTCTTTATCATTCTGATTGCTCTGGTGGCGATCTCCTGGCTGTTTGTTCAAACCCTTGATGATTTCTCTCGACAAGAAGCGCGACAAAGTCTTGAAGCCCAAGGAGCACTGGTTGTTCATCAAGTTCGAAAGCCGTTACTAGAGGGAAGAACCGCCACTCTCGACAAACTAAGCAAAATACTTGGTGAACAATCCGGCACCAGACTGACCATTATTCTGCCAACGGGTCATGTTATTGCTGACTCACAAAACGCTCCACAGACGATGGAAAACCACGGAGAAAGGCCCGAAGTCAAGATCGCATTAACGGGCCAGATTGGCGAGACGACTCGCTACAGCGATACCCTGCAACAAGAGATGATTTATATTGCCCTTCCGGTTATCGAAGAACTTAAAATCATCGGCTGTGTCCGGGCTGCCCTGCCGATCTCCAACATTACCGGGACTATGCAAAGTGTCCTTTATCAAGTTATCAACAGCGGCATCGTGATCGCAATTGCAGCCGCCATGGTCAGCCTCTGGCTTGCCCGTCGTATCAGCCATCCACTCGAAGAGATGAAACGTGGGGCAGTACGCTTTTCCAAGGGAGAGCTTGATCGCAGGCTACCTATTTACAAGGGTGAAGAACTTGGTGGCCTTGCTCATGCGATGAACCAAATGGCAGCACAGCTGGACGAGCGAATCCAGGCAGAAGTTCGACAGCGCAACGAGCAGGATGCCGTTTTGGCGAGTATGATCGAAGGCGTTCTGGCCGTCGATAATCAAGAGAAAATTCTTCGGCTCAACCAGACTGCAGCCACCTTGCTCGATATTGACCTGAAGGAGGCTGTGGGTCAAAAGGTTCAGGAGATTATCCGTAAGCCAGAGTTACAGCAATTCATCACCCAGTCACTGGCAAGCCAGAACAGTATTGAAGCGGATATGACGCTGGTTGATCAGGGCGAGGAACGGTCACTGCAAGCCCACGGAACGCCACTCTGTGGCGGCGATGGACAGAAGATCGGAGCCTTGATTGTGGTTCATGACATCACTCGCCTACGCAGACTGGAAAACCTTCGTCGTGACTTTGTTGCCAATGTTTCCCACGAGCTAAAAACTCCCATCACAGCCATTAAAGGGGCTGTAGAGACACTGCTCGGCGGTGCCAATGAAAACCCTCACGACAGTAAACGTTTCCTTGAAATTGCCAATCGGCAAACCGACCGACTCAACGCCATCATAGAAGATCTGCTGGCTCTCTCGCGGCTTGAACGCGATGCCGAAGCAACAGGAATCAAAAGGGAGACAGAGCACTTACTGCCCATCTTAGAGTCTGCCATTCAATCTTGCGCCAAGACGGCAGCGACAAAAGAAGTTTTGGTCAAACTTTTCTGTTCAAAAGAACTAACAGCCCGGGTGAATGCGGCCCTTCTGGAGCAGGCAATCATCAACCTGGTCGACAACGCGATCAAATACAGTGCTGTTGAAAAAAGAGTAACCGTCGAGGGATGGCAAGACGGCGACCAGGTTCAGATCAAGGTCCAGGATCGGGGCCATGGGATTCCAGCAGAGCACTTGCCAAGATTGTTTGAGAGATTTTATCGTGTCGATACTGCAAGGAGTCGAGCAATAGGGGGGACGGGCTTGGGCTTATCGATCGTTAAACATATCATTCAAGCCCACAACGGCGAAGTGACCGTACACAGTACTCAAGGCGAAGGAAGTATCTTTACCATAAGTTTACCGGTCATTTGATTGAAGAAGAGAGGAACGGCGACTATGCTATTTTCACCAACTTCTCACGCGGCCCATCAGCGACGACGCGGCCACCATCCAAGGCAACAATCCGCTGAACCGTTGCCAGCATGATCGGACTGTGGGTTGTCATGATCAAAACCGTTGAGCTATCAAGCAGTTTCGGCAAGCGCTCAGCCAGCAGGCGTTCACTTTCAGGATCCAATCCTAAAGTCGGCTCATCGAGCAACAAAATTTTACTCGGTTGAGCAAACACACGAGCCAGAGCAACTTTCTGGCGCTGTCCTCCGGAGAGATTATTGCCTCGCTCCTCAAGACTCATACCGAGCGACATCCGGCCACTTTTAAATTCATTTTCAAGGCCAGAAGCCCAGATGGCCTCGGTAAATCGGTCACTATCTTTACATCCTGAAATCCGTAAATTGTCTTCCAGGGTACCGGCAAAAACTGCGGGGTCCTGCGCTTTGTAAGCCATCCATTTAACGCGATCAAAGCGTGAGATGTCGTCCAGGGCTAAACCATCAATAAGGATCTGCCCCGTATCCGGTCGGCAGAGACCACCAAGACATTGCAGCAAAGTTGATTTTCCCGCTCCAGGGCGCCCCAAAAGAGCAATTCTCTCTCCGGGGGTAATGGTAAAGGACACATTTTCAAGAGCCGCGGGACGACCCTCATAATGTTTCCCCAGACCAATCACCGAAACGTTGCCATCAATGTTTGGACGAGGTGTGCATTCGCGGTCATCAACCTTTTCCAGACTGGCTTCCATCCTCGCCGCTGCACGTTTGAAGTCTTGCCATTTTCCCGTAACGGCAAAGAGTGAGGCAACCAAGGCCATGGCACGACCAGCCAAAAGGTTACAGGCAATCAGCTTACCGATACTCAGGAGTTGAGCATTAATCAGGTAAACACCTGTGGTCAGAATAACAACCGTGGTCACCGTCTGGATGATTGCCGAGAGCATTCCCATCTGATGTGCGGCCAAGCGTCTCTTCGTATCAAAACTTGTTGACTGCTCAGCCAGTTCACGCCAACCACGCAAGAACGCTCCAGACCCGGGAGCAGTCCGAACCACGTCAAGACTCCCTAGAGCTTCCCCCATAAACGCCAGCTTAAGCGTGTTCTTCTGCTCAGCCTCCTTGGAAAGTCTGGTTTGACGCGAATACAAAACAAAGCCAGCCCCTGAAAACAGCAAAACCAGAACCGACGCTGCAACCATCAAGGGCCAGGAGATAAAACCAATCACTCCCAGATAGAGGAGAAGAAAGGGAATATCCGCTATCGACAAGAGGTAGCTTGAGGAAACAAAGTCTCGCGCCAGCGTCAGGTCGCGGTAGTTGGAGAGAAAGCGTGGAAACCCGCCAGAGGGGAGATCGACCTGTGCAACCATTTCCGACCAGATTTTTTCGTCGCTTCGCAAAGTCTGATCAACACTGATTCGCTCTGTAGCCCAACTTCGCACCAGACGCATTCCGGCATCGGTCACCAGATAAAGGCCCATACCAAAGACCAGCGCCCAGAGCGTTTCAAACAGTCCGTTAAGTGCAATTTTGTCGTAGATCAGAAGAGCAAAGACCGGCAGCAACAGTTGTCCGGAGTTGATAAACAGGCTGGCCACACCGACTTCTGCCCAAGCAGCGCGTAATTCCGGCCATAATGCGACCAGAGAAGCAAAGCCACCTGAGGTTTCGATACTCTCCGGCATATGCAGCACGACAGCTTCAACGTCTTCGCCACTTTCAACAACCACTTCTTCAGGCAACAAAGCCCCATCCTTGCCCAGGTATTGCCAACGCTGTTCCTTTTGATGCAGAAGCGAAACCCCCCCTTCAGCAGCACGTAACAAAACCAGATCACCGGGGATATCAAGAACGGCACGGAGCGACCCGCTGAAATGTTGAGCAGAAAGCCCTAATCGCTCGAGACGCACCATTTCGACAGACCAGTCTTCTGAGGAGACAAGTCGCAAAAGCCCTTTTTGCAGCTTTGCGGTGGCAACATGATCGAGACCACACAGCTCGGCAACTGCGGTCAGAACAGACTGTCCGTCCAGGAGTTCAGGGGTGTCATTCACCAGAGAAATATTTGAATCTTCAGACGTCAAAGGACTTTATCTTTACCGCGCAAGACGGTGGGCAATTATTGACAATATCTATTCGAACTTTCCTTCTTGAAAGAACAAAAGGCCGACACAAATTTAAGCGACTTCCCAATGGATTTGAGCAACGGCTTGAACATGAGTCGCATCACTATAAACCGTATAATCCGTGTGTGTGTCATGTGCTGTAGAGACCAAATCTTGAGTCCCTGTCAACGAGACGGAAAGGGTATCTCCACCGGCGCCACCATCAATCTTAATGGTGAGCTGTGAGGCGTCTCCGTCACCCACCATATTTTGAATATCCTGACTGGTCACTGTAATTTCTGTTCCAGCGCCATCGTTAATAGCTAATGTTTCGATATTACTTGTAACCTCTGCAAGAGTACTCAGATCGTAGGTGCCGACAAGATCCTGCAACACTATGGTATCCCCGGCGCCGCCATCATCGGCACCACCATCGATACTCCCGCCATCAATCAAGCTTGGTGCTGACGATACAGAGATATAAACGGTGTCGTTGTTATCCCCACCGTCAACGGTATCGAATCCTTGATTCGCGTAAATTTCATCGTTGCCCAAACCACCGCTCAGGGTGTCGTTACCCAAGCCACCATCCAGAGAGTTGGCAGCATCATCGCCGGTTAGAGTGTCATTGTGGTCGGAACCGAGGAGACCTTCGAAGTTAGTAAGGAGATCTAATCCTGCCGAAAGGGTCTCCTGAAAACCTTCATCAGACAAATCAACCTTTACACCTCCAATTGCGCTAAGATAGCTGGCAATATCAAAGCCACCATCTCCATCCATAGTATCATCACCGGCACCACCTTCGATGATGTTTGCTAAAGAATCTCCCTGGAGTTTGTCGCCGTAATTAGTCCCTCTTATATTTTCGATACTATCAAAAGTGTCATTAACAGCATCATTTGAAGAAGTTAGTCCGCCTGAGAGAGAGACGGAGACATTTGTAATAGAGTGCTCATAACTAACAGTGTCGACGCCATCGCCACCGGCGAAAGAGTCTCCACCTTTCAACCCCTCAAGGATATCATTGCCCAGCCCTCCGGTTATCATATTAGCGTTATTATCGCCAACTAAAGTATCGTCATAATCTGATCCGGTAATGTTTTCAACACTTGAATAACTGTCACCGGCCGCGGCAACACCGAACTGTGCGATAACACCTGAGAGAAGAGAGGTAGAAACAGCTGAAGAAGCATGATCATAACTGGCCGTGTCACTACCAGCGCCACCAAGCAAGACGTCTGCACCATCCATCCCTTCCAGAATATCATTGCCAACACCGCCGCTGAGGATATTAGCTCCAGCATTGCCCACAAGAGTGTCTGCGAAACCAGAACCTGTAAAGTTCTCGACCGTGCCGTCAAAAGTATCACCTGTGGCATCTCCCACCTGAGCCGCTGTAGCGATCACTGAGGTGTCAAGAGAAGCCTCCACACTACCACTCGCATTTGCATAACTGACCGTGTCGATATCGTCACCGCCACTGAAATCATCGCCGCCGGAACCGCCATCCAAGGTGTCGTTGCCACTCCCGCCAAGAAGGGTGTCGTCGCCATCACCTCCAAAGAGATGATCAACTCCGGCACCGCCATTGAGGACGTCATTTGAAAGGCCACCAATCAGAACGTTGTCATGAATATCACCCGTCAAATTATCAGTATGATCGGATCCGGTCAAATTCGTAATATTGGTAAACGTATCTCCTTTAGCATCACCAATTTGAAGCATAGTAGGAACGAGCAGGGCATCAAGGGACGCAGTGACACTAGATCCGGCGTTCTCATAACTGGCGGTATTGTTACCAAGACCACCCTCCAGGGTGTCTTCTCCGGCGCCACCAATCAGAATGTCATCACCATCACCACCTGAAAGAGTATTGTTCAAGTGGTCACCAACGAGGGTATCGTCAAAACTGGACCCTGTCAGATTTTCTATGTCAAAGAAAGTATCGCCTGTGGCCTCTCCTAATTGGGCACCCGTCGGAACATAATCTGTATCAAGGGAAGCCGTAACGCTTCCCGTCGCATTTGCGTAAGTGACGGTATCCGTACCAGTATCAGTACGATCTTCTAAGCCTCCGTACAAACGGTCCGGCCCTCCTCGACCCTCAAGTAAGTCGTCACCTTCCCCACCGATGAGAGTTTGTCCATTGTATTGTCCTTCAAGGATATCGTCGTAAGCCGAACCAATCAGGTTTTCAATGCTATCGAAAGTGTCACCTTTCGCATCTCCAAGGGTCCCAACTCCAGAAGTCAGAGACGCATGTACAGCTGAACCGGCATTTGCATAACTAGCAGTATCGTTGCCTGAATCACCATACAACTCGTCAGCACCTGAGCCACCTTCCAGAGTGTCGTTGTCAGCGTCTCCGTGAATAATATCATCCCCGGCCCCAGCGATGACTGTATCGTCACCACCACCGGCGTTAATAGTAACACCGACACCATCACTTGGAAGCACTAGCGTTGGTAGAACATCAAAAACTATTGGATCTGAAGCATCAGTCCAGGAAAAAGCAAGTGGCTCAGTAGAATTGTCGATTGTGAAGGTCTGCGCACCAACTTTGCCAACAACACTTATAGTGACATCAAAAGGAACCGTTACTGCAGAGTCGACAACGTCGTACACGATGTTCACGTCAAGACCGTTGAGCTCTGCACCCGAAAGTGTCGCCGCATCATCAATGATCCATTTGTCATTGACTTCATCCCTGATGACCCTCGCTGGGTCCGTTGGATCTGCAGTGCTTCGTTCAAAGTCAAAGCCAGTGATAGTAAGGCCGTTAAACATTGCTGAATCTGCAAATATTTCGACGGAATTAATCTCTGTAAAGGTATCGAAGGTCAAATGAAGCGTTTTTGTCCACTGTGATGAATCAACACTGAATAATGAGTTGTGATCAATGATATCGGCGACACCTGTTCCGTTGATAACTTCGCGCGTTGCCTGCTTTGACGCGCTGGAATCCGTAGAACCTTCAGGAGGAAGATGCGGTGTAGGAGAAGTGACTTTCAACTCAGGGGACGTAAAGAGCTTGCAAACAAAACCGGGGTCTGTCGTGTCAATGACATAATTGTCGCCAACAAAACCAGTTCCGGCATTACCGGCCAGGTCCACATAGGAACCAGAAATAGAGACAACGTTGATAGGTGCATCGAGATCGGCAGTAGGCGTGAAGGTAGCTGTCCAGGTTTGACCACCATCAGAGCTCACAAAGGTGTCTACCAGACCATTCGGAACATCAACATCGGCATTGTCAAATCCAGTGATTTTCTCGCTGAACTTAATCTCCACTGTCGCAGTCTCACCAATACCCAAGTCTGTATCGCTCAAGGTGACACTTGCAACGGTAGGAGCGGTAACATCCACGTCAACATTAAGAGCTGTTGAAACGGTACTGTTGCCAGCATCATCAGTCGCTACAGCAGTTAAATTATGAGCTCCTCCAGACAGAGAAGGCGTTGTATAACTCCAAGTCCCATCACCATTTATGGTCGCTGGCCCGAGCAGGGTTCCACCGTTGTCATCGTAAATGAGTACTTTTTCAATACCAAGGTTATCAGCCACAGTACCGGTTAAAACCAATTCCTGATCGGACGTCAAACGATCGGTGTTATCAAACCCTGTGTCATCAGAAATAACGTTGCTGATGGTCACTGTTGGAGGCGCAACATCCACCGTAACAGCCAACGTCCCAGTCGTAGCATTATTGCCAACATCGTCGGTCGCTATAGCGGTTAAATTATGAATCCCTCCTGATAAAGAGGAGGTCGTGAACGTCCAGGTTCCATCGACATTTACAACAGCAGGCCCCAGTAATATCGAGCCGTTATTATCAAAAACTTCAACTTTATAAATCCCATTCACATCAGAAACAGTACCGGTTAGAACGATGTCCTGATCATAAGTCAAAAGGTCTGAGGTATTTGTCCCGGTATCCTCAGAAATGGAGCCATTGATCGTTATTGCCGGTGCCTGTGCATCCACAACGAGAGCAAAAGGATCAGACAGTCCGCTACTATTTCCAGCGACATTGGTCGATGTCGCAGTGACCGTATAGCTGTCGTTGGCCAAGGGGTTTCCAGTATGGTCAAAACTCCAAGCACCAGAACCATCAGCCAAGGTGTCGCCGACAGAGGTGCCGTTGATAAAGACTTCAATGATCGTATTTACATCAGCAGTACCAGAGAAAATCAACTTTGAGTCGGAGGTTATCCCATCACTGGTACTCACTCCTGCAGTATCTTCATCAATCCCCGTGATAATAGGGGTGTTGGGGACACTGACGTCAATAATGATAGAGAAAGTATCCGACACATCACTCGTATTATTGGCGGCATCAGTGGCTTTAGCAGCAAGATTGTAACTACCAGGAGGTAAAGTTGTGGCAGAATAATCAAAGACCCAAGAGCCAACATCATCGGTCGTTGTGTTTCCGACAAAAATCCCATCAATAAATACATCCACTGAGCTTTTAGCTTCTGCTGTTCCGTAGAAAATCAATTCCTGATCCGTTGTGATACCGTCGCCTGTATCTATCCCGGTGTCCTCACTCATCGTGTTTATAATCGGTTTCGGTGGAGGGATAAGGTCTGAAAGGTATCCTTCTGTATCCGTCGCGGTGCCTTCATTACCAGCTGTGTCTTTGGTGGTAATACTCGCTTCAATAACTCTGTCATCATCATTGGCCAGATCAGAACCGGTAACGTTGATGTTGAAAATTTTTGTGACACCATCACCGGCTAAAGTAACTTGCCCATCAAACGTATTCCCATTCACTGTTAAGGTCACCCAATCATTGATCTGGGCGTCACCTGCCACAGTTCCAGTAATCGCGATGTCAACAATAGATTCATCAGCGTTGATGATGTCATCACTCGTAATATCAGCGTCGAGAGTGATCTCCGGAATTGGGGCGGTTATATCGACCTGATAACCTTCAGTAATGGTCGAGGTCCCTTGGTTACCAGCTGCATCCACGGTTGTAATAGTGGCTTCTACAAACTCAGGATTCGCCGCAGCCAAAGCAAAGCCTGGGACGTTGATGCTATACGACAACACACCGGCCAGATCAAAAACATTACCGGTGAACGTTCCTGTGAAAGTACTGCTTGTTACTGTCAAAGTGACGGTATCGCCGACCTTTGCACCATCAGCAACAGTTCCTGAAATTGTCACAAGACTCTTTGACTCGACAATATTAATGGTATCGTCAGAGGTGATATCAGGGTTAATCGTAATACTCGGACTCGGTGCAATAGTATCAACATCATAAGGCGTCGATATAACGACGCCACTGTTCGTATTGCCGTCCTGATCTATTACGCTTCCATCTTTGAGAGTAATAACATTGGCACTGACCTCCACGAGAGGATCCGGAGTCAGGATAGCTGTCCAGGTCACACCACCGTCAGCGGTTGAGACAGCTGTCATTGTCGCATTTTCAATGATCAAATCATCGTTGGTGAGACCCGTTACCGCTTCACTAAATGTAATCGTCACCAAAGAGGTTTCGCCTATAGCGAGATCTGGTTCAGAGACGACGAAAGAAGTGACCGAAGGGGCCAAGGGGTCAACGACTGCGGTAACAGTGTATGTCGCTGAGTCACTGGCGGTCGCTGAATTTCCGGCAGTATCAATAGTGGTAACGATGGCATGTAGGGTTGTGTCATCATCAGAGACAAGAGCAGACCCAGCAACGTTAATGCTGAAAGAGAAATCAGCTTGCACCAAGCCTGTGAAGATACTGGTAACATTCCCACCAGGCGTACTTCGCTCCAGAGTCAGGGTAACAACATCTCCACCCTGAGCCTCCAAACCCACAGTACCAGTGATTGCGACAACACCGTCTGCCTCAACACTATCGATGGTGTCATCGAGAGTTATATCTTGATGAAGGGCTATCGATGTCAAGGGAGCAGTGGTATCAATGGCAACACTAAAGACCGCAGAGGACGGCCCACCATTACCCGCAGCATCGGTGGCGACAGCGGTCACATCATAATTGCCGCCATCCACAAACGCTG
>CBDUFN010000077.1:0-11682 GCA_965366475.1 uncultured bacterium | reverse complement strand
AAAGGGTGAACCAGTCGCTGTTGGTCTGGCTGTTAAATTGCGAGAGTTCAGATTCCGGGTCATAAGTCGACATCAGGGCGTTGATTTGATTGAGCCGTTCTTGCAGGACCTGCTTCAAATGGTCGCTATCGATCTCTTTTTCCTCAGGAAGAAGAAGGACAGACCAGGTGGTTCCCATGGTCTGTCCGGAGAGGCGGAGTGAGGTGCTTGAGGTTTGATCCTGACAACTGCACAAAAGGACCAGGAAAAGCATACATATACTGAAGGGGAACAGCCAACGACGCATAGTTAAAGGTCAGCCAACCCTTGCGCGTGGCGAATCATCCTTTTCATAGCTTTTTCTTCCTGTACTTTCAGTGTCTTGAACAGGTCTGTGGTCTCCTTACCTTCGCAATGTTCAAGAAGGTGGGCAAAGTAAGCGATCAGATTGCTCTTATACCCTACGGCGGCTTTTACGAGTTGGTCAAGGTCTCTTCTTGACTCTTCTTCGAGAAGGTCTCGTCGCGCTTCAGGAAAAGATATCTCCACGCCCTTGAACCAGTGCTCAAGAACGTGAGGAGATGCGTCTCGACAAAACTCTCCGAGTGCGAGTGCTCGGTGTTGTTCGTGGTCGACCAGGTAATCAAGCATGAGTTGAACGCGAGGTGAAACATCGCCGTCCGCCATCTCCTGATAGTAGTCACTGACTCTTCGATGATATTCCGGGACCAGATGCTGTAATATTGCCCGTGTCTGTTCAAAGCGCATGATTCGCTCCTGATGGTTGTCCCGTGCGGTTAAATTCCAAAATCATCATACATGATATTGTCTAGTTCTACGCCCAGATCGTAAAGCATGTCTCCTGCGGCTTTGTTCATCATCGGCGGACCACACATGTAAAATTCACAGTCTTCAGGTGCAGGATGGTGAACCAAATAATTGTCATAGAGATATTGGTGTACAAAGCCTTTTGCACCCTTCCAGTTGTCTTCGGGCAACGGATCGGAGAGCACCAGCTGCCAGGTGAAGTTGTCAAACTTTTCTGCCAGTTCGTCAAATTCTTCGATGTAAAAGGCTTCGCGTAAGCTACGGGCACCATACCAGAAAGAAATTTTACGTTTTGAGTTGAGCCTTTTGAGTTGATCGAAGATATGTGAGCGCATCGGTGCCATACCCGCGCCGCCGCCTATGAAGACCATCTCTGCTTCAGACTTCTTAGCAAAGAATTCACCATATGGGCCTGAAATCATAACTTTATCATTCGGTTTCAGGTTGAAAATAAAAGACGACATCTGACCGGGGGGAGCCTCTGCTACCGCTGGAGGCGGCGGGCAGACACGCACATTGAGCATGATGATGCCTTTTTCATCCGGGTAATTGGCCATCGAGTAAGCCCGCATGATCGGTTCCTTGACTTCGGAGCAATATCGCCAGAGGTTGAACTTGTCCCAATCCTCCCTGAACTCTTCATCGATCTCCATGCTCTTGTATTCAGAAACGTGGGGCGGCGCATCGATCTGGATATAACCACCTGCTCGAAAGTCGAGTTCCTCGCCTTGTGGGAGCTCTAAAACCAACTCTTTGATAAACGTTGCACGGCTCTGGTTAGAGATGACCCGACATTCCCACTTGCTGATCGAAAAAATTTCTGCCGGGAGTTCAAGGTCCATGTCCTGTTTGACATTGACCTGGCAGGAGAGGCGATAACCTTCCTTTGATTCCCGCTTGTTGATGTGTGCTGTTTCGGTCGGCAGAATATCACCACCACCAGAATTAATCTTGACGCGGCACTGACCGCAGGTGCCACCTCCTCCACATGCGGAAGGGATAAAGATGTCGTGGTCGCCAAGCACGCCGAGCAATTTGTCGCCGGGGTTGACCGATAGGCTTTTATCCGCGTCATCGTTGATGTTGAGAGTGATTTCACCGGGAGGAATCAGTAAAGATCTTGTCACCAGGATCAATGCAACCAGGATCATCACAATTGCGGTAAATATCAGTACACCTAAGATTATTTCAATCATCATCCTGGCCGTTACAGTTGAATGCCGGAAAAGGCCATGAAGGCCATGGCCATGAGGCCGGCAATCATGAATGTGATTCCTAAGCCCCTCAAGCCTGCCGGGACGTCTGCGTATCTCATCTTTTCGCGGATACCGGCCAGAGCGACCAACGCCAGAGCCCAGCCTGTTCCGCTACCGAATCCAAAAACAACGCTTTCAGCAAAATTATAATCACGTTCAACCATGAAAAGGGAGCCACCGAGAATGGCGCAGTTGACTGTGATCAGCGGCAGGAAAATACCGAGCGAGTTATAAAGTGAGGGGAAAAAGCGATCGAGCACCATTTCAAGAATCTGCACGATCGCCGCGATGACACCGATATAACAGATCAGACCGATAAACGTGAGGTTAGTTTCGCCCATGCCGAGCCATTCCAGCGCGCCTTCTTTAAGGAGAAACTGGTAGATCAAGTTGTTGGCCGGGACGGTAATCGTTTGTACCACAACCACGGCAATGCCGAGGCCGATAGCTGTATCCACCTTCTTCGAAACAGCCAGAAACGTGCACATGCCGAGGAAAAAGGCGAGTGCCATATTCTCAATAAAAATCGAGCGAATCAGGAGGCTTAGATAGTGTTCCATACTAATTATCTTCCTCGATCTGATCTGTTTTCCAACTTCGTAACGCCCAGATCAGCAGTCCGATGATGAAAAAAGCACTTGGCGGCAAAAGCATCAGGCCATTTGGTAAATACCAACCGCCTTCATTGGTGGTTGGCAAAATCGTGAACCCGAGCAGCTTGCCCGCACCGAGCAGTTCGCGGAAGAAGGCCACGATCAAAAGAACAATGCTGTAGCCCAAGCCGTTACCTATGCCATCGAGGAAACTAAGCCCTGGCGGATTCTTCATGGCGAAGGCTTCCGCGCGACCAAGCACGATGCAGTTGGTTATAATCAAACCGACAAAAACCGAAAGTTGTTTGCTGATGCCGAAAGCATAGGCTTTCAGAAACTGATCGACGATGATGACCAGCGTTGCAATAATGGTGATTTCAGCAATGATGCGAATGCTGCCGGGGATCTGGTTGCGAATCAGGCTGACGGAAACATTGGAGCCGGCAATGACGAAGGTGACGGCCAGAGACATGACGATAACCGTCTCCAGCTTGGAGGTGACTGCCAGCGCCGAGCAGATACCAAGGATCTGCAAGCCAATCGGGTTTTTATTGAACAAAGGGTCGAGTAAGACCTCTCTGGATTTGCTCATTGTTTTACCCCTGCCGTTTTCAACTTGCTGATAAAGGGCTTGTAACCATTGTCGCCCATCCAGTACTTGAGAAGGTTGCCTACCCCGCGCGCCGTCAGGGTTGCTCCGGCCAGGCCATCTGCCTGATAGACTGCATCCTTTGACTCTCTATCTACGTTTCCTTTTAGAACTTCGATACGGGTTACGCCTGCGTCGTCGTACACCTTTTTGCCAGGCCATTGCTTTTTCCAGTTCGGATTGTCGATCTCTCCGCCGAGGCCCGGCGTTTCTCCATGTTCGTAGAAGGCGAAACCGTTGACCGTGGAAAAATCATTGGCAAGAGAGATGAACCCGTACATTGTGGACCACAGGCCCTTGCCGTGAACCGGCAGGATCAGTTGCTGCAGTATGTCACCATCCATGACCAGGTAGACATCCTTATAGCGGGAGCGGGTTTTGATCGCCCCAAGATCGAGCTCTGCTGCAATCTGATAGTTGGTTTCAGAGTCTCGTGCTGCCGCACGGCTGTCAAAGGTGGTCGTTTCGAATTCCTCGGTGAAATCTCCCGTTTGCAGGTCAACGATTCGGGTTTCTATTTTGTCGAACTGTTCTTCAATCGTGAGTTCAGGATCGTATAGCCCTGCTGCCTGTAAGATGTTTTTCCTCTTCTCTTCCGTCTTGTTCCGTTCTTGCCGCGCGCTTAATCCTACAGCTGCAGCCGAGACCAAAATAGAGCAGATCACGCACAGGATAAAAGCAACGCTTAAAACTTTTGCCGTACTATCTCGGGACATGTTGCAGTCTCCGTTTAATGTGAAACTTGAGAACCATTTGGTCAATTAGCGGTGCGAAGACGTTACCGAACAGGATGGCGAGCATCATCCCCTCTGGAAAAGCCGGGTTGATGACCCGGATCAAGATGCACATGGAGCCTATGAGTAAGCCGTAGAGCCATTGGCCTTCTTCTGTCATCGCGCCGGAGACCGGATCGGTCGCCATGAAGACCAGGCCAAAAGCAAAGCCTCCGAGGACAAGGTGCCACAAGGGGCCAAGCTCAAACATCGGGTTGGTGCTGCTGCCAAGCAAGACAAAAAGCGCTGATAAGCCGACGGCACCGATCAATCCGGAGAGCATGATGCGCCATGACCCGATGCCGGACAGGACCAGAACAAAAGCTCCGAAGAGGCAGGCGAGGGCGGATGTTTCTCCCATTGAGCCAGGGATTGTGCCGATGAAGGCGTCGAACCAACTGGTGACCGACATAACGGCCTGTAGCCCGCCTTCGGCCGCGTGGCTCAGCGCCGTTGCCCCACTTACACCGTCGACGGCGGTCCAGACCATATTGCCGGAGATCTGTGCAGGATAGGCAAAGAAAAGGAAGGCGCGGCCGGTTAATGCCGGGTTGAGAAAGTTCTTGCCGGTGCCGCCAAAAATTTCCTTGCCGATAACGATACCAAAGCTGATCCCCAGTGCGACCTGCCAGAGCGGCAAGGATGGCGGACAGATTAGAGGAAAGAGAGAGCCGGTCACCAGAAAGCCTTCATTTAATTCGTGGCGCCGCACGATGCAGAAAAGGGCCTCCCATAAACCGCCAACAATGTTTGTGACGAGGTAGATCGGAATAAACCAGGCTGCCCCGAGGAGCAGGTTGTCAAAAAGGCTGTTTGGGCTGCCGCCATAGCCGAGCAATCCAATGAGCGTTCCTCGCCAGCCTTCGACACTTCCTCCACTTAGCTGCATGGCGCTGTTGGCTTGATACCCGGTGTTCCACATGGCCATGAAGAAGCAGGGAATAAGTGCAAAAACAACGGTGATCATGACCCTTTTGAGATCCATCGCATCACGGACATGAGGGGCCCCGTCTGTTACTTCGCCAGGCGTATAAATAAAGCTGTCGGCTGCTTCGTACAGAGGATAGAAGCGTTCGAACTTGCCACCCTGCGTAAAGTGGGGATGAAGCTTATCGAGAATATTACGCAATGCTTTCATTAGCCCTCTTTCTCTATCTTCTGCAGCGTTTGCCGTAAATGTTGGCCGTAATTCATCTTCCCCGAACAAACAAAACTACACAGGGCGAGATCTTCTTCATCCAATTCTAGACAACCGAGGCTCTGTGCCAGGTCGGTGTCCAAGGTAAGTAAGGAGCGTAGCAACCAGGTCGCTTTCACGTTAAGGGGCATCACCTTTTCAAAGGCGCCGGTCGGTACCATAGCCCGCAAACTACCGTGAGTGCTGGTTGTCAAAGGCAGAGGTCGACGCGGCAGAAGTGATGAGGCGAATATGTTTTTGATAGAGAATTTTTTAAACCCAGGCATGCTCCAGCCCAGAAGTTCACGCTGATGATCTTCTTCAAGAGCAGAAATCTGATTGTGGTAGCGACCAAGAAAATCAAGGCTGGAGGTTGCCTCGTGGCCATTCAACACCGATCCAGAAATAATTCTGTTGTCGGTTTTTTCAAGTAATCCTGAAGTCATCTCAGAAAGGCAGGCGCCGAGGCGAGTGCGGATCAAACACGGCTTTTTTACGGCTGGACCGCAAAGGGCGATAAACCTTTCAGTGAGCAATCTACCGGTGAGGAAAAGATGACCGATGGCGATCACGTCCTGATAGCCTATGTGCCAGACTGTACGCTGTTGGTCAACCCGCTCCAGAAAATGAATGTGAGTGCCAACCAGGCCCGCGGGATGGCATCCGGAAAATTCACTGACAGTGATCCCTTGTGGAGCAAGAACTTGTGTCTGCGGCTTCTTGCAAAGATAAACCTTCCCTTCGGTGAGATGACGAAGGCTTTTTAAGCCGGCTTCGAACTCGGCCTTTTTTTCATTAATGGCAAATTGTGGGTCCGCCGCAAGAGGGTTGGTGTCTATTGCTGTGACAAAGAGAGCAGCAGGGCGGCTCCCAGGTGTCGGGATTTTGCTGTAAGGACGGGTTCTCAACGAGGCCCATAAACCTGAGTTGATCAACTGCTCTTCAACTTCATCGCCAGAGAGTCGATCAATCTGGTCGGCCGCTGTTATGGAGAAAGTCTTTTCTTCCGTTCCGGAGACTTCGATAACCAGAGAATGGAAAACCCGGCGTTCGCCACGATTAATGGCAACAACTTTACCCGTTGCTGGAGATGTGAAGAGAACCTTGGGATTTTTTTTGTCAGAGAAGAGTGGTTGCCCGAGGATGACCTGATCACCTTTGGCAACCAGCAAGGTTGGCTTCATGTCCTGGTAATCGCAACCAAGTAAAGCAACATGAGAAACCGGTTGCTGTTCTGTGAGTAGCATTTCGGGGGCGCCACTTATTGGTAAGTCGAGCCCTTTTTTTATCTGGATCATCGTTGACCCTTTAAGAACGTGGTTAAGAAAAAGACAGTTTAAGGCCTGATGTTCTTAGGTCTCTAATCCTTGAGTTTGCTGAATCCTGCGAGTTGTTAGCCTGATCAGTCATCGTCCTCTTCGAGGGCTCCTGAAGATGCAGAGGCTTGATGCTCAAGGATCTCCCTTGATGTATTTTTTGAGTTGTTTGATGACGAAATCTTTCTCGTCAAGAGAGGCTTTGACCAGGTCTCCGATTGAGGCGAGACCAACCAGTTGGTCATTCACCATAACCGGTAAGTGACGTCGTCTACTTTCGGTAACGATTGACATCGCTTCATCGACTGACGTTTCAGGTGTGATGTAGCAGATATCTACGGACATGACTTGGCTGACTTTGGTTTTTTGTGCGCAGCGTCCTTCCAGGTCGACCTTGCGGGCATGGTCGCGTTCGGTAAAGATTCCAACAAGCTTGCCCTCATCAATAACCACGAGCGCGCCTACACTTTTCTCGGCCATGAGCGCCAGGGCATCGTAAATGCAGGCATCTGAACTAATACTCCAGACGTCGCTTCCTTTAAGTTTTAAGATCTGCGCGATGGATTTCGACATATCTACTCCCCGATTCATAAAATTGACATGATTTTGCAAGTCTAACAAAAAAATTAAGTGAACAAAAGTGTCACAAGATGGTTTTTTCAATCATTTGATGATCAAGAGGCCATCGAAGACTTTCCGCCAAGGTACTGGTCTTCAAGCATGATTTCGAATTCAGCCAGTGCAATTTCGTCAATCCCCAAAAATTGTGCTTCAGCGGTTGTCGGCAGAACAATCTCCGGATTTTTTTCCAGCCCCAGGCCAAGCTTACGGCAACCGAGGTTTGATAGACGGACCAGGGCTACGATAATATTCTGAGTGTCGAGTTCTTCATCATGGTGGCTGGTGACAACTTCTTTGTACGCTTCAGGAAGCTTCCACTCTTCAAAGAGACGCATCCCCTGCTCAACGTGCATGGTGGAGATAACTTCCCTGATCAGTTGATTGGAAAGTGTCATGCTGAATTCGCTTCCACAGGAAATTTCCTCCATTGCAGCCAGCAAGAATTGTTTGCCGACGTCATGCAGTAATCCAGCGAGATAGGCTTGATCTTCCAGGTTGAGATATCCACAGCGGTGTGCCAGCCAACGGGACCCACTGGCACATGCTCTGGAATGTAGCCAGAGCTTTGGCATGTAGCGTGGGAGGATCTCTCCATGGGTGCAGCCAGAATTCTCATTGCAGGCTCGTTCAATCACTTGCTCTGCTTTGCTTTGTCCAAGACGGGTGACGGCTTCTTCAACCGAAAGGGTTTTTTTGAGGCCGGCAAAAAAAGAAGAGTTGGCGGCACGGAATAAATTGCAAAGCAGAGCCGGGTCGTTGCTGACGAGTTGTTTTAACTGCTTAATGTCGAGCTCTTCTTCAGCCAGAATGGCAGTGACTTTTAGCACTATGTCGGGATGGACAGGCAAACGTACTCGGTCGGCATCAACCATTTCTTTGATAATTTCGGTAAGCGATTTATTGGCCAAGGTTATTCTCCCAGCAGGCGACGCAGTTCATGCAGCGGTCGGGGTTTCAAAATTCGTGGTAGCCGGCGCATGACTTCCGGAAGAGAAACCTTACCGCGAGCGGCTTTGGCAATACCGTCTTCCATCAGAGTGATCAAGCCGGAGGTCTCAATACTGACCCGGCGAATCTCTTGAACCGTTTTTCGTGCCAGAACCGCTTCTTTGACATCGTCATTAAGGCTTAAAAGCTCAAAGATGCCGACTCGGCCTTTGTAGCCGGTAAAACGGCACGCTGTGCATCCCCTGCCAATTTGCAGGTCAGCACCTGCCAGATCACCGTGTGTGTAACCAAGGCGACGGTACTCCTCAGGGGTTGGTGTGTAGGGGGTGGTACAGTGAGGACAAACTTTTCGCAACAGGCGTTGTGCAAGCATACAGTTGATGGTTGATGCGATTAGAAAGGCTTCAATGCCCATATTCAAGAGCCGCAACAGCCCTCCTACCGCATCTTCTGTGTGAAAAGTCGTTAGCACTTTATGCCCGGTCAGAGAAGCCTGAATAGCGGTCTCCGCTGAGAACGTATCGCGAATTTCACCCATAACGATGATGTCAGGGTCTTGCCGAACGATATGCCGTAATGTCTCTGTAAAAGTCACGCCGATCTTCGGGTTGATGGAGCATTGTGAAATGCCATCAAGCACATATTCAACCGGTTCTTCGGCAGTAATAATGCTCGATTCGAGATCGTTGAGATGGTTGACGCAACTGTAAAGAGTTGTGGTTTTACCCGCGCCTGTTGGTCCCGTTACGACAATAATTCCGCTTGGTGAAGCAAGGGAATCATCGCGAAATTGCTGCAGCATACGCGGGGCCATGCCGATATCATCGATATCCAGCAGTTCCCCTTTTTTGTTCATCAAGCGCAAGACGACTTTCTCGCCGTGTACGGTGATGTAAAAGGAAACACGTAAATCGAGAGTTCTTCCTGTTGAGGTGCTTTCGTAAAGAATGCGACCATCCTGATGGCGACGTCTTTCAGCAATGTCAGCTTCAGCCATAACCTTCAGACGTGTGGCGACTGGCGCCGCCAGATCCAGATTCATCTCTTTATGAACGCCGAGAACACCATCACGACGGAAGCGGATGCGCAAGCGGTCTTTCATCGGCTCGATGTGAATATCGCTGACACCTTGTAGCATGGCGTCATCAAACAGGCTGTTGACAATACCGATGATAGTTGAATCATCGGCTTCTTCTGTTGCCGTGCGTTGAACCCCTCGTCGGTAAAGTTCAATCGTCTCCCGAATGGCTTGACGTGTGCCGATTGCCGGTAGAATCTGTCGTCCGAAGATCCTGTCTGCGGCTTCATGATCTTCAAGGTCGAGAGGGTCTGCAAAGGCGATAATGACCCGACCTTCCGTTCTGGCAACGGGTACAAAAGAGTGTTGGGTAAACATCTTGGTTGGAACCTGAGCAAGGAGTTCGCGGTCGATGTCGGCAAAGACCGGCTCGACGAAGGGGTAGCCCAGTTTTGAAGCAAGGATTTCCATCAAGCGGTGTTCATCGATGAAACCGTATTCAACCAGGATGTCGCCGATTTTCTGCCGCTTGTTTTCCTCCTGAATCGCCAGAGCGGCATCCAGGTCCCCTTGGCGAATATGACCTAGCTCAACCAGAAGATCACCAATACGAATATTCAGGCGTTGTTTCTTAAGGACTTCGTTGAGTTGCTGATTGGTCAGTAGGCGTAGTTCTTTGAATATTTCGACCAACGATCGATCGGAGACCAGTTTCGCTTTAATGCGCTTGGCGTGAATCAGCTTTTCAGTGGAGATCAGTCCTTGCTCGATCAGCAGCCGAGCGATAGCATCACCACCCTCTGCGATAGGCGGTTTTTGAGCCGCAGGAAGTTGCTCTGTGTTTGTTTTTGGGGCAGGTTTGCTCGACTCAGACATAACGTTAATCCATTACATAGATAGTGTTTCAAAGGGGTTAAGAGTAACACATATCTTCCTGTGTGCAAAAATACAGAACCTCGAAGATGCCTCCTGTTCTCTTTTTATCAAGGGATAAGTAATCGCAGGGCAAAGATCAAAACTGTGACGATGACGAAGCGCTTGATCCATTCGTGGCCCTTCTTGACTGCCAGATGTGAAGCGAACCACCCCCCCGCGGAGTTGCCCACCGCCAGAGCCATGCCTAGAGCGTAGTCGACCTGCCCATGGATGACAAAGACCCCTAAGGCGACCACCGTGAAAGCGAAGATGACCAGAACCTTAACGGCATTAATCTGGACCAGATCGAGCCCATGAACCAACAGACCGGTTATGATCAAGAAGCCAACGCCGGCCTGAACAAATCCACCATAAATACCAATTCCGAAAAAACTGATGAGAAGAATCGCCAAACGTGCCGGAGTCATCTTTTTTTCTGCTTGTTTTAGATGTTTCAGAGGGTCAATGACCATGAAGATCAATACACCGACCATAACCAGAGCGAGCAGGCGACGAAACACCATCTCGTCGACAGTGATTGCCATGTTTGCACCAATGTAACTACCGAGCAGTGCAGGAGGTGTGCAGAGAAGAGCAAGCCGAATCGGGAAAATCCCCTGGCGCTTAAAGCCGGTAATGGCAAAGATATTCTGACAGAAGATCGCCACCCGGTTCGTACCATTTGCGGTTGCAGCAGGGAGGCCGAAAAAAATCAGTAGAGGAAGGGTCAGAAGAGAACCACCTCCGGCCAGAACGTTGAGAACTCCGGCGACGGCTCCGACCAGAATCAGAACGGGTATTTGCCAAAAATAAGGGTCCATTATGAATCCTTTTGCTCTATAAGCTCACGAATAACTTCTCCCGCCATGGTTAACCCGAAAAGTGGCGGGATGACTGAAGAACTACCAAGAGGTGCACGTCGTCCCTGATATTGTCCTTCTTCTTCCGTGGCTGCTTCCTGACGACCATCGGTAAGGGGTTTGAACTCTTCAGTCGAGTAGACGGTCTTGACACCCCTGTGGATATTGCGACGGCGTAACTCGCGTCTGAGAATTCTTGCCAGACGGCATTTGTTGGTATCGGCAAGATCGGCAACGCAGATGCTTGTTGGGTCAAGTTTGTTGGCGGCCCCCATGGATGAAATGATCGGAATCTGCTTGGTAACGCAGGTTTCTATCAGGTGTATTTTGGCGGTAATGTGGTCAATGCAATCAAGCACATAGTCGTAGCCCCGCTCTAAAAGCTCGGTCGAGTTATCCTGATTGTAGAATTCCTGCAAAGGTTCCACCTGAACATCGGGGTTGATTGCCAGGCAACGCTCCGCCATAACAAGCGCTTTAGGTCGTCCTATTGTGTTTTCCTGGGCATGAATCTGACGATTGCTGTTGGTGATATCAATCTGATCAAAGTCAATCAGGGTCAGACGGCCAAGACCTCCACGTACCAACGCTTCGACCGCATAACTGCCAACACCGCCAAGGCCAAAGACTGCCACCGAAGTGTCTTTCAACTTTGCCAGTTTTTCCTCTCCAAAAAGAAGGCTTAGCCGGTTAAAACGGTCTGACTGACTCATTGAGTTATTCCCTTGTCTTACTGTTGAAATCGTCTG
>CBDUFN010000076.1:0-11760 GCA_965366475.1 uncultured bacterium | reverse complement strand
AGCATCAGTCACTAAAGCAGTTATCTCGTAGTTCGAACCGTCCACAAAAGCCGGCCCGATGTAATCCGTGGCCATTAAGGTCCAATTACCGCTACCCGTTGCTACAGCAGAACCGGCAGAGACAGCACCGGTTCCATCATTAACGAAAACCTCAACAACACTGTAGGCCTCCGCGGTTCCAAAAATATCAAGTGTGACGTCATTGGTTACGCCATCAAGGCTGCTACTTCCTTTGTCTGTGCTGATGCCACTTATAACCGGAGACAAAGGTGCAATAAGATCGGCCGTGTATTGTTCCTGGTCAACTCCGGGATTCACCGCGCCAGGGGTCGTGACAAAAGCGTCAATCGTCCAATCAATATCAGCAGCCAGATCAGCACCAGGGACATTAATACTAAAAGTTCTATCGTCAAGGACCACGCCTGAGAAGACCTGACCATTCACTGTTAAAAGGACGGCCTCTCCCGCCTCGACATAGTCCACCCTTCCGGTAATTGCAATGTCACCACCCGCCTCGGCAATGTTTACGATGTCATCCGGGGTAATATTGGCGTCAAGGGTTATTGACGGGTCGCTTAAATCGATCTCTTTTTGCGCAGCCTTGTACACCGAGGGCCGCGGCGTAATGGCTGGAGGGACAGGATCTTCTTCGGGGATGTCAATAGTTTGCTCTTGCGGGACAGGGCCGCCATGACCAGGGCCATCACCAGGAAGCTCTATATTGCTGCTGACTTTGGAGACTGGTGCTATAGAAATGATCTCCTCAGAAAAGTGGACTTCCTTTGCGGTAACCGGCTCACCGCCCTGATCTGCCTCTTCCTGTATATTTTCAGCTTCTACATTTTCACTAACCACCCTCAAACTGCCTGCTTTAGCAACTTTAGTGATTCCTACCATTTTAAAAAGATCACCAAGGGTACTCTGGTGATCATTTGCAGAATGATCAGAGCCGTCAGGAAGGTTTTTATCTAAGAAGACAACTTTATGAGCAGATCCGCTGATTGCATCTAGAGCTCCATATGGGATGATGACAGAGGTGCCGTCGGAAAACGTCAACAACAAGTCAACATCTGCCGCATCGACAGATGTGAGTGTTGATAAACAACAAGGGATCGTAATTGTTCCGTCCGCTTCAACAATGGCACGTTCAATCCGTTGCCCTTGCTCAGACTCTTCAACGACCACCTTTTCTTTTCCGTTATCTGTTTCGTTTGCCATAATTAACTCCTGTAGCCGACCTTCTCTGTAACACTAAAAAATGTATTCTGAACAACGGGGTTTTACATTTAACAACCAGATTGATGATGCTCTCTTAAATTATTCAACTGAGCTTTCATCTTTAGCCATTTGCTTATTTACCAACCGCACCAGCAGGTTATTCGCTTCTTTCGCGTCAGCAGCCATGTGGATCATCAGTTCTGAAATCTGGGAACAAATTTCGCCATTGCCCTTCTCCATAACGATCGCCATGCTGTCGAGTTGTCTGCCAAGTTGTTGTAGTTCACTACGGAAGTTATTGCTTGCTTCAGTCTGCTCGGTGAGAGAACGAAGCATATCGGCACGCTGCTGCTGAAAATCCTCGATTTCCGAAGAGAGCGCCCGTTGCTGCAAACGAGATGATTCACTGAGGCGCTCTTCAATCTTGTAGGAATCAAGGGCCTCTTTCAGCCCCTTCTGTTCATCCACCTGAAGTCCGAGTAATTTTTGAGTTTCTTTTGCCTCTCCAGCCGTATGCATCGATAGTTCGGCAAGTTGGCCAAAGACCTCACTGCTGCCCTTTTCCATAACGCTTGCAATGCTCTCAAGCTGTCGTCCGAGTTGCTGCAAGCCACTTCTGGAATTATTGCTCGCTTCGGTCCGTTCAGCATTCCCCTTTTCGAGGATCGTAGAGATCGCTCCAAGCTGGCTGCCCAGCTGCTGTAGCTCACTGCGAGAACGATTGTTTGCTTCCGTTTGCTCTGTAAGGGCCTTGAACATGTCTGTTCTTTGTTGTTGAAGATCACCGACTTCTGAAGATAACGCACGCTGTTGCAAGACGACCGTTTCATTTAAGCGCTCTTCAAGATTGAACGAATCAAAAACATCTCTCAGCGTTTTTTGCTCATCGATCTGCATGGCAAGGAGTTTATGCGTCTCTTTTGCATCGGCAGAGAGGTGAACCGTCAACTCGGAAACCTGCTCAAAGACCTCGCCATTACCCTTTTCCATCACATTTGAAAGGGAACCAAGTTGTCTGCCAAGACTTTGCATTTCACTTCGGAAATTGTTACTCGCTTCAGTCTGTTCTGTGAGCGTACGCTGCATGTCTGAACGTTGCTTTTGAAAGTCGTCTATCACGGAAGAGAGTGTTCTCTGCTGCATCCGAGCATTCTCTGCAAGTCTCTCCTCGATACGAATCAGGACCTTTGACACATCACCGTTCAATGCCGCTCCACCTTGGAAGGACACGCTTTCCATTGCAGGGCCGGCATGCGAAAGAGCAAGCTCAATGTGCCGTGCAATCTCTGAACTCATGAGTGAAAAGATGTCACCCTGCAAACGACGGATTCCAACCATCATCAAACCAAGAATGATCGATCCCAGCAAACCAAACATAGAGGCGGAAAAAGCAATCCCCATCGACTGCATAGGCGCTTTCATGCGTGCGATCATGGTTCTGAAAACCAGCAGAGGACTTGCATTTTGCATGTCAATATCAGCAAAACTACTGATAAGTACGGTTATGTCATTCAGCGTTGCAAGCAAACCAATAAAGGTTCCCAACAAGCCCATACCGACGAGAAGGCCAGTCAGGTATTGCGGTAAAGCATTGCGACGAACCAACCCAGAGCGTGCGTTTGCCAGCTCATGTTCGATAGCAACCTGCTCCTGGTGAGAGATGGAACGCCCCCCTGAAGAGGCAACCATTTGCAACAGGCAGGCGATCGCGCCGGTATAACCATTGGCCCTTTCCTTGAGACTCTCCAAATCTTCTTTGGCACGAATCGCTTTGGAAAAATCCACCATTGTTGCAGCTTCACGTACCAGGCGCTTGGTGTTCATCAGAATCAACACACCACCGACCAGAATAATAGAAAAGATGGTGTAGTTAATTTGCGGATGCGGGTTACGGGTGATCGTTAACGTGATTGCTTTAAAGAAAAGAGCAGACCCCGTAAGCAAGAAGACAAAAGGCAATGAAACCAGAACATAGTAAATTTTAAGTTGTTTAATCATAAAGCTCTCTCTTTTTAGATTCTATTTTTCGGTTACGCATCCGGTTATGTCGTTAAAGATCAAACAAAAGATTAATTGGCTCGAAATGCACCATCACGAAACTCCATCAATGGAGAAAGTAAGTAAGACAAGATGGTTCGTTTACCAACGGCAATATCTGCAGTTGCAGCCATACCTGGCATCAGCACTCCGGGTTGGTTAACACGTGATTCAAGGGTAGACAAATCCACTTCAACATTCACCCGATAGTAGTGGTTGTCTCTTTCATCCTGCAGAGTATCCGCACTGACGTCCGTCACGTGACCGTCAAAGGTGCCGTAGGTTGAATAGTCATAGGCTCCGATGCGAACCCGTGCCGGCAGACCGCGCCGCAAATGAGCACGATCATTGGGATTTGATCGCGTCTGGATGACGATCCTCTGGTCACTGGGCGTGATTTCCAGCAAGATTTCACTCGGCCGCACAACAGCACCAATGGTCGTAATATTCAGTTTGTTGATGAGACCCGCAACCGGGCTTCTGACAATATTGCGATCCTGACGGTCAACACTTGTATCAATTTCGTGACTAATTTCTTCTATTTCTTCAAGGACTTGCGTTAACGCAGAGGATGCTTCCGCACGAAAACGAGCGACCGCTTCCTTGATTCTCGACTCAGATTCTTCCTGCGCAGCTTGCAGCCTTGGAGCTGCATTTTTTGCATCGGCTATTTGCGATTTCAGTCGTTGTATGCGCATCTGGCTTTCCAGAACTTCCATTTCGGAGGCTGCGTTATTATTCCTCAGGTCATCAATAACCTGATGTTTCTGTTCCGCCAGAGCCAGTTCTGAAAGCAAATTCTGTCGTTTTGAATTAATTTCCGTTAGCTCGCTTTTCTTCTGCACACTGAGAGATTGCAGGACTTGAACCTCTTCAGACAACTGTGTACGCCTTGCCTCCCAGGCGGCAGTTTCCACGCGGAGGATACTGGAGTCCTTGAGTTTTTTGGGAAAGACAATCTTTTCTTCGCCGGTCAATTCTGCAAGCAGGCGTGCCTCGCGCCCATGCAAGGCATCAAGTCTTGATTGTTCCTGACCCAAGCTGGATCGTGTCTGTACATCGGACAGTTCAATTAACGGCTGCCCTGCAACAACCAACTGACCTTCCTGCGCAAGAATTTTATGAACAATCCCTCCCTCAAGATGTTGCACAATTTGCGATTTCCCGGCAGGAATAATCTGTCCCTCTGCACGCACAATAACGTCTATTTCTGCAATACTAGCCCACAGCAATACACTGAGACTGCTGAAGAGCAGTAACAAAACAAAGGTGCGCTGAGGAGATAAATACATCATTAAATGGTCAGCCTTACATTCCCTAAAGAAGTGTGTGCGTTTCTCATCAGTGCGATTGAACCTTGACGACTGATGCGTTTACCTTGTTTTTACTTTCAACCACCGAAACGTTAATAGTTTCAGGGGGCAAGTTCATTTCAATTAACAAATTACGCACAGACATGGCGCGATAGAAGCCCATGCGTTTGGCTTCCGAAAACCCATCGGGAACTTCAACATAAATGCTGGCTTTCCCGGTCGCGACAAGAGCCGTCAACGACTCGATCAACTGATCGCGCTCCTCTGGGGTGAACTCTACAGATTCATCCTTGAAGCGAATCATGACTTCATAATCGCTTGTAAGAGCCTTGTCCAAACCGTATTGCGGGGTTGGCACAACACCTGTTGCCGCCATAGTTTTCGCCGAACCGCCACCAAATTGCGCATCATTAGCAATTTTCTGATCAAGCAGTCGCTTCAACCGCTCAATTTCTTGTCTCAAAACCATATTTTCCAGAGCAGGGTCACCAACCTCTGAGGTTGCAGCCTCGTAAAGGCCTCCTGTCTCCGCAGTCGCCGCCGGCAACAGACCAGCCGTTGTCGCAGCCACATCTACGTCCTGTTCAACAGCAGCGATCGGTAACTTTTCTTGTTCTATTGGGCTGCTCCGCCCCAGTTCAAGGGCAAACATAAACACCGCAACGATCAAAATAGTCAGAAGGAAAAGAAGATTAAGGATCAGGTTGGTCGTAGCATCGACATAACCGGGCCAAAAAATATCTGAGCCATCGTTATCATCATGACGTTCTGACATATTGATTATCCACCTTTAGAAATTATTGTTTATCTGCTGCTTTAAAGCCTTGGGTACCTGCGGCTCAGGATCAGCAGTTTCTCGCTCCAGCGAGATTTATTCTTCGGTTGTCTCTTCACTCAAGTCAGCCGTTTTTTTGTCCCCAGATCGGCCAGAAGCGATAAAGAGTTGATCAACAACTTTCTTCGGAACCTTTATTTCGCTGATTTTCAATTCGTTCAGAAGAATCCGGCCCTCAGCGGTTTGCTTCATCCCAACAAGAGCTTTCTGCAACTGCGCAACCGTTTCCTCATTCAAGGTGCTTGGAGCAACGGTCCACTCTGTTGCGGCAGAAGCGGTTTTGCCTGTACGCACAACCTCTGTAATAAGCCGATAGTCTTTACCAAGGTTTTCTCTGGCAAGATCAGGAGACAGGAAGGCCAAATCAACCATGTGATAGAGCTGAAACCATTCCGTGAAGTTTGCAATTGTTGCAAACTCCTTAACCGTAATCGAAACAGGCAAAGAGGCTTCCAGATATCTGGCCAACGTCTCGGCCTGCCCTGTGGTTCTCAACAATCCTTTTGAATCACTCACCACGCCGATGACTAGTTTTTTAGCTGGTGGCTCAGCTCCGAACAAAGGAACTGGCACAACCTTCTGCTCTTGTACTTTCTTCCTCGAGTCGCCGGGTTTTACGGTAAAGAGGATTTCTTCAGGAATATTTCTCCTTGTCGATTCAACCAAAGGAGCCTTAACTCTGGCGACAGGCGTTGGCATCACGATCTCAGGCACAACGTCTAGCAACTCAGAGTTGACTTTTGGAACCTCAGGAATCAGCACGTCACTGAAGTTCAACGCGTTCATAAGAGCGCGACCCTCTTTGCTCTGCGCCATTTCAACAAGCACGCGTTGCAGCTCTGACGCCATCGCTTGGTTCTGGCCTCGCGGAACAATCGCTAAGCCGGTCAGATTTTCACCACTCCTGCCATTAAGTAGAAACTTGTTGATGGGGAGATAATTTCGTCCCAGAGTTTCTTGAGCGACAGCAGGTGGAAGAACCGCAAGGTCAACCATACGGTAGAGCTGAAACCATTCAGTAAAGAGTTCAAGATCTTCGAACTCTCTGACAGTCACCGAAACCGGCAAGGTCTCCTCAAGGTATGCCGCCAACAGCTCGGCCTGCTGAACCGTACGCAGCACACCGTTTGAATCAGTCACGACCCCAAGAACCAATTTTTTCGTAACGAGCTCATCGGTTGCAGGACTGAGTTGAACAACGCGCTCCTCTTGCAGTGAATCGATTTTTACAGGGCGAACATTTGTTACTGCCGGAGAGATCGGTGCTTTGACTTGAGCAGACGTCAAATCCTCGCGGGATCGCTCGTCTCTGGAAATCTTTGTTGGCACCGTGATCTGCATTTCATCCGCAGCAACCGCAGCTTTCGCTGCCGGAACCACCGGGATAAACATGTCATCGATATCCAAATCACTCATCAGGGCTCGACCATCGGTACTTTTCGACAGATCAACAAGAACACGTTGCAGTGCTGCAGACGTCTCATCGTTCTGATTGAGCGACACAACCGCTAAGTCGGCTGCCTCGGCGTTCTTTCCGGTACGCAAAAACTTGGTAATGGGGAGGTAATCCAAACCGAGGTTTTTCTTGGCAACAGCAGGCGCGAGGATGGCAAAATCAACCATTCGATAGAGCTTGAACCATACGCTGAAAGTATCAATATCCTTGAATTCCTTGACCTGGACTGAAACAGGTAAAGATTTCTCCAAATATGTCGCGAGCTGTTCCGCTCTCTGCATCGAAGACAAGACGCCACTTGAATCTGTCACCACACCAAGAACCAGCTTTTTCGCAAGGGGTTCATCTGAGGCAGGAATGATTTGTAGAATATTATCCGCTGGCGTCGGAGAGCTCAGGACAGAGGCCAACGATGCGGATTCCGGCGGCGTTGCTTTGGCCGCAATCACAGCGTCTATGGAGGAAGAGGCCTTCTCTTCTTCAGTCACAACGCCAACAGGAAGCAAAACGTCGTCCTGGATAATGCTCTCTACAAGATCTTTGGACTCAAGTCGTGGAGCAGGCACTGGCGGTACTTCACTTTGAGGTAATACGTCGCTACTTTTCTGGCGTGCAACGATATTCAGTGTTGTCTCAGGCTCTTTCTTTACGTTTGCCTGTGAAACGTTTTCTAATGCTGCAGCCTTTTCCTGCTCGGCAACCTTGACCGGCGCTACAGTAGAAGTTGCCACGAGTTCAGTGTTTTCTTCTGCCGCCCACGGGGTGCCAGTCGTCAATCGAACCAACTGAGCGACAGCATTCATCTCAAGGATATGCAGACTGAGCAAACGGGAACGAACCTGAAAATAACGATCATAAACATCAAGAAGATCAAGCAGCGATTGATTACCGGAAAGCATCCGTTTCGACATGGCTTCTGCCGCAGTCGCAATCGACTGTAACTCTTGATAGCCAGAAGTCAGACGTTCGCGGGTTGTTTGCAACGCTGAATAATTAGCCGAGAGGGCCTGTACAACCAGACGTCGCTGGTCATCTTTGCGGTATTGTAATTCTTTGTACCGAGCATTGCGCTCGTCCTGATATTTTAAATCGCGGCCACCACTGAAAAGATCCCAATTCAGCACCGCCATGATCCGCTTGTCCCTCTGTCCCGAAGAGCTTTCATCGCCCCCCGCGCCCAGAGAAAAGGTATCCGTGTACTCGGCATCAAGGCGCGGCAGATAACGACCCTTAGCAGCAGACTTATCAATTCGCGCCGCCTGCAATTCGGCTGACAGACCTGCAATTTCCGGGTTGGACGTCATCGCTGTTGCAACCGCTTGAGTAAAAGTTGCTGGCAGCAAGGAGGTGCCAACATCTTCAAGCTTTGGCAACCGGACCACCTGAGGAACGAGGTTCGTCAATCGAATGAATTCTATGCCGGCTGTTGCATGTGCTGATTCCTGCTCTAATCGTGACGACAGGGTCGCCTGTATGCGAGCGCGAACACGAGCCATGTCAGAGATACTTGCGGCTCCGGCACTTGCGCGTTTTTCAATATAGCTGAGCAATTCTGACAGCTGAGCTTCAAAATCGCGGGTTACATCCGCCTGCAGACGACTGGAAACCAGGGAGAGATAAGCATTGACGGTAGAGATGTAGGCATCGCCATCACTCACTCGATAATTCTCTCCGCGAGCCTGTTCAACAACTTTACGTCGACGCCATTCAAGGTAACGAGGCAAGTCAAACAAGGGCTGGCGCACTGTCAGCGCAGCATCTGTGCGCATATGTGTATCGGTGGCAATCAACTCGCCCGTTTCTTCGTCAGCCAAAACAGACGGCTCAGACGTCTCAGAACCGCTACTCAGGCGAACAGTCACAGAAGGTAAGAGAAGGCCAAAAGCCTGTCCTGTTTTTGCTTCAGCTTGTTCTGAACGAGAGAGAGCGGCACGGCTTTCACGATTGAAACTTCGACCGGCGCGGATCGACTCCAAAAGATTGGTTTCCTGCACGCGGCTTGCAATCTCGTCCTCCATCAATTGTGTTTCGGCCATATTTTGCACAAATTGCCGATCGACATTTTCTAACACCGAAATTTCAGACTTACCGATCAGACCTTCCAGAGTCTGTTTCTCTGGTGTAGCAAAATTATCAGCAGACTTTCGATTCCCATTTTTTTCCGGAACAGAGAGCTCTGATATCACTTCGTCTGCAGCAAGAAGAGGCACCGGTGACACAATAAATTGCAGAATTAGAATGAGAGCACAACAAACGCGCCAATTGGATCGATTAATCACAAACATGCTCCTTGAAAATAACATTCAAAAAATTGTCAAAGTCCGCATTGAGGGACATTCAACGTTTAAATTTAAAGTTTTAAATAGGGTTTTATACTGATAATTCGGTGTTTTCACTGCTCCATTGAACAGCAAGATTTCCCCCCTAGGAAAACTTCACAGATAAAAAGGACAATCGGCCTGCGACTTAAGTGCGACAAAGGGCTATTTTCCCGCAACGGGCAAAGAGCCATAAGTTACTGTTAAACATAGAAAACTTCCCAAAAACCTCTTCACAAAAGAGATCTCAAGCTTCATTTACGCTCAGCATTTTGGGACCATCCTCTTAACAGGAAGATCATAGGGCATTTGCCACACTAAATCTTCTTAATATCGCCAAAGTAATTTATGCAATCTACAGGCCGTTTTTACCTTATAAAACGGTTCAGTAAAGGACATTTGTGTAGCTCATTGATTTTGCAATAATTAATAAGCGTTAAAAATCAGGGGCCTGTTCACTGAATGCCGTTGAAAAGGCGCTGTTTTATCAAAAAAACCCGATCGGCGTGGCACTTACAGGATGTCAACTTCACTCCAGCCTAAACTCACGAAAGGCAGCCACTTTAAGACCACCTCCAGCGATTCGACAGACTTGCCGCCAATGCCATTCAGGTGCATATAAGCCGCCAGATATGTTACATTGACGACACAAGCATTCGGACATTCTATCCTTGCAACACATTCGAACGTAAGAGACTCATATGTCACCTCGACCTAAAAAACCCCGTCATTGTGATTGTCCTCACCGACCGCCAGGGATGACCATAAAACCTGCCGGAATACCGACCCACAAATTGGACAAAATCCTTCTCGAAGTTGACGAACTCGAAGCTCTTCGCCTTTGCGATGGTACCGGGATCAGCCAAGCAGAAGCCGGCGAGAAAATGGGCATATCCAGGGGAACGGTTCAACGTCTGGTAACCAGCGGTCGAAAGAAAATGATCCGCGCCATCATTGAATGCAAGGCACTCGTGATTAATGACGCAGAGACGGCTGAGTAAAGCTCGGAACGTTTTTTACTCTCACCCCCGCAGGTTCAACCTTCCGTATTGCCAAAAGCACCCATAATTGTTCATGAAACACGAAAGGCCCCAGCACCGGTTAAGTGCTGAAGCCTTTTATCTATATGGTCCGCCACGGAAGGGTCGCTTTTCCGGCCAGACGAAAAGATTCTACTGGCAGGGAAACGCCGAAGTCAACGCACCCAAAGTATGGGCGGATGCCGGCAAATGGAGTGTCTCCGGGTGCTCCTGCATCGATTTTTTCATAACAAGGACGAGCTGCCCAGAGGTTACGGCAGGTGGGATGCAAAAGACGTTCTTTTCACCTTTGAGGGCATTTGTCGTATTAAACGAATCGACAACGCCTACGATATAACCAAGACACATCCCCTTTTCGTACGTTGATTCACTGGAACAATATTGGCTCAAAAGGCTGCCATTGAAAAACTCTGCGTGAGCAAAACTCACGGGGGCAAAAGAGAGAGCTAGGAGTAAATTCAAGATAAAAAGTTTTTTCATAAACACCTCAGGAATAGAAAAAAGTATGTACCATTCGACATTTACAGTCAACAGCGATTGCCAAGTCAGAACCTATTGAAACCAATTCATCAACATCCAAACCGACGATTTCACACCCATTGCTTCCCATAATTTATTCTCTTGTTTTTGTTTGGCCTTCTTCCATAAGAGGGCTGAGTTTCCAGAGACACCTGTCATTTCACTCCACCTTAATTGATGCCACAACCCTTTGCTTTGCAGCTTTTTAAGTTATAGTTTCTCCATCAAAGGAGACACTTATGAAAAAAGTTATTCGTGCTGGCATCGCCATCGCAGCAACGCTACTGGCTTCAAACGTTGCAGCGCTGGAGATCAACTCACCGGCCCCTGATTTTACGGCATCATCCACAAGGGGCGAAATTGTTCTGAGCGAGTTATTGGAGAAGGGACCGGTGATTTTGGCCTATTATTATGCCGACTTCACCTCTGGTTGAACCAGTGAAATGAAGGCTTTTCAAAACGACATCGCACGTTTTGAAGAGTTGAACGTCCAGGTTCTGGGCGTCAGTTCCGATTCGCTGGAAACCCATCAAGACTTTTCTGATGAACTCGGTCTCAGCTTCCCCCTCGTCGTTGATGACGGCAGCATACGAAAGCTTTATGGAAGCGGGCGAATAACCACCCTGATCGACCAGAAGGGTATTGTTCGTTATGTTCACAAAGGCATGCCCGACAACGAAAAGCTGTTGCAGGAAGTCAGCAATTTACAGAGTTATTAGACTCTCTGTTGATGCAATCAGGGACGAAGGTCTTAAACAACAAACCAAGGGGAACCACATGACGACGGATGCAGAGGAATGGCCGCTGGTTCTCAAGCTGCTCAAGGAACAATCTTTTGGCGTTTTGGGAACCAACCACAAGGGCCATCCGTATGCCAGTCTGGTCGCTTTCACAGCCACCACAGAGGCACGTTTTCTCTATTTCGCGACAACGCGGGCAACCCGAAAATACATCAATCTGGCGGCCGATAATCAGGTTGCATTATTGGTTGATAATCGCACCGGTGAAGCTCTGTCTCTTTATG
>CBDUFN010000075.1:0-11810 GCA_965366475.1 uncultured bacterium | reverse complement strand
TGATATCGTCACCAGCTCCGCCAACGATGATATCATCGCCATCGCTGCCGGTAATCCGGCTGGTCACCAACGGATCGGGGATATTGACTATTTCAAAGAACCGACCAAAGTCACCAAAGAGAACGTCGGCTCCCCCACCGCCATCGATAGTGTCATTGCCTTCGCCACCATAGATGTGATCTTCGCCCCCACCACCAGTCAACGTATCGTTGCCGACACCGCCACGTATCGTGCCACCACCATCACTGTTGTAGTTGTTATCATCCTTAACGATAATTATGTCGTCACCGTTGCCACCTTCGAGGGTGTAAGTGACGTCTGATTTTTGATTGACATAAGTCAACGTGATTGAATCATTGCCCTCGCCACCGATCCCGACAATCTCGGAAATTCCATTGAAGACCTGCGCAGTGCTGACGCCGAACGCCGTCGACGTCACCCGAACCGTACTGCCATCAATTTCTACTTCGACACCTTCGTGTCCATCAGAGGTGTTACCGTTCAAACGATCTTCAGCGTTAGGCCCGATATTCAGGACCAAAAGATCATCAGACTGGTTGGCCATGATCGGCGGGCGTTCGAAGGGGATATCAAAGCTGAACAGCTCTGTTTCTGGAGTAATGGGAAATTCCATCTCAATACCGAGCAAAGAGATCTCAAGGAAAGTAAAGAGCTGGAAAGTCATGGCGCCGCCGACATCAAAGACCGCTAACGGATTACCACTATTCGCCCAGATACTTCCGCCCATCTCGCTGATATGGACGCGACCATCGGGAACAGCATCGAACCAGTCAAAATAAATGGTCGCGTTGATCCCGCCACCGACACCACCACGGGCAATTCCCAGGTTCAGTTCAGCAGCACCAACCAGACCGAATTCAAAAAGGACTTCTGGAGCATCGACACCTTCTTCGTCGAGATCGTTGAGATAGAAGCCGTCGAAAATTACCAGGGCATTACGGAAGCCACCATCGGCATAGCGCTGGTATCCGTAAGTATCAAAACCGACCGAGTGCAGGTCGAGAGTGAAACCAAAACTGATCTCGATCGAAACCGCCAACGGTCCCCATACCGGGAAGACCTGCAGGTATTCGAAGTCAACCGCAAGCGGCGGCAGCTCATAGTCAATCATGACTGCGTTCTGATCGAGTAGCAGCTTGACGCCCTGACGTGGGTCGGTGAGGATCGGCATGGTCAGTCCTGCCGCCAGAGTCTGAGCCCGCACGTCGCTCAGAAAACCGTTGCCATCGATAGTTTTGTTAAAGCCATCCGGGTCGTAATTAATATCGTAAGGCGCACCTTGGTAAGTCCAACCCTCGGTCGTCGCAGCATCCCCCATGTCTGTCAACATGATGGCAACATCATTCAGATCAGACTCCGGATCGGTGGGGTTAAAGTGGGCGATTCCGGCATTCACATCGTAGAGCACCAGGTCACCCAACGGCAGATCCGGCGCGTTGAGAAAATCATTGATACTACTGATCACGTCGAGAATGTCGGCAACGGCCCCAATGAACGCCGGATCCACGGAACCAAAGATTTCAGCGAGATCGAGAATCGTAAACGGCTCACCGGCGAGGTCGGAGAGGATTGGGATCGGTGCCGTCAGCGTATCAACCACCGGCATGAAGGGTTCGATGAAATCAGCAATATCTTCGAAGAGCGGGCCGAGCAGTGACTCGGCAACAGAGCCGGCGTCAAGCACCATATTGTTCAGAGCAATCACATTGGTGCCGGGTGCAACCGCATCACCTGCCAACGAAACAACTGTTGTTACGGGATTTAGCGACCAATCGATGATCAAATCCGTACTCAGACTGGGCAAGCCAGGGAAGGTCTGCGTAACGAGATGCAGCGAGATCATATTATCGCCTGCATAAGCATCACCACCGATCGTCGCCACAGGCAAGATATTGCCAAGATCGGAAAAACCCAGATGATTGAGATTGCCCGCTGAAAGGTTGCCATTCTGGACATCCACCGCGAAATTAACCACTGCTCCGGTTGCATCACCGGGATCGGTAACGGTCAGGGGCAAGAAGCCCAGTGTACCTTCATAGTTGCCACTCGGAAGGGTGATCGCCATGGCTAGGGAGATATCTGTGCCGTCCAGATTAAAGTCAGTGGGAGCCACATCGATGTAAGCTCCTTCGATAAAGTTAACACCGAAGCCGATATCCATTTGCCATGTCAGTTCGACCTCGACAGGAGCATCGACGTCAAAGCCCAGGTTCGGGATGCCCAGTTCAAAGTTCTCGAAAATAAAGGTCTTGGTTCTTGCCAAAGAGAAATCCCACTGGCGGAACCAGTACCAGACGTCTTCGCTGTCAATATCACCATCATTGTTGTTATCGAGACCAATATTGTCGTCATAGTCGAGACTGGCAGCTACGTAATAATCCTCAAGCGATCCGCCCGTAGCAAATAACCCTCCCGGCCCTGTCAGCAGACTCTGGATGAAGGTGTCGGGGTCAGGGTTGATAGCATTCTCCACCTCATTCTTCAAGGTGCTGAAGAGGCTGTTGCGGAAGGATTCGATGAAAAGGATTTCGGCCATCTGGTCACCGACCAGTGGCAGATTTATCCCAAGCACCTCATCTGCCAGGATGTCGCTCAAACCTTCCAGATAGATGTTCAGGGTATCCAATCCCAACAGGATATTATCGAAGGGGTCAACCTCGAGTTCACCACTGTCGATAGCCGCAGAAATCCCAGAGAAATCAGGTGTTTCAACGGTCAAGCCACCAAGAGTTCCATAGGCCCTGAAATCTTCGATATAGTCATTCGGCCCTTCACCGCCGAAGAACATCGGCAGAATGACATCAATGGCATCCTCTGTAATGACCGGCGCCTGCCAGTCAGAAAAAGCAACGTCTCTGATCAGCTTTTTGTCTGCAAAATTCAGCCCCGGCAATGCGAAAGCAACATCGATATTAACCTCACCATCCTGAATAAAGACTGCCAACGGACCAAGCGATGCACGGAAAACCAGGCCCATGCCATCCTTGTCACCAGAGGTGGTCTCATAGCTTTGCCCTTCGCCTTCAACATGGAGATTGGCAGCAATGGTGCTGTCGTTAAAAAGGTAGGCGTCATTCGGCTGATCAAGGTCAATTCCGATCTTCAGGTTCATGTCCAGATTGCCAAGCACCTTGAGGACACCATCGCTTGTCAGGTTAGGCAACGGAGTTCCTTCATCATCCTCAAGACCGGCAATGTCGAGACCGAGTTTGGTGCTGATCGTCTCATTGAGGTTGAGATTAACCAGCAGCATGTTGTTGAGCTTATCGAAATCGAAGCTCACCCAGTCAACTGCGTCTGGATCAGCGGGGTCCACACCTTCAGGGAGGCCGAAGGCACCACGCAGTGCGTTTGGGATATCCTGCAAGGTCAACAATGGCAAGTCGACCTCAGTCTCAACAGCCCTTATCGCAGCGGCCAGAACCTCATCGAGGTTGCTCACACCTTGTTCGAACCCGTCAACCAGGCTCAACAGCTCACTGATACTCTTGCCTATGGCGGGAATCTCATCTGTTAAAAGACCGAAGTTGGCCTCAACATCCCGTAAGATGCCGAGCAGGCCCTGGACTTCAGGCAGAACAGACCCTTTTATCGCCAGGTTGATGTCAGCGTAATCGAGGTCTTTGAAGCTATAGAGGTCACCCGTATCACCTGAAAGGTCGTCAAAGATGATCTCCGGGTCGGAAGGGTCATAAGGGTTGCCAAAATTGGTCAGGTCGAAGTCAACGACATAAGACTGTCCATCAAGAAGAGCGAAACCATGATCGGTCAGGTCTCCATCGATGAAACCAATATCATCGAAACCATCCTGGACATCAACGCGCAGGGCGAACTCACCAAAACTTGACTTCTCGCTAACCGTGCCATTCACAGAAGCAACAGCAAACGTTGTCGGACCAAACAGTTGGTAAATAATTTCGTCATCAGCAAATGTTCCATTGAGATGTGCCAGTGTCAATGACCCCACATCACCAGAATCATCCACTGACAAGACCATGGCCCGGGCACCGCTGGTATCACCGATCAAGATGCTACCAAGAGCAAATTCTTTAATGGTAAACCCTGGGAGGGATGTCAATTGATCATCATATGCCAGCTCATACACCTCAGAGACCACTGGCTCGTCAACCGCATAACGTGATGCAGAGCGTGCCGTCAAGGTCTGGATGCCATCTTCATCAGCCATCGAGGAAGTATCGGAATCCGGCAGACCAAGTTCGCTAACCGCCGTGCCGCTGGCATTGACAACAAAAGCAGGAACAGTTTTATCAACCCCAACAAGGACGATCCTGGTTCCACTCGCCATGGCCATGATCTGGCCCGACAACCCGGCTGTCGTCAGGGCCTGATTAACATTAACCACCAGATCTGCGAGTGTGTTGTTTTCCAGAGAATCAGCCTTGAATACTGTGACCGCCACGTCCCCACCGCCCAGGTCCACATCGAAGGAAGCATCAGCCGACAGTCGTCCCTGTTTGGCGCCCTCGAAGAGTTCAAGCAAGGTTGCCGTCCCACCGGCAACACCGGTGTCCGGATTTTTTATGGCGGCAGTAAATTCTGCATACATGTCTCCATACAGGGCGGTATCAACTCCGACAATCCCAAACAGGCCAGAGGCCGGGTTGCCTCCTTCAGGGTGAGCCAGAGAGACATCAGGAGTTTGCAGCCCAACAGCTCCCCATATTTCAGCGTCCCTGATAAAGAATCGATCATCAAGATGGGTCTGGCCAATCGGCCCGCCATCAATCAGGTAACGATCGCCATCGCCGAACTGGTTCTGACTTGCCTCGTTGCCAGTGTAGAAGAAACCCAGGGTAATAATGGCACCGGATCCGTTGACCGTCTCTACACGGAACTGGGCAGTCGTTGCGCCATCATCCTCGCCTTGTTGATCAAAGAGCTGTAAACCGGTTTGAGAGGAGTTGAGATCCGCAACAACATCTCCGCTTGGGATCTGACCATTGATATGGTTAATCAAATCCTGCACGTCCGGATCGGTTGGCAATCCGTTCATGCTGATCTGATAGAGGTGGCCATTACTATCGTAGATGACAAAGTCATTAAGGTTGGAGGTCGTGAGGGCGTTGGGCAGACCAAGTTGGTTATGGGCCTTATCATTCGTCGCCTCAACCGTGAAAGTAACATCCGGGTCTTTAGCGATCAGCACCAACCGTGTCCCCTGTTCCCCCGACACATCGTAGTCCGCCTCGATCAGATCACCGAGACCTGCTGCGAACAATGCGTTATTGATGTCGGCCACCAGATCAGATGCGGTTACATTTGCGGTTGTAGCGCTGACAGGGATCTTAACCTCTACCGGATCAGCACCAATGAGAATGAGACCTTCGGCATTGGTCAAAATATCGACCTCGAAAGTGGCCACGTCCGTTGGAAGGTCTGTCAACCTGCCAACCATAGGGGTCGGTGACTTGAGAGCCACAACCGTTGAATCCGTGACATTAAAGGGTGCGAAACCAAGCTCGGTCCACGCCGGGTCGTCATAATTACCGGCAGCATCTGTCGATCCTTGGGCACGTGCTGTGACCTCTGTCGCTCCCCCCGTCGCAGACAGAGCCAGTCTGCCATTCTGCACACCAGCAAAAATATAGCTTTCGTAATAATGACCAACCAGTGCGGCATTGATGTCATCCGCAAAATCTTGAATCGTCTTATTGTCGGTCGTCAGGTCACTGTCAACGGTCAACCAGAGAGAAGGTCCTAAATCGACTTGAAGTAAAAGGTGCGCGTCATCACTCAAAACAGTACGAATGCCATCCACACCTGTGATGGCCGGGTTCTCTTCGATTGAGAGGCCCTCTTCTCCATTCAGATTTCCGACGGGAGTATCATAGTGGATGATTGCACCAGGCGGCCTCAGATCGATGCCGAAGGTCATGTCCAATCCGGTGTAACCCTGCAAAACAACTTCTTGCGCCGGCTCCACAGCCGTCGAGTCCAGTGTCAGCTTGGCAAAGGGACTCAGGTCGACATCGTATGCAAATGGAACCGTATAAGGATCAAACTCAGGCGTATCGGTATTTTGATCCAAAACACCTACAGACGTACGCTCACCACTTATCAGTTCGACTTCGTAAGTCAGTTCATTTGACCCGGGGTCGTAATTGGCGTTGATGCCGCCAACACCCGTCAGAGCCACAGCCAATATCGAACTGAGCGTGTCAGCCATCTCCTGCGCAGTAACAAACGCAGGGATCAGATAAACTTCCTCGTCGACCACGATCCGTTTGAGCAAACGATCTTCATCATTTACCGTGCCCACATCCCATACATCGATACCATCGCCAGCGGTCTCATAAATCAGGGCGGTATCAATCAGACCAGAGAAAATCAGCGTGTCGGAATCGGTATAATTGAGCAACTCAGACAGGGCGGCTTCGGCAAAGGGGATATCGTAGTTGGCAAAGAGCCCAGAGTTGGCGATCTGCTGCAGTGCTGTACCGAGACCCATGAGCATACCGACCATATTCTCGGCCGTGATCAAGTTGAAGTTGAGCGATTCGGCCATGTTCACCAGGCGCAATTCTTCTGTCAGGGTCGAGCTGTCGGGCACCGAACCTACCGGGGTATCCTGATTTTCAATAGTTGGATCATAGGTGAAGTTGAGATCAAAACGCTCGTCACCGAGACCGATCCTTGCGACAGGCACCGTAGGAGAGGTCGGTGGATCGATCAGAGTCTGCCCGAACGGACTGAAGTTGCCGACTATGGCGACATTAGGAGGCGTGTAGTTGAGCCCTGCCACAATTTCTACAGGAAGATCCAGGGTTATTTTGGAGTTGGACTCATCCACCTCTGAAGTAAACAAGTCTGATGTTGCCGTACCTTCAACTGGATTGTCAGCTGGCGTTTGCAGCTCAGAATAAGTGACCCCGGCATCAAGAGTCAGGGTCTTGGAGATCTCTATGGTTTTGCCTCCGGCGGTTGCCAACTGCAGAGTGTCTGCATCAACAGCGCTGGCCAGAACAGTTCCTTCCAGTCCAGCTTTCTTGAGGGCATAGTTGACATCCTCAACCAGATCGTCAATCACCTTGTTACCAATTTCAACGCTGAACGCCAGCACAGTATTGTTCTTGGCCTGCAGAACGATACTGTCCCCTTCGGCGAAAGCCTCTATGGCAAGCCCTTTCGCAGCAAGAGCAGTGTCAATGTCAGCGGCCAGATCTGCAACAGAAGTATTCGTTTCATCCGCAACGACAACGATCCGTTCAACAACCGCCGGGCCGGTTGTAATGATACTAATATCGAAAGTTGCCCGATCAGACAGTTGGCCATTGACAAAAGCCGCTTCCACTTCATCAGCTTTAATTGACAGTGTTGTTTGCGCAGTGACCAAACCGAGTTCATTGGGATAGATTGCTGTAATGTTGATAGCAGCGACCGTGCCTGATATCTCTTCAAAAGCCAGCCTGGTATTTCCATCAACAGCCTTAGCTGCAACCAAGGCATTGAGAGTTCCCGGTAAGGCGTTATTGATATCAACAGCAAGGTCTGCAACGTTTGTATTGGCCGCACCTATGGTGCCGTCGGTGTCGTCGCTATCCACGGTAATTATTTCGGAGACCAGCGAACCATCTGTTTTCCTGACCGTAAGCCAGAAGCTCACATCACCTGTGAGCACACCATTGGCAACAGCATTGTGCGCAGCAGTCAGGTCGGGGAGAATCGCTGCTTGCCCATCATCCAAGCCAATTTCTTCTTCAGCCGGATCAGGGAAAACCACCGTCACCAGCTGAGCAAGGGCTCCGTCCACCGAAACCATGAAGCCGACATCAGCGGCGTATTCGAACTTGTCAGCTTCGCCCGAATCTGGGTCTGCAGTGAGCACACCGGTGCCACTCCAACTCTCATTGGAAAAACCGAGAGGAGTATCACTTATTCCCACTAAGCTGAATCGTATCTTCTCTGATTCGAACAGGCTTGCTTCGACAAGATCACCTAAACCGGCGGTATCCAGAGCGCCATTGACATCATCAATAAGATCATTGAAGTCGACGTTATCAGCCGTATCGGCTGCAAGCACATTAACTTGTGTGGCAATGCCCGCATTGCCGATCCGCAGCACGAAACCGGCATCATGAGCCAAGACAAAATCTGGAATCGCTGATGAGCCAGTGACCACGCCTGAAACTTGCTCAGCGCCATACTGGACGTCTCCGAAGCCCAAAACTTCTGGCGAATCCGGGTCAATCAACGCTGTATCGATAGTGGCCTGATAATCAATATTTCCGTTGACGACATCTGCGCCAAGAAATCCAATATGCAGGTTGAAATCAACGTCATTATCGCTACCTTCTGCACTTATCTGCAGGTCATCCGCCTTACGGATAAAGAAATCACCGACATCGAGGGTTTCACCAGGAGATTCCTGGCCACCTGTGCGCACCCCGAAGGTCATACCGAATTCCAGCACAGCATCAATCGGCAACTCGGGAGTTTCTCTACTCTCATAAGTTCCTGTGAAGTAGAGAAGTTTCTGAGCATCAGCTTCAGTGCCCAAATCAATCGCAAGCGGCTGAGACACGGTGAGACTAAAATCAAGTTCAAACATTAAATCTGAAACAGGAAACAACGGCGAGCTATCGGTGACATCTGTAGCACTAATAACATCAAGCTCAATCTCGACAAGTGAACCGTCCGGTCTTGTGACCGTAAGTGCTTCATTCAATCCATCCAACCATGTAGCAAAAGCATCCGATGAACCCGTATAGCCATCCAAATAATCAGAGATCTGGCCAACCAGCCATCCTTGTATAAACTCACCGGCATCAACCTGGCCATCACCACCGTCATTGACATCAAGCAGTTGTAATTCCAGTTCACCACCTGTCACTCCGTCTACACCATTGGTATCGACATCAACGCTGAAAAGACTGCCCAGTGTCGGAGCGACCTGCTTTGCGCTTTCACCATCCTGCTCTGTCTCAACAATAAACGGCAGATGTGTGGCTAAAGACTCTTCTGCAGTCAAAAACTCATCCAGACGATCACTGAACTGATCCAATCCGCCCGACAAAGCCGCCGCCGAAGAGGCAGAGAAATCTGCAGAAAGAAGAATTCGCGGTTCGAGATGTTCAAGATTCGTATGACGGTATGAGGGAGGATTGACTCTGTGTTGACGTGATTTTCGATCAAAAAAACGAGGAAGTTGCCATCTATTCCGTGCCATGTTTTCCTCCTGTACCCTTAGGACACAACGAAACTATGGTTCATCGAAAAAAAGCAAATAAGATTCATTTTTGTAGTGGCAGAGGAAGGGTTAAACCGTGTAATTCCAGAACATTAGATAAAGCAGGAGGGAATGAAGCAAAAAAAACACCGACCTGCCATTGAAGTTTCCTTCGGCAGTTCGGCTATCATCTCTCCGCATGGTTGTTATCATCATGTGGAGCCGGACCCGTTACTTTCCGTCCTCCCTTCTCAGGGAGTTTGGCTTTTCGGGAGATGTTTATAAAGGCACTTATATCACTCGCAGAGAAGGTGTCAAATCCATGTCATGTTTTTTTCGAAAACAGGATTAATTTGGTAACAGTTGCCTCATTTATTGTTTAAGGTTCTGCCTAGGTGCATCCTTTTTTCTTTCCTGACAAAAGGCGTTGCAGGATTAGAAACAGAGCAGGCTCTACAAGTTCAGACATATTCATTTTCCGTTAGCATTTTAATGCTGATATTTCAATCAAGGGATTGCGAAACCCTCATCGAGGGTCAAGATTCCCTTAGAGAAGTTTAGGAGACCTACCCAGAAAAAGTAGACCCTTTTTGTCTGATGGTTAGTGATTTCTGTAGTTCTCTTTTGGCTTTTATTAAGGGCAGAAAGATCAAAAGAATAAAGGATTTCATTACTCTGGTAATCAATCCTTTATGTGTGGGTTTCTGTTTCAGTTTTAACGATAAAATCCCAAAGACATGCACGTGTTTCTTCATCTATATCCTTGAGTTGTAATCCCATAGTCGTGCTTGGGAATATCGTCGCCTTTTCCGGGATATTACTCCAAACGACCCTTCCGACAAGGGATAAGGATTCTGTGGCACCAGGCAAAGGTAGTTCTATTTTTATCTCAGAGTTGTTCTCTGGTACTTGTATTTTTCTTTCTGAATTATTCACTGGAGATCGGTCGCGTTCGGCAAATTCAATGCCTGCACCTATAGGACTTATATTTAATAATCTAGCTAATCTTTTATTATTATCAAAGTCTATCTGAACATATAAATCATCGGACATATCTAACCTGAAGTCGTCTCTTCTTAGTAGCTTAGCTAATCTTTTATTAACATCGTAGCTCGTCTGTGTCTCTAAAAGATGGGACTTGTTTACTCGAAACCTGTCTCTTGCCGCGATCAGCATTTTTTTTAAAGAAGAACCAAGATTAATTGTATTTTTTGAGGACGATACGACGACGTTCTTAACTCCTACAATTTCCTCACACTGAGGACATTCAATAACCTGCACCTCTACCAATAGTGGAGATTTGACAAGACCACTACAATTTGAACATTTCATCTGAAACATATCTTAAACCTATGAGAGTGAAGGGACCCACTTAACAAAAATGGACTTCGTGAACCTTGTCCGGTCATTATTATGTCGGCTCTTTTCTTATCGATATTTTATTATGAATAATTTTATCCAATCATAAGCTTAAGTCAAAAATGTCTGTTTTTTGTAAATCTTCCTTTTTCATTTTAAGACTCTATTTTTAATTGGAAGGAGCACCTTCTGCCTCGGCATGACAAACAAAGGCCACCAGAGTTGAGCCCTGATGGCCTTTGTTGCTAAAATCTGAAGAGTCTTGAGAAACAGGAACATTGCAGCGCGTTAATTACAGAAGACGAAAGAGTTCCCATTACATTTTGGGCAAGGTTTCACTTCCAGAGGGATCTTTTTTCCGCACTTGTAACATTTCTTCTGTCGATTAATTTGGGCCATTGAACAGCTGGGACCATCTTCTAAGCGCTTATTCCTTTCGGAGCGAGGCCTTCCCATCTTTGTTATGTAATTTTGGATAATGATAGAAGAAGGGGCTCCTAATAGCTCTTTTGCGACTTCTGTTTCAACTCTTATACATTGCTCCCTGTATTTAACATACAGAGTCATTGCTTTGTGTTCATCTCCCCGACTTTTTTGAAGCGCTTTTACCCACAACCCTTTCCGTCGCTCATTTGACTCGATTTCCTCGCGTACCTCGCCTTGTATATTTTCTTGAACGAAACGCTTCGCATCAACGGTTCGTTTCAATTCCCCTCCTGAAGACATAGCGACCCCATACTTTGTGAGTGAACTTGATGACAAGTGAATCTCTTGCAGCCCCAAAGGCTTAAGAGAAACACAGGAACATACTAGCAAACACATCTCAAAATATTCCCACAATGGCTTTGACCTAAACTTTGGGTGTGGGTGTTTGATCAAAGTCCTTAATTCTTTCTACCCCTGACATACAAGAACCCCACGGCGGTCTTAACCAATCCGTGGGGTTCAGGTTCATTTTCAGCTATGGAGGTAGAAAATGAAAAACATCTAATGTTTACACCGGCAAGAAGAGCCCTGTCAATTCATAACTTTCTAAACAAAGAAGTAAAGGTCACCCTATAGAGGTGACCTTTATCGTAAATCAAACAATTCCCCTAAGGCCTTTACCAACAAGAGGGTCACTGTTGTTGCACAAATCAAACTTTTGGGGAAATTTATACAGACAGAGCCATGCTCTCAACAGAGGATTATTGACAAGGGAACTCTTTCTTGAGAGCCAGAAGCATAGCTTCTGCAACTGAAA
>CBDUFN010000074.1:0-11860 GCA_965366475.1 uncultured bacterium | reverse complement strand
GATTACGCTGTTACAAGCCGACTTACGGGAAGAACCGGTACCAACAACATCACCAACAAATGCAACTTGATGCCCTTCGGAGCGCCATTTTGCGATTTCCTCGATACCACCAGGGAAACGGGTTTTACCCATAGCCAAGGCATGGAGTGGAATATCAGGGCGACTCCAGGCATCACCAGCAGGAGAGAAGTCATCAGTGTTGATTTCACCTTCAACCTTGAAAACTTTGACAGTAATCGTTTCAGCAAGCGCAGGCTTGTTGGTAAACCACTCTGCAGCAGCCCAACTATCTACAACTTTCTTCGCAGCAGCGTTGCTTTTGGAAAGTTCTATAACCTGAGCAGCAGCATCATAGACATAAGTCATGCCAGACAGGGCAACAGCAGCCTCGTCAGCAAGAGCAGCATCACTCAGAGCAGAGATCAAAGGCTGAACATTGTAACCACCGATCATGGTACCGAGAATCTGTACAGCTTTGACCTTGTCGATCAACGGAGAGTTCTTGGTTCCAACTGTAATCTCAGCCAGAAAAGCCGCCTTAACTTCTGCTGCCGGGTCAACACCAGGCGAAACACGCTCAGTGAAAAGGTTCATCAAAAAAGCTTCTTTTCCAGCAGGTGGATTCTGCAGCAATTCACAGAGGCCCGTCGTTTGCTCTGGGTTGAGTGGCAGGGCTGGAATACCTTGAGCATTGCGCTCTTTTTCATGCATTAGATAAGCTTCAATCATCTCTCTCTCCTTCATCAAGTTGTTAGTAGCGAAATTTTCGCTAACCAATATAGGTTTCTCATTGTAACGAATAATAGGTATAAGCTGAGCTGAAACCTGCATACTGTATACGATTTAAAACCCTCCGTCAACGCTCAAACCAACCTATTTAAGGCTGAATGTTACAAGAAATTTTATTTAACTTTTACCTTCAATGACATTAAAAACAAACCCGCACAACAACCCTAACCATGTGACACATTCTGTCACGTGAAGGGGTTTTACTAATAATCAGAGAATATTAAGGAGGTAAAAATGTTTGAGATTATTATGTTGTTTGCATTTATGTTGGTCGCACTCAGTCAACTTATTCCAGAAAAAGTTGTTACAAATCGTGCACCAAACAAAAAAAAGATGGGTTTAACTAAATCTAAAAAAAGAGGCTCTAAACAAAGATCCATAGAGCATGCGAACGAGGGGTTAAGGACAAAAAGCCAGAACGCTAGTTATGCACAAGCTGCATAACAATGTTCCGGCTAGGTTCTGGGTTCAAAGGAGATTTATTTTGCGTTATTGTTCTCAACCCAAAGGCAGAAGTCATCAAATGGCAATGGCCGGCTAAATAGATAGCCCTGAATAGCGTGACAGCCCATTGCAATCAAAAGGTCTTTTTGGACATCATCTTCCACTCCTTCGGCAATAACGTTCAGACCGAGTTTGCGTCCCATCTCAACGATCAAACCAACAAGAAGTCTGTCCTCTTCGTTTTCGGTAATATCAACAACAAAAGAGCGGTCAACCTTCAATCGATCTATCGGGAATTTATTGAGATAACTCAGGGAGGAATAACCGGTACCAAAATCATCGATTGAGATCTCCAGTCCACGCATTTTAAGATCGGTCAAAAGTTCAATCGTTCGATCGATATCTTCTATAAAGGTTCCCTCGGTGATTTCAATTTCAAACATGTCAGGTGTCATACCCTCAACAGCCAAAACCTCATCGACAATATCGATAAAATTTTCAGCCTGAAACTGTTTCGCGGAAACATTCACTCCAATTGGAATGACATGCCCAAAACGTTGAGACAAATGAAGAGCATGAATACTGGCTGTTCTCAACACCCACTCGCCTAGCGGCAGGATCAAACCGGTGTCTTCGGCAATAGGAATAAAAATCTCGGGGGAAATATATCCGCGAGATTCATGCTTCCAGCGCAACAAAGCTTCCGCACCGATCAAACGCCCATTAGTGGCATCAACTTGAGGCTGGAGATAAAGTTCAAAGCCATTGACAGCCAGAGCACTTCGTAAGCCGCTTTCTATCTCGAGACGTTTTTTTGCTTCCTCAAGCATTGATTGTGAGTAGAACCGGACCCCACTCTGCTTTTCATCTAAACAGAAGGTAAGAGCGGAAACTGCTTTCTGTGCCAGTTGTTTGGCATTATTTGCATCGACGGGGTAAAGAGAGGCACCCATACAAAGAACGGGGAAGAATTCGTGGTTCTCAAGGGTCAGCGATTTACTGATCTCTTTATAGAGGTCATCTAATAGGTCTTGAGCAGATAAACTGTCTTGCCGAAACAAAAGCGTTGTAACCAAACGGTTCTCATCAAAACGTGCAATAGAACTTTCGCTCATTGCCAGCTCTGAAATTTTCTCAGCAACCATCTTAAGGAGAGAATCACCTGCTTGAAGGCCAAAGTTATCGACAATCTGCTTGTGGTTTCTAATTTCAATGGCAGTAACGACTATCTGTTCCCCAGCCGCTCGCTCTCTTGACAAGGTCTCATGAAGAGTCTCCTCAAATTTAAACCGGTTAGGTAGATGAGTGCGTCGATCATAATTAGAAAGAAAGTTCAAACTCATTTCAGCATGATCTCGCTGTTTATCACTGTCCAGAGTCAATTGGATTTGGCCAAACAGTTTGCGACCCAGCAAAACGATGCCAACCAAACCGACAAACCAGAGGACCAAGAAAAGACTAAGCGATTTCAGGTTATGCAAAATCAACGTCTGAAAAGAAGGATCAAAAGGAACCGCAACACTTAATCCTCCGCGGATGTCTCCAACCGAATACCCTTGTTCTGCATGACATTTAATGCAGGTTTCTTCAACGTAAAGTGGACGCATAACCCTGAGAAAAGACTGGCCATTAATCTCGGAAATATCGTTGACAACATCCTGACCCTTTTCAAGCCTTAATAAAGCCGTCCGCTCCCATTCATCGGGAGCGTTCTCCTGGCTCAAAAAATCACGGCTGGTTATTTTACTGATTGTGTGACCGGAACGGTTATCAAGGGCAAAGATCTGACTGGTCAGAAAGGAAGGGTTAACCAGTGTCAGGTGATTATTTTCATTCGTTACGATATCTCTGCCCGGGAGAAACTCGAGATGAGGATTTGGTTGAGATGTCTCAGTGATTGGTACGTAAACACCACCATGAGCAGAAACCCAATCACGGTAAAGGACATCTCTTTCAAGCATGGTCACAGCACGTGTCTGTAAGCGGTTAACCGTTTGGCGATAATCCTCTCTAAGATGCGCAAAGAGTGCGATAGAGCACACCAAAGACCAGATAAAGCCAATCATAAGGATGTAACGTTTGATGACGACCATTTTCATAATGAGCTCAAGTATCAATTGGCAGAAAAAGATTCAGATCATTATCTCCAAAGAGGTCAAACTTTTCCGAGCGGCCGTTGTCGTCTCATGAGGACTTTACCGTCACCACTATTAAAAATAACTTTCCGCCCCTGATGACCACCGAGGTCTTTACCAACAACTGGAATTTTCAGCAACTCCAGGGTTTCAAGTGCTAGATCAATGTTCCTTTGGCCCACAGCAAGCAAACCGTCTGTTTTCTCCCACATCGATGCACCACCAAAGACTTTTGCAATTAATTTATCTCCAGGGTTGGAATGCGCACGAACTTTTTCAAGGAGCTTTGCTATAGCAATGTTCCCATACTTTGGGGTTGGCAACCCTTCACCATTCCAAAGAGGAAGAAGGTAGTGGTTGATGCCACCCAACTGAGCAGTTTGATTCCACAGGCAGACGGATATACACGAACCGAGGACCGTTGTAATCAGATGTGGTCTTCGGTGCACGAAAAGCGTTCCTGGGTAAAGATAGTGGCGCTCTGGCACAGCAACGTCAGGCGCGTCAGCATCACTCGTCATCGTCTACCTAGAATGACTCTAGTTCGTCATCCACTTCATCAAAGAGGAAAAAGTTACCATCTTTGGCGTGTACAACCACATCCACATCAGGCCTTGGCAAAGTGAGTACAAAACAACTCCCCTGCCCAGGTTTACTATCAAGGTCAAGGGACCCACCAAGCAACTCAGAAAGAGACCAACAGATGCTCAGGCCTAAACCGTGGCCTCTATGTCCTTTGGTTGCGCCTGCATCTAATTGCTTAAACCGATCAAAGATAACGTCCTGATCAACAACATTAATTCCTGGGCCGTTATCTTTAACCGTAACGATTAATCCCGTTTTATTTTCTTCAATATTAACAGTAATCTTGCCGCTGTTATGATTAAACTCAACGGCGTTAGCAAGCAGGTTGATAAGGATTGTTTCTAACTTTTGAGCATCACTCGGGAAAATCAGGTCCTCGGGAACAGACCGATTGATTTCCATTTTTTTTTCTGAGATCCGATATGTTAATTTTTCAAGGCAACTCTCGAGAACATTACCGACTTCAACCATGGCGTAAGAGATCTCAGCTTCACCCGCTTCCAACTCTGCAGCAATAAAAACATTCTGCAACTGGTAATCGAGATTGAAGGCTTCCGCATAAATCATGCGAATTGTCTTGCGACAGACCTCTGGCTCACAAGCACCATTAAAGAACTGTCCAGACAATCCCATAATTGCCGAGAGAGGGTTATTGATTTCATTACGGATATTCGAGAGAAACTGACTCTTTAACGCTTCTGAATCCTGCAACTTCTCATTCATGGATTCAAGTTTACGCGTCATTGCCCTCATATCATTGAGAGCATTGTGGTTAGACTCAAAACGCTGGCGAATTTCCTCTATCAATTCTTCATCAGTCAGCTTCTTCATTATTTTGTCCCATACTCAATTGAGCCATTAATTTTGCAGACGATAGATCCGCATAGCTTCATCAGCAAGATTTTCTAAAGGCATTATTTTAGTAGCGGCACCGAGTTTAATCGCTTCGTGAGGCATACCGAAGACGATACAACTCTGCTCATCTTGAGCCAAATTTGTCGCCCCAGCATTTTTCATCTCCAACATTCCTCGAGCACCATCATCACCCATTCCAGTCATAATGATACCTATCGCGTTCTGACCCGCGTAACGAGCCACAGAGCGAAACAGCACATCAACTGAGGGACGATGTCGACAAACAAGGGGACCTTCTTTAACCAACACATGATAGCGAGTGCCACTTCGTTTAAGCATCATATGCATATTTCCCGGAGCGATCAGGGCCCGACCAGGAATAACTGTGTCGCCATCAGCAGCTTCCTTAACAGAAAGCCTACAGATGCCATTCAAACGTTTGGCAAATGCAGCGGTAAATTGCTGTGGCATATGCTGCACAATAACAATCCCAGGGGCATCGTAGGGCAGACCTTGAAGAAAAACGCGCAAAGCCTCTGTCCCTCCAGTTGAAGCACCTACGGCAACAATTTTTTCAGTCGTACGGAAGTTCTCAGTATGCCTCGGTTGACTGAGCATGACATCAGCAGTCAACTTGGGTTCGGGATCATTGACCAAACTTGAAAGACGTCTAACACGTGCACGAGCTGCGGCCTTGACTGCATCGCAGATAAGGACTTTGCTTTCCTCTAAAAACTGTTTAGCACCCATCCTTGGTTTATTAATGATTTCAACAGCCCCATATTGCAGAGCCTTCATCGTTACCTCGGCTCCTTTTTCGGTCAAGCTGGAGCACATGACAACCGGGATGGGATCTTGAGCCATAATTTGCTTGAGGAAGGTCAATCCATCCATGCGTGGCATCTCGACATCAAGCGTGATCACATCAGGTCGTTGTTTGCGAATCTTATCGGCGGCAATCAAAGGATCCGCTGCTGTCGCCATCACCTCAATACCAGAATCGGAAGAAAGAATCTCAGTAAGAGCCTGTCGAACAACCGCTGAATCATCTACGATAAGGACACGAATCGGTCCAGACATATTAGTCCCTTAAAATAACAGCTCAAAAACCAAAAAAAACAAGCATTTTCGAGCAGCAGAAAGTTTGCATTCGACCCGTAACGCTATGGACTGTAACGCCACCTATTGAATATGGCACAAGACTGTGTCGTGCAAATATTCGTTAACAACCAACAGAAAGATCAAACACAGAAAAGGGTCGCGTAAATTATAATCTGTTTGCAAAGAGTTCAATGAACGTGCCAACAGGGACGCTATCAAAGAAGATTCAATACAAGCTTTGCGTCGATTTACTGAGAGAAAAACAACACTTGTGTAGGTGAGTTGAGCTTGAGTCTAATCTTTTTTGAGAGGGTCAAGTGGCAACCACATAGCCACAGTCGTTCCTTTGCCTGGAGAACTGTAGTATGTAACTCCCCCCCCATGCCCTTCTAGTATACTCTTGATGATAGGAACGCCCAAACCAACTCCAAAGTTTTTGGTGCTGAACATGGGCTCATAAATTTTCTTGATAATTTCATCACTCATCCCGGGGCCATTATCACAAACATCAATTTCACATCTGCCATCAACAACTCGAGTTTCAATTTTCAGAAACTTGCCCGCTTCAGATCGTTCATCTAATGCCTGTAAAGCATTGGTAATAACATTGACCATAACTCTACGTAATCGTTCAGAATCAGCCAAGATGACCGAGTTAGAAGAAAGAGTCCATTCACAATGGACATCATCAGGGAACGAAAGTTCATCGAGCAAATCAACAAGCCACGTATCAAGTCTCAACGGGACTTTTTCGATATTACGTTTACGGGAAAAATCGAGGAGGTCGCTGATAATGCTGTCGCAGCGCTCAACATTCCTTTCAGCTAATTTCAAAGGCCTTTCAAGATTGGCGTGCTCCTCGCCGCTTAGAGCCGTCTTGAGCAGGTATAAAGAGTTAGCAACTGTGCCAAGCGGATTACGAATTTCATGACTGACAGTCGCAGTCAATTGTCCCAAAACAGCAAGGCGTTCCTTCTGTACAATTTCAATTTGCGCGGCTTCCAACTGCTCAGAACGCTCTTTAACAAGTTCTTCCAAATGAGCACGATACTGGGCTAACTCTTTATCAACAAGAATACGCTTAGAAACATCCTGAACCATGGAAATAACACCGATAATTTGACCAGAGTCACCAATCAACGGTGTATTATTCCACTCACAGGTTATCTTCTTACCCATCTTGGTCAAATTTTCATTAACACTATGAGCGGCCGTATCACCTGACATCAACTTGGGCCAAAGAACTTCTATCTCACTACGAACAGAGAGCGGAACAATCGTATCATATGGCAACATCCCAAACATTTCTTCTTCCGTGTAACCGAAAATCGATTCAGCAGCAGGATTCCACATTTCAACAGTAAAATCAGGACTCCAGAGAATGCATCCGATTGGCATGCGATCGACCAATAAGACTAAACGTTCATTAGCTTCCAGAAGTTTCTTAGCGGCTTCTTTACGGTCAGAAATATTCCGTACGGTGGCAATAATCCGATCCTGATTACCTATGACGGCACTCCGTAGATTCGTCTCGCCCCAGAAAAGTTCTCCCGTCATTTTGCGTGAGAGCCATTCAAAAGCACAGTACCCAGTGTCTTTAGCCTTACGTAAATGATTTTGTGCATCTTCAATACTATAAGGAGATTCACCGGCACTGAAAGTTTCTACACCTCCGAGCAAAGCCTCTTCATAGGTACAGTTATACATGTTCAACATGGATTGATTAACATCCAGAACCTTGCCTGTCTCAGCATCATGAATAAATATGGCATCACTGGTCGCGTTGAAGATTTCACGATAATTTTGTTCACTTCGACTCAAGTCATCAAGGAGTTCCTTCTGCTCAGTCACATCGATCTTTACACCTAGCAAACGAACGGGACGATCCCCTTCAACCACAACGGTAACCAAATCTCGAATCCAAACATCTCGACCATCTGCTGCAATCATACGATACTCAAAATCATGGTCTTCATGTTTTTCAGACATAAGTTGGCAATAGGATTTTGACTGGGCCATATCTTCAGGATGTACTTTTTCTTCCCAGAAAGAATCCTGCTCGTACCAATCTTGAAGAGGGTAACCGAGGATAGCCTCAGCCTGTTTGCTCACGAAAAGGAAACGAAAAGAAGGGTATTCCATCTCCCAGACAATGCCGTCAATAGAGTTAACCAGGTCGCGGAAGCGCTTTTCGTTGATGATGACAGATTCTTCACGAACCTTGATTGCATGCGTCATGCTTGAAATCTGGCTCGCCAGCGTATCGATCTCAATAAATCCAGAAGGACGGAAGTAAAAGTCATAATGACCGTCAGCGATCAACCCCGTACGCTTACCTAGGGCAGTCAATGGATGCATCAGGCGACGGACATTAAAGAGCGCAAGGGAACTTGCTAACAGAACAGCAATGGCCATGAACCAGATGAGCAAGTTACGCATATTATGAATCGGCGCAAGAATTTTATCCATATCGAGGCCAACCCAAACAACCCATTTAGAGGTTGGGACCGTCGTGGCACTCTCAAGATAATGATTACCACCCTGCTCAAATTCGTGAGTGGACTCACCTTCTTCCATAGCAAGGATAACTGCAGGATGATCTCCAAAATTAACTCTTTGCATTGCATTCGCAGTCACATTATGAGCGACCAGTGTGCCACTCTGGTCTACTATTGCGACTTCAAGATCGGCATGACTGGAGTATCTCCTGAGTAATTTCCCAAGGCTGTTCAAACGAACATTCCCCATCAAAAACCCTTTAGACATGGGGATGCCGAGTGTCACGGAGGGTTCACCTGTTACCAGCGACACAAAGGTACTGCTCCATACCGGCTCTTTAAACCCATTGTTCTGATGGAAAATTGGATAGCCTGAAAAATCCAGATCCGCATAGTCATCACTCCTTGCTTGCAATTTGGGCAGCACACCAAGGTTTACAACTTTGTATTGACTATTCAGAAGATAAATTGATTCAAAGAATTGAGAGTTTTGAACCATACTCGAAAGGAAAGAATCTATACTGTCAGGCTGTAAAATTGTTTCTGATTCAATTGTCTGCTTAACATGTTGCAAATCGGAACGAACCTCTAGAAGAAAAGATTCCACCTCTTCAGAAACACTTCTGGCCTGAGAGATGTTCCGAGCACGCACACCGTCAAGTTGATGATTTGAAATGGATCGAATACTCAATAAACCGAAGAGAAGTATAGGAACAGCAGCAACAAGGAGAAAGTTTAACGTTAAGGCTCGTTTAAGGGAGGTGAGATAAGGCATAAAGATTGTCGAACCCGTTGATTAGAACATAGGAAAGCGCCTGAAGAAATAAACAACAGACGCTTGCGGCTACGTATTCAATGTTTAGCGACAGGGGGAGAGCCATCCTGAATATCATCAATATAACTGAACATTTCTTTCAGACGAAACGGTTTACGTAAGATATCAATCGCGCCAGCCTTGCGAGCGGTATCAAGCAAAGACGCCTCGCTGAATCCAGTCATCATGACAATCTTGGCTGCTGGACAAAAGCTTCTAATCTCAGTAAGGCTTTCAACACCATTTTTCCCAGGAAGTTTGATATCCATAAAAGAAATATCATAACAAGTATTACGAAATTTCCTGATAGCCTCTTCACCAGTACGCGCAATTTCCACCAGACAATCACGCACACCCAGTGCAATCATCAAGCTTTCTGCAAAATCAGGGTCATCTTCAACGATGAGAATTTTAATTGCATCAACTGGCATTTGATAATCCCTTTAACAAATTACTTAATACATATAATTTATATCATAAAAGAGAGGAGACGGCTACTGACATGAGTGATTAATTATTTAAAAAATCTCACGATGAAGGTTCTGAAAGATAAATGCCGGGCAGCTTTGCTACCCGGCACAACAACTGCCACTACAACGTTCAAACAAGGCATCAGCAAGGGAGATGTGGAGGATGTTGCTGTGTCAGTTGTTTTTTAATTTATCAAGCCGGGCACACCATACGAACAACGGCAAGCAATTGTTCGGGATTGAATGGTTTGGTGATCCATCCTGAAGCTCCGGCGGCCTTTCCTGCACTTTTCTTTTCAGGCTGTGCATCACTGGTCAACATAATTATGGGCATGAAACGATTGCCGGGTTTTAATCGAACTTCGTGAATTAAGTTAATTCCATCAAGGTTTGGCATATTCAGATCAGTAACCAACATATCAACGGACTCACCTGAAAGCTTTTCCAGAGCGTCAGCCCCGTCAACAGCTTCGACCACGTCGTAACCAGCATCAGCCAAAGTCATATGTAATACCCGACGAACAGTTGCTGAATCATCAACTGTCATAACTCGTTTCCCCATAACACTTCTCCTTTAATATTCATATCAAACTCTGCAAGACTTAAACTCTTTACTAACATTTGATTATATCAATAAGCATGCCAGAAAGATTAAACCCCATAGTTGAGAGCATTTAACCTTCAAAAACAGTTACTTACAAGAGACGTTCAAAGGGGACCAACAGAATCTATTCTTGATAACTGTGCCATACACATTTTAAACATGTCACACAGATGTATAACTCTAATCAAGTCCCTCACTAACTCATCAAAACAAACAAAGCCGCCTCATTACTGGGGCGGCCTTGTTTGGTGAAATCCATTGGTTATTTTCAATATTTAAAGACTAATAAGCTTCATACTCACTTTCAGCATCAACGTGACTAAGCTGCTCTTGCTCAACCGTTATACGAGTTGGAGCTGAAGTGACAGACGTTGGTGCATTAACCAAATGATGACGACCATCATCCATGACAAAGAATGCGACCATATCTGCCAACGGTTCTGATTGACTGGAAAGATCCTCAGCCGTTGAGGCCATTTCTTCGACAATCATAATCTTGTCTGCATTCTGCTTCATCGCAGTCACAGTCAGATTAACGGCTTTGCCACCCTCTTGAGCATCGTTTGCCGCCTGAGTCGCCATTTTTTCAGTTTGCAGCGCATTTTCTGCATTTTGCCAAATGTTTGCGTTCATTTGCTCAATACTGCTTGAAGCTTCCTCAGCTGAGGCAGCCTGTGTTGCCGCCCCTCTTGACAGGTCAGCAGAGGAACCACTGATGGCCTGACTGCCAGAAGCAACCTGTTCTACGGCCATTTTTATATTTCCAATCAATCCTTGAAGATCTTCACGAACCTTTTTGAGAGAACTACGAACAACGTCCTGATCATCTTTAGGCTCAACGTTAAAGGTCAAGTCTCCATTTGCCAACGTCTGCATACCATTAACAACTTCATTTTGCAGACTGTCGGCAAAATTATCCATCACAGTTGCCATCTGGCCAATTTCATCACTTCTGTTCATCGCCAGTCGTGTATCAATTCGCCCCCGTGCCAGATCCTGAATCATATTCACAGTTTGATTAAGTGGTAGATTAACACTCTTATTGATCGAGACACCAAGGATCACACAAACAGCAACCAGAACAAAAACCATCGCAGAAACAAGTATAACCGTCCGGCAAAAAACAGGTGATTGCTTTTATTGAACCAATGTTGAATCAGGCTTCCACTTCACCATCTTCTCTAACGGGGGCATTGATGTCCTGAACGAGAGCCAGTTCGTCGCTATTAAATATACGGTCTATATTTAACAGAATCATGAATTGCTCATCGACTTTACCCATACCGTTGATAAATTCTGTATTCAAACGCGTACCAAGCCGTGGTGGAGGCTCAATCTGATCGGAGCGAATGTCCAGAACTTCGCGTACTGCGTCTGCAAGTGCACCAACGGTTATGGTCTCTCCATCAACCAATACATCAACGACAATGATGCAGGTGTCTTCGGTTTCAGCGCCTGCCGTTAAACCCAGCTTTAGACGCATATCGACAACAGGAACCACCTGACCACGCACATTGATCACCCCAAGTAGGTATTCAGGTGTTTGTGGCACCTTTGTGACCGGG
>CBDUFN010000073.1:0-11876 GCA_965366475.1 uncultured bacterium | reverse complement strand
CTCACATCAACACCGTAGGCACTGGAGGCATAGTAAATATATGCAGAGGCATCGGTTGTACCGTACGCTTCAGCCGTCGCTTTGACCGCAGCGCTAATCACACCGCTGTTGGTAAAGCTGCCACCCGGTTCAATATTGGACAGATCGACAGCATAAGCATCGCTGACGTACGAGAGATAAGCAGAAGCGTCACCGGTTGTACCGTTCCCGGTCGCCGTAGCGACACCAGATGCAGTGATATTGGCTGTAATGCTACCACTGTTATCCAGGGTTCCGTAGAGGTCGCTCAGATAAAGGCCGTATGCACTATAGGCTTCATAGATAAGCCTCGGCATAAGTGGTGCCATTGGCCGTCAGATCGACATTAATCGCCGCACTGATCGTACCGCTGTTAGTCAGACTGCCAGAACCGTCGATGTCAGACATGTAAAGACCGTATGCACCGGTTGCATAATTAACCGAGGCATAGGCATAACCAGTCGTGCCATCACCGGACGCTGTTGCCGTCGCTGAAGCATCGAGGGACCCCATAATGCTACCGCTGTTGCTCAAGGTCCCGGAAAGTGTTCCCATGTCGATACCGGAAGCATCGGTTATCGAAGAGATATAGGCATAGGCATAATCGGTTCCGTTCGCCGTTGCGGTCGCATCAATAGAGCCACTGATCATGCCGCTGTTAGTTAAGCTGGCGCCATTCAGGATATCACCCATATCCAGGTTGCATATGAGGCAGAATAAACAGAGGCGTCAGCATAGCCATCTGTACCATTTCCCGTCGCAGTGGCTGTAGCCGAAGCAGTCATGCTAGCAATAATATTTCCACTATTATCAAGACTTCCCGCGATATCGTCTAACTCGGCACCAATAGCAGATTCAAGGGTGTATATATACGCTGAAGCTGAGGTCGTACCGTTTGCAGTTATATCAGCATTGAGAGCAGCGCTGATCGTACCGCTGTTAATCAAGCTACCACTTGCAGTAATATCATCGGCCGAGAGACCATAGACAGAGTAGCCATAATAGAAAGAGGCGTAAGCATCTCCTGTAACACCGTCACCAGTCGCAGTAGCTGTCGCTGTGCCATCAATAAGGCCACTGATGGTACCGCTGTTATTCAAGGTGCCAGCCAATTCATCCAGGTCCATGCCCCAGACATACTCCATCGTATCAACCGTAGCAGAAGCATACTTGACACCTGTCGCAGTCGCCGTTCCAGTTATCGCTGCGCTGATTGTGCCACTGTTGGTCACGTTCCCTGTGGCAGTAACGTCTCCCATGTAAACGCCAGAGGCATAAGAGCCATCAACAGAAGCGTATGCACTGGTACCTGCAGCAGTCGCAACCAGATCCATGCTTGCGTTGATTCCGCCGCTGTTGGTCAAGGTGCCTGAAAGATCACCCATATCGATGCCATAGGCATCATAAGCACTGGCTGTAACCGTTGCAGCGCCAGTCGCAGTCTCCGTGACAGCAGCTTTAATCGTGCCGGCATTGGTAATAGAGCCGTCAACATCACCGTCAAAGGCAATTGCAGTATCGTTAGAATCAGAGACTGCGATCACGCCGCCAAGCTGGTTGGTGATCGTTGTGCCCGTTGCCAGAGCATCAACAGAGATAGCATCGCCGGAGCTGTTAAGAATTGAGCCGCTATTATCAATAGTCACTCCAGTTGCACTGGCATCGACATAGATAGCGGAACTTGCGCTTACGTTAAGTGAGCCGGTGTTGGTTACCGTCAGGTAATCCGTTCCGGTCAAGGAACAAGCACTCGTTGTGATCCCGGAAATCGTTCCCGGACAACTGGCTGGGGCTGCATAAGCCATTGTGCCGACAGTGCACGCGAATACGGGCACCAGCAACAGGCTTAGCATCTTCTTCTTGTTATAACTTTTTGTTCTCACAGCAGGCCTCCTCTACAATTCAGGTTTAAAGAGTTCAGCACGTCGTCAACATCTTCATTTTCGACTGTAAATTATGGACGTCAAAAATTATCTTTGACACTTTAACGCAGCTAACGAAATACGCAAATCAAACGTCATTATGAACAATTTGAACAAAGTGAGTCAAACCCTTTATTTGAAAAAGTTAATCAACAACAATTCCGGTACCTTAGACAAGGTCTTTCAAATTCAAAAGACGAAAAGATCTCAGTCTAAAGAGCTAAAAAAAAAATCACAGACAGACTTTTATCCTGAACAACAGTTGCAATCGACAAAGATTCGGAATAATCTTTTGCCGAAGCGCTACCAAAACAACATCCGGAAACTCTCGCAATTCAAGCAAGACAAAACCCAAAAAGGAGCCTCCATGCGATTCATCTTTTTCATTATAATGATCGGCTTTTTCTCAGTAAACACAACCCTGGCCGCAGAAAAGAGTCGTGAGAAAATCCAATCCCGTTCATTTATCAACGCCAGTAGTTGTGGCCAAATTGTTGCCGGCTTGGAAAAACAGGAAAATCGCAGAAAACTTGCACTGATGGTTGGATCTTTTGTGAGCGGCACAAACTACGCAAAGAACCGCAACTCAATGATGCCATTAAAGAATATGTTGATCGTTACAGAAAAGTATTGTCGCAAAAACCCCAAAAAGTCGATCATGGCCTCCATGATCAACCTCGATCACGTAATCGACAAGCAGATCGAGCTCACATCGCAAAAAGAATGAGGTGAGAGTTCTACAAAAGACCAAGGACATATTAACGACAGACTTGCCCAAGAAACTGTCGTTCAAAAACAAGAGTGAGGTGAAAGAGAACCAAACCAAGCAGTTAACCTCAAAAAATACATTAACGGCTATTGACAACCCCTTTTTCTCTGTTAAAATTATTTGTTTTGCGTAACAATAAAACACTGTTTAAATGGCGACGACCGGTTCGCCAGCATAAGCAACCACAAGACAAAAATCTACGAACGATTTACACCTTAAAATCTCTCCACCTTCACCAGTCCACATGCTCCGAGACAACAAAAAGGTTGAACAACATTGATTAGAGCCACCATAGTTGCTATCTTCTTGCCACGCCAAAGAGACGGCAAAGCGGAGTCTGGAATGATTAATGGTCTTCACCGGAATGCACTTATCCTCACAGTCTTATTTATGGCGGCAACAATAAGTATTGCTGCCACAACAGTCTGCGCGGAAAGCACCAAGCCGAAATTCCGTTCATTCATGAACGGAATCAGCTGCGGTGAGATCGTCAGAGATCTCAATCAACAAGGCCCTGATCAGAAATTTGCGATATTGATAGGTTCGTTTATCAGCGGATCGAACTACAGCAAAAGCCGTGATTCAAAGATGGACATTCAAGGGATGCTGCTTATCACAGAGCAGTTCTGCCGGCAGAACCCAAAACTTCCGGCGACAACAGCATTGGTATTCCTGGACAAGGCAATCGACAAAAGAATCGAACTCGAGCAAAAAAACTAGGTCAAGAGAACCCGTCCATTATTGAGGCTCGCGTGGCAGATCAATGCAAAGCGACCTACTTATACAAATAGGCAGCACATCACTTATTTCAGGACTTTAAATCATGCGTGCAGATTGTGCTCTGAACATCATTCTGATTGGCATGCCGGGAGCGGGCAAAAGCACCGTAGGTGTCCTGTTGGCAAAACGACTCGGCTATAATTTTATCGACACCGACCTCTTGCTCCAAAGCTCGCAACAATGCCGTCTACAGAAGATTATAGCCAGAGTAGGCCTGGAAGAATTTAAAAATCTGGAAGCAGAGACCCTCTGTGACCTCAAAACAACTCACAGCGTGGTTGCCACTGGCGGTTCAGCCGTGTACAGTGAGCAAGCGATGAACCGTCTCAAAATGCTGGGACAACTCGTGTTTATCGACATACCCCTGCAAGAGTTGCTGGGCAGAGTTAAAGACATGGACACTCGCGGTTTGGTCATAGACCCGAACAAAACGTATGAGCATCTCTACAAGGAACGGCAACCGCTTTACAAAAAGTATGCAGAGATAACGATCCCCGGCGGCGGGCTGACGGTTGAAGCCGTAGCCGCAGCCATTGAACAGTCTGTGTGCGGGCAAGGCAGCACGTAGCCAGACCGATAATTAAAGAATTTATGTCTTACGGAAAATATTTCAACAAAGGTCAAAAGGTTTTCATCAAGCGGATTTTTACCGACGAAGAACGTCCCGCCCTTGATACCATTACTGGCTACGCCATGCGCAGCCAACCGATGCAGCTCGACCTGGGGTTGCCTTACGGTTGTGATGCCGCAGATTCATACCCGTTTGAGCCAGGTATGCGGTTTGAGATTCTAACCGACCACATGGGCATGGGGCTGAGGCTCGTTGCTTCTTTTTTGGAGCGTATCAGCAGCCAGGATATCCGCCTGCAGTTTGAAGGTAATCTGGAGTTTATTTCACGACGCATTTATCGTCGCGTCGACGTTAATGCATGGGTTGGGATTCAGCGCGCAAAGGGAAATCTCGCCGAGATGCGTTCGCTGTGGGATGAGCACTCAAAGAAGATCAAAGGTGGTCTCTCTGCTGCTGAGTTGACCGAATTCAAAAAGTACCTGATCAACCTGGCCGGAGGCGGAATTCGACTGCCGTTGCAGGCTCCTGTCGAAATGTCTGAGCTGGTTCTGGCTTACCTCTCCATCGGCGACAAAAAGGGCATCATCTGTGCGTTGGCAGAGGCCGTATGGATCGGCGATGTCGAAGCTAATGACACACAACAGATAGGGCTGCGGTTTCTGAACATTCTCGAAGAGGATCAAGCCCGAATTGACATAGTTGTTAAAGCGCTGCTTGAACGCCTGGGCAAAACCGGTGAAGAGGGCGACGACTAACGATTAGTCCCGACCCTTAAAGTTTTCCTGTAAAGACTCCCAGAGCTGGCCTTCCGTACCAGACAGAACACTCTCCGCATCGGCTGGTATCACAAGCCAATCTCCCCGCTGCACCTCTTTGGCCAACTGACCAGAGGACCAGCCGGTATAGCCGACAAAAACACGACAACCGATCACTTCGTCCGAAAAATCCGACCATCCGTCAAGCACAGCGACTCCTGTCACGAAAAGATTGTCAATGACTTCGTCCGCCGGTTCTGGAGAATGGTGACGAACCTGAACCAAAGCGAGTAAGCCCTGAGGCTCAACAGGCCCGCCATAGGAGAGCGTTACCCCCGATTCAACCAAAGCTGAATCGGCAGGGAGAATACTGGACAAGGGCAAACGGCTCCCTCTGTTGATGACTAATCCGGCGCTTCCTTGAGCATTATGCTGTATCAGAAGGATCACTCCATCACGAAAGCGTGGATCGGCAATATCTTTATCTGCGACCAGAAACATACCTTTGTCGGGAGCATACGCATACGAGATGTTGGCTGCGAATAACACGACAAACAATGACAAGAGACAGATACGCAAAGTTTTGCTTTTAAGGATCATTGATTGTCTTCCGCCTTCTTAGGGAAAAGAACCCAGAAGCTGGCTTTTTGCTTCATACGTCCGGCCTGCGACCCGGCTTGATCTCCCATCCCCCAGAAAAAATCACCACGGATTCTACCCTTAATGGCGCCCCCGGTATCCTGAGCCATCATCAAACGACGCAGTTGCTGATCACTGTTCGGCCAGGTGGTGTCTACAAACACCGGCGCACCAAGAGGAATGTGGCGACGATCTACGGCCAGACTGCGGCCAGGGGTGAGAGGAACGCCTAGAGCCCCCGGCGGGCTTTGCACATCGCTCCCCAATGCCCTGAAAAAGACATAACTTGGATTCTGGTTCAAAAGATTATCGACCTCATCCGGGTTGTTTCTGGCCCATGCACGGATATTCTGCATCGACATCTGACTGCGCTTCATGGCGCCACGTTCAATCAAATACTTGCCAATGGACCTATAGGGGTGCCCATTCTGGTCAGCATAATTGACCATGACACTCTCGCCATCTTCAAACAAGATGCGCCCTGAGCCTTGAATATGTAAAAAAAACAGTTCGACAGGGTCAGCCACCCAGAACAGTTCCTGACCAACCAGTGGCTGTGCCTGGCTGTCAATCTCGTCTCGCCCCCAGTAAGGGACGACCCGGTGGCCATCTATACGACCACGCAAACGATAATTACTGAGATCAGGGTAGAGTTCACTTAGATCTATCGTCAGCATATCATCCGGTCGATGATAAAGAGGATAGGGATATTTTGCCGACGCAACGCGGCTCCCTTTCAAATCCGGGACATAGTAACCTGTCAGCAAACCCTCTGTGGAACCGTTCGATTGACTCACTTGATGAGGCACAAAGTTCTTTTCAAAAAAACTACGAACCTCGGTCTCGGAGGCGTTTTCCATAGCAATCGCTTCCTGACAAGCGGGCTGCCATTGTGGCCGCCAGCGCAGAGCCGAGCAACTTTTCAAAAAGGCACCGAGAGCCAGAGCGGGATTATCCTTCTGCCAACCGACAACATCCGCCCAATCAACAGGCTGAAAAGTGGGGACACCCTCTTCAACTTCGGGTTCCTCTACAACGACCGGCTCTTCGATCACGGGTTCTTGGATCACGGGTTCTTCGATCACAGGTTCTTCAACAACTGGAGGCGGCTCGGGTGGACGGGCACAGGAGGACAAAACCACCAAGCCGAAGAGAAGCAATAACGTATATTTTTTCATAGGACCTTTTTTCTGCATTGGAACCATTTAGTCGCAAGAGAAGAGGCAGTCAAGCCCTCTAAAAACACCCATACGAACTTAAAACATGTCGACAGGGTCAACATCTATCGTCAGCACAACCCCGGCAGGAAGTTGTGTTCTGAGAAGAGCAAGTTGCGCGATCTGTCGACGCAGAGGGTCACGCTCTTTTGCCTTGAGCAGAATCTGCACCCTGTGTTTATTGCGCAACCGAGGCAGCAAGCAGGGTGCGGGACCAAGGATTTCAGAATCCGCGGAGTAAGACGTTAGATTACCAGAAATTTGCTCCGCCGCACGGTTAACCTTACTTTCGTCGTTACCACTCAACACCAGGTTGACCAGATACCCAAAGGGTGGGTAGGCCAAAACCTGTCGCTGGGAAAGCTCCAACTCAGCAAAGCCTTTGTAATCGTGACGGGCAACAAAATCGAGGGCATAATTATCAACCGCATAGGTCTGAATCAGCACACGACCGAGACGATCGCCGCGCCCTGCCCGTCCTGCCACCTGGCTAAGCAGGGAGAAAACTCGCTCGGCGCTGCGGAAATCAGGAAGATTCAAAGCCGTGTCTGCATTGAGGACCCCCACCAAAGTCACAGAGGGAAAATCATGGCCTTTGGCAATCATCTGAGTGCCGATTAACACATCGATCTCGCCAGCAGACATTTGTTCTATCAGTCGGTGATGTGAACCTTTACGTGTCGTGGTGTCGCGATCCATGCGGGCAACGCGTGCCTCGGGAAACGTTTCGCGAATTTCTTCCTCAAGACGCTCGGTCCCCATCCCCTCAGGAAGCAATCGTACGCCACTGCATCGGTCACAACTCTCCGGTGGACCCATGTGAAAATCACAATAATGACAACGCAGAGAACTTTGCACCTGAGAATAAGTCAGTGTGATATCGCAGTTGGGGCAACGTAAAGCAGCGCCACAATCGTGACAGAGGAGAAATGGAGCGTAGCCTCTACGATTAAGCAACAACAATACCTGCTCACCGGCCTCAAGCGCCTCTGCCATGGCAAGTTGAAGGGCTTCACTTAGCTGACTTTCACCTTCATGTTGGGCAAGGTCGACTAAATGAACCTCCGGCAAAGGTCGATCAGCGGTTCGCTCTGGCAATTCAAGATACTTCAGAGGCCCACCCTGAGAACGATAGTAGCTGTTCAACACGGGAGTTGCACTGCCAAGGAGGACAACGGCATCGTCCATCTGACCACGCATCAAAGCCAGGTCTCGGGCGTTGTAGCGAAAGCCTTCCGATTGCTTGTAACTGCCATCATGCTCTTCATCCACAACAATCAAGCCCAAATCCGGAAGGGGTGCAAAAACCGCTGAACGGGCACCGATCACCACATCGATATCGCCTCGAGCCACCTGACGCCAGGCATCGTAGCGTTCTCCGGCAGACAACCCTGAATGGAGAACGGCGAGGCTCACATCATGACTCTGAAACCAACTCCGAAAACGGGTCACCAATTGCGGGGTCAATGCTATTTCAGGCACCAGACCCAGAGCTTGTCGGCCCTCTTCCAGAGTCTTTGCTATCGCTCGCAGATAAACCTCGGTTTTCCCGCTGCCAGTGACACCATGCAGAAGAAACGGCGAGAAGGTTGAGGAGCCACTTAAAGCCTCGTTAACATCGTCAACCGCCTGCTGCTGTGCAGCATTGAGCTGTACCGGATGGTGATCCACCACCGCGATTTCAGCAAAAGGGTCTCGACAACGCTCAATCTCCTCAACCTGCAACAACCCCAACTCGACCAAGCGTTGCAAGACAGTATGAGGCGCCGCAAAATGCTGACGTAAAAGGCTTAAGGCGACCGGACCTGACGCGCGAATGAAATCAAGAACGTCTTTCTGCCGGGTTCCTTTCGGGGATTCTTCGCATGATGTTGCCTGGTAAAGTTTGTCACTTAAAACGGTCGGTTTGCTGTCCAGCGTCGAAAGTCCCGCAGGCAAAGCGGTTCTGACTGCCTGACCGGGAGGATAGACATAATAACGCGCCGCCCGCAGATAGAACGCAGCATGACGTGCATGAAACAGAGGGTGGGGATCGATCACTTCGAGGATGTTCTTCAGCTTTGCCTCACCGGGATCCGTCCAGTTCATCACGTAACCGACCACCTGACGACGTCCAAGAGGAACCCGGACGCGACTACCGATACAAATCTTTCCTGCTAACTCAGGAGGAATTTTGTAATTGAGGATCTTGTCAAGAGGCGCCACAACAGCAATCTCTGCCGCTTGTGCTGATGGTGTTTGAGAAGTCACGAAAGACCTTAGAGTATCCGGAGGCAAAAATTAACGGGCAGGGCCTTGTGACCCTGCCCACGTATCAATGTAACTTGTCGCCAACAATAATTAAGTTTACAGCTGACCTTATTCCGTCCCAACCACCTGGTCTGCAACCTGACTGGCAAACTCGCGACACTCACGCAGGTTTTCTTCGGTCGGCGTAAATCGCAAGGTCAGACCAGGAACGGGCATCTTGAAACGAAGCCCTTTCAAACGATCTTCAACCAATTTGACCGCCTCGCCACTCCAGCCAAAGGATCCGAAGGCAGCAGCAATTTTTGCCTTTGGGGTGACCAGAGAGAAAAGAGACATGGCGTGCCATGCTTGCGGAGGAGCATCACGATTGATTGTTGAGGTTCCGATCAAGACCAGATCCGCTAATTCCAACTCGTCACGCAAATCGCTATCGCGCATATCACAGAGACGCAATTCAACAACGTTGAAGTTTTTCTCTTCGAGTTCCTCACGTATAGCAGCCGCCATAGCGTGGGTGTTGCCGTGTGCAGACATAGTCAGCATCAGGGCACGTGGCTTTGCCTGCTCGGGAGGCAGTGCAGACCAGCGGCGGTATGAGTTAACGACTGCGGTTGGGTCCATGCGTCGAATCGGCCCATGGGAGGGGCAGATCATCTTCAGGTCCAAACCCTCAACCTTACTGACGGCCGCTCGCACCTTGTCCTTGAATGGACGCATAATACAATCGAAGTAAAAATGGAAATCCTGTGAGAAATCAGGGATTTCATCATCAAAAAGCTTTCCAGCACAATAGTGAGCACCAAAGGCGTCACAGGGGAAAAGAAGAGCATCTTCAACCAAGTAGGTGAACATGGTGTCTGGCCAGTGCAGATAAGGCGCCAGAATAAAACGTAGGGTTCGACCGCCGAGATCAATTTCGTCGCCGTCACTGATGACTTCGGACGTGAACGGCTTGTTCAGCAGTTGATTTAGAAAATTTTGAGCCGGACGGGAACAGTAGACCGTCAGATCTGGTCTTTTCTCAAGAAGATAAGCCAGGGCACCTGAATGATCGGGTTCGGTGTGATTGACAATGACCATGTCAATGTTATCCAAACCGACTGATTCCTCAATTTTGGCCAGAAATTCTTCTGTAAAAGGGGCTTTGACCGTATCGATCAAGGCGGTTTTTTCTGTGCCGCGGACAACGTAAGAATTGTAAGTTGTACCGTTGTGTGTCGGGAATAGCTCGTCGAAAACCTTCAGTTCTGCATGCCTGACGCCGACCCAGAAAACATCATTAACGACCTCTTGAAATTGCTCCATAACGTCTATCACCTTTCTTTTTTAAAGTTGATCCCTTATTATTATTGAAATGATGCAACGACTAAAGATAATACAACCAAGCCATCCTGGCAACCACCGCCCTATAGCTTCCGGCAGGTTTTTATGAGCTTTTCTGCTCGGCGTCAACGCGGAGTAAGCCGCAGGAGGTTTTTATCCCTCGGCCTCACCGGCCTCACTGGCGCTCTTGTGGCTGACGCGGCCTGGTATGAACCTCAGGCTCTGCAAGTCGAAAAGACCACATTAGCGGCAACCCTACCGGGGGGCAAGGTACGCCTTCTTCAGATCAGCGATCTTCATCTAAGCGAATTCAACAGCTACTTTGAAAAAGTCGCCGAACAGGTGGCCGAGCTAAAACCCGACCTGATTGTTCTCACCGGAGACTATCTCGAAGAACAACGCAACATCCGGGGCGTCTTAAGCTTTTTGAAAAAGCTGAAAGCACCCCATGGAATTTACGCAGTTCAGGGCAACTGGGAATACTGGTCACGGTTGGAAGGCGAGAATTTACGCCGACATTTTGCAGGAGCCGGGGTCAAACTTTTGATCAACGAACGTGAAGACGTGTTGGTCAAAGGCCGTGCCTTGTCAATTTTCGGACTCGACTACCCTTCTTCCACAGACCATCTGGCCAAGCTACAGAAAGAGGTAGATCCGCAACGTTTCAATCTGCTCCTGTCTCATGTCCCGGCGTTCGCCCACGAACAACTGAACAAAGATATCAACCTGATCCTAAGCGGCCATACTCACGGTGGCCAGGTTCGCCTGCCCTTCTTCCCACCATTCTACTTGCCACGCTACGCCGGGCGCTTTATCGCCGGGCTCTACCATGTCAGTCAACATCGAATTCCACTCTATGTCAGCCGCGGGGTCGGAACCAGTGTCCTGCCAGTAAGATTTTTCTGTCGCCCTGAAATTGGTCTTTTTGAACTCGGTTGATAAAGCACCAAACAAAACCGTTCAGCCGGTGGGAAATTGCCGACAATACTCGTAGAGAGCCATACTTGCTGCCGTTGCAGCGTTGAAGCTATGGGGAAGACCATAGACCGGGATTTCGACGACATCATCCAACAGCTCAAGAGTTTCAGGCGTCAAACCGGTGCGCTCATTACCAATCACCAGAACAGTACGCCGCAGAAAGCTATAACTATGAATACTCGTTGAATTAGTGGTCTGCTCAAGCCCTACGAGACGATAACCTTCGGCACGTAATTTTTGTAAAACCGGAGGCAAACTCCGGTGAATTGAAACCTGCAATTCTTCTGCGCCGTCTCTGGCGATCTTGGAGATAAGGCTGGCGTTACCGGTCAAGATCAGTCGCTCCACAGCGCAGGCACTCGCTGTTCTGGCAACACTCGAAATATTGACATTGCTGCGCATGGGAGCACATGCAACAACCAGCTCTCTCTCACGTGTAAGAGGCGACCCATCCTTATGGCGTAGATGTTCAAATTGACTCATTGAGAATTCTCTTTTCTGATGTCACTGGGAAGCTCATCCCATGCATAAAAGACCTGCTCAAGGTAAAGACCGGAGGCAGGTGCTGTTCCAGGTGCCGCCTTCCGGTCCTTTTCTTCCAGAATTCGTTCGAGATCCACACGGGTATAACGACCTTCCCCGACCTTAACCAGA
>CBDUFN010000072.1:0-11893 GCA_965366475.1 uncultured bacterium | reverse complement strand
CAGAGTCATATCGGGGATGCGTGTACGAATCCGCTCAAGGAGAAAACGAATACCAGCTTCATCAATACGCCGGTTCATAGCAGCAAGGATGTGATCATCAATATGTTGGATTGGCAGGTCGAGGTAGTTGCATATCTTCTCCTCATCGGCAATCAAATCGAGCAACTCGTCGGTAATTCCATCTGGGTAAGCGTAGAGTAATCGTAACCAGACCAAGCCATCAATTTTCACCAGTTCACGGAGCAGCGCGGTGAGCTCAGCCCCGGCTCCACGCTCGGCACCGAAAGCGGTAACATCTTGGGCAATAAGGTTGATTTCCTTAACGCCATTTTCCACCAGGCGCTCAACTTCAGCAACAACCGAAGGGATTGTACGCGAGCGCAAGGTGCCGCGGATACTCGGAATAACGCAGTAGGAGCAATGATTAGCACAGCCCTCGGCAATTTTGACATAGGCCGAATAAAAAGGAGACGAAGTAACCCTTGGTGTGGTGTGGTCGTAGAGGTAATCAGGCAAGCCAATCTCTTGTTGCTGCTCGCCCTGCAAATGGCTATCAAGCAATTCGAGGATACGTGGCGCATCGGCTGTGCCCATGAAAAAATCAACCTCTGGCAAATCCTTGGCGAGGTCGTCCTGATGTCGTTGCGGCAGACAGCCACTGACAATGAGCAGCTTGCAGCGACCATTTTTCTTTTGATCGGCCACCTCAAGGATCGTTTCAACAGATTCTTCCTGAGCGTCACGAATAAAAGCACACGTATTGACAACGATAATATCCGCTTCACTCTCATCGGTGACAATGGTGAACCGCTCAGCGGGCAGATGGCCGAGCATAACTTCTGCATCAACCAGATTTTTTGGACAGCCCAGGCTCACCAGACTGACATTATATTTTTTCAAAGGCTTTCTCCGCAGAGTTTCACCAAAATCGGTGAAGCGTAAAATTCTTCCAATATTCGGGGAGTTATAACATAAAATTACCCCGGAGCAAAAGTTTTACTCCGGGGCAATCGACACTTAAAGGGGGCTTTGTAAAAAATGTTTAGAAGCCCATCTCCTGCCCGGTCGGCCGCACCACCTGAACACCTGCCGGCATCATAAAGTCAAAAGACATATCGGAGAGGCCAAGGTTAACTCTCAAGTTACTGAACTCAATGATGGTGCTGTTACCGTTAGGATCAAAGACCGTCGTTGACATAATCGGGAACCAGAGATCATTCTGTCCGCCTTCATATCCCGGAAAGTTGAAGGCTCCAGTTGACGTCGGAGGCGTTGGCACAGGAGGCTGCAAGGGATCCTCTTTCTGACCACGATTCTGGTAGGCTTCAACAGCATAGCGATCAACCACGATAACCAACTTATTTATCAACGAGGATACACGACGGGGCTTTAATTCAAGAACATAGTTGCCGTCGACATCGTAGTTAGGCACAGCCCAGCTGATACTGAAATCCCGGGAAAGGTTGCCAAGACCAGTCAGGAATGTCATTGGATCGTTCTGACGAGCTTCGTTGACCGTCTCGATATCTGATTGGATCACCTGGTTGTTCTCTGGAAGGTAGACCCACAGGGTCTTCCCGTTGGAAACGATCTCCTGCGTGGTGGGCTGAGTGTATTGCCAGTGGAATTTAACCTCTGGCACTGTCTGCTGACGCTGGTAATCAAAGGCAACTTCTACCTGACCATTAGCACGTTGCAGACGATCGAGCGAGGCGATCTTTGATTCCTGAAAAAAATCAGCAGAGTAATCGTTAATTCTTAGTTTCTGATCGGTTGCGGTCTGAAACGGGGTTTCAAGAGTGAGAATCACATCGCGGAGAGATACGGACCAGGCCGGAGCAACCACGACAGCCATTAAAAGGCTAAGACACAGGGCAGAGAAAAGGCTCCGTTTTAGCATTGTAGACTCCTCAAATAGGCACTTAAAAGGATACACGTTCATTATCACGGGCACAGTAAACCATCATATTCCCAGTGGCAAGATCAAACTCAACGGTACGCCCCCGGTTACCACCAACCTCTTCACCAAGAAGTGGAATAGTAAGGCTGACAAGCGTATCACGGGCGCTTTTCGCATTGCGGGCACCAATGCTATTAATCAATGTCTGATATGCGGTTTCAAACATATTGGCCCCACCGGTGATCTTTGCAACCAAGCGTTCGCGACTGGCTCCTTCTGCCACCAACTTATCAACCATCAGGTTAATTCCCGCATCGACATATTTGCTTTCCAAAACGAGAGGATTTTTCCCGGGTTGATTCGGCAAGAGCATATGACCCAATGCGCCAATTTTAGTTTCCGGGTCGTAAAGGGCAATTGCGAGGCACGAGCCAAGGCCATAGGCTTTGAGAATAGAGGGCCCACGATCAATACAGATCTGAGCGATACTAACCCGATTACTCATCTGAACCCTCAATGGCACTAAGAAAAATGTTCAGCGTTGCCGGATCAGGCAACAGGAAGAAATGACCTTTGATAGCAAGGTCCTGACCCACGTCGCCGGAAAAATCAGTTTCCACCATCATGGCGTAATCACCGGACTGACTTAAATCAATGAGAACGTAATCGACAACCGCTCCGGCCATATCGTAAGCAAGCAGGGGAACAGAAGGAATCAGGGTTTTACCGAGAAGGTTGCCAAGAGCACTGAGGTAGGCTGAGGCCAAAATGTTACCAACCTCTTTCAGAGCCGAAACGGTCATTTCGTTCATGACCAGACCTTTTTCCTGATGTCCCAGCAGGCTGCAAAGCAGGCGATGAGCACTTTCCTGCGGAAAGAGCAGCATAATACTGCCGCGAGCATCACCAAGGATTTGCAGAGTAATTCCGACCATCAACTTCTCGGCGCCACCGAGATGATCCGGAACTTTGCTGATTTCGGTAATCGTTACATTGGGAACTTTCAAATACACCGTCTGGCCTATCATCTGCGAAAGAGCTGTCGCAGCGTGACCCATGCCGATGTTACTCACTTCTTTCAGCGTATCCAGTTGCACACTATTCAATTCGCGAAAGGGCATTAAATCCTCTCTGATCCGTCATTAATAAAAAGTCGTCGATCCTCAAACAAAGCCTGGGGGTCAACAATGAAAACGACTTGGCCGTCACCTTCTACAGTGGCTCCGCTTAAACCGGTCAAAAGATTCAGAGGGAAACCCAGGCTTTTCACAAAAGCTTCTCTCTGGCCGAGAAAATGATCCACCTGCAACCCGATACGCCGGCCCTCAACTTCAGTCAGAATCACCCAGGTCGTCTCACCGGCAGGTACGTCCGGCAAGCCAAGAGCATCCGTTAAAGAATGTAGGCTTATGACCTCTTCATCGAGACTGAAAACACGCTTCTGGCCAGAACTCTGGATATCGCTGGTAGTCAAGTCCAAGGTCCGCTGAACGCGGGTAATCGGAATCGCCATAGGACGTCCGGAACAGCTGACCAATAAAATTTTGATGATCGAAATAGAGAGCGGCAGACGCATCTGAAAACGGGTTCCTGCACCAGGACTAGAAATAATCTCCAAGGTTCCACCAAGATTACTCACTGCAGCCTTGACCACATCCATACCGACACCACGCCCGGAAGTTTCAGTAATCGCCTCTGCAGTCGAAAAACCGGGAAGACAAACCAACATCAGTGCATCTCGGTCACTCAGGTTGGCGGCCTGGGGCGCCGTCATCAAACCACGATCAACAGCTTTCTGACGCAAACGATCCACATCCATGCCCTTGCCATCATCCGCAACTTCAACCAAAACCAGATCTTTTTCACGACGAGCAGACACGGTAACTACCCCTTCGCGTTCAATTCCATGATCTACGGCGTTACGGACGAGATGAACGAGAGGATCTGTGAGCTCTTCAAGAACCGCGCGGTCAATACCAACGTCGGCGCCGTTTAATCGCAGAGTTACTTTTTTATCGGACTGGCGACTTAAATCGCGAACGATACGAGGCAAGCGACCGGTAATGTTTTCCAGAGCCATCAGTCGCGCCTGAAGCACATGATGATGCAAATCGTCCAGCAAGCGACCCGTTTGAGTAAGAGCCTGAGTCAGATCGTTCCAGTCACGACCGTCAGTTGCGGTATTGAGCATGTGACGGTGCGTAATCAATTCACCGGTCAAATTAACAAACTGATCGAGCAGATCAGTGCGAACTCGAATAGTACGAACACCTTCATCGCGATTACGACGTTCATCTTTTCGGCGATCATCAATAAAATGGACATTAACCACACCACTGATTCGCAGAAGTGCTTCTTCAATGTGACCTTTGACTAAGGACGTGCGCAACCAACCCTGAATCTTCTGGCATGGCGCGCCTTCTCGCAATTCCGCTAAACTTGGCTTACTCGATGTCAGCTCACCCACCTTCTCCAGCTCACGCAGGATCAGAATACCACGGGCGGCTGCAGCCGGGGTGTCTTCGGCCAGTTCAACCAGAACCTGATAAGCATCAGGTTCTTCAACCACAGTATCTGCTTCAACCGACACCTCTTCAGCATCGGCAAAATCTTCATCGACCGATTCAACAACAACGAGAGCCTCTGCCGGAAGCTCTTCCAGAACTTCTGCAAACACAACCGGTTCCTGCAAAGGAGTCTCTTGCAAGAAGGACTCTATATCCCTTTCCGGCAGATCTGATTGTAAATCATCGAGGAGATCATCGAGGAGATCGATGCCATTCAGAAGATAATCAATTGCAGCGGAAGGAACCTCACCAGAAGAACGAAAATCATCCAAAAGGTCTTCCAGATGATGGGACAGTCTGGCGGTTCGATCAAACCCCATGGTGGCAGCCATGCCTTTGATCGAATGCGCTTCACGGAAGAGTGCATCAATCGTCTCCCGGTTATCAGGTGCCTGCTCCAGAGAAACAACGAGTTTGTTCAGATTATTAATATGTTCCCGGGTCTCGCTTAAGAAAAGCTCCCGGTATTGAGACATGTCCATAGATCGTCCAAGGTTACCCTGTAATCCGATTGACGATTTCGAGAACTTTTTCTTCCTTGAACGGTTTGACAATAAAATCTTTTGCCCCAGACTCTACCGCCTCCAGAACCAAAGAATCCTGGCCAAGAGCACTGACCATAACCACGCACGCATTCGGGTCGCTGGCCATAATGTCCTGTAAAGCCTCAATACCGCTCTTCTTGGGCATAACAATGTCCATTGTCACCAGGTCCGGCTTGAGTTCCTGATAGAGCTCCAAAGCGATTTCACCATTTTCTGCTTCAGCAACAACATCGTAGCCCGCCCGAACGAATATATCTTTCAACATGTTGCGCATGAAGAGCGCATCATCAACAACCATCACTCTTAAAGCCATAAACTGCTCCTATTCTGTATATCTCTGTTCCAGTTGATTAATTACTTTATCGGTATCAAGCAAGTTGACCATTCTCTCCTCAAAATAGGCCACACCACGAATAGCGTTGACGCCGTCATGAGCTGGAGGAGGTTGTAATGCAGAAAGATCAAGCTTGGCAATCTGTTCAATACTACAAACTTCCAGCGCTAAAGATTTGAAATCTGGAGTAAGCACCACTCGGCGATGATCACGCGTCTCAGTCTCAAAGCCAAGGAGTTCAGGCAGATCAATCACTGCGAGAATTTGACCATGAAAATTTATCGCCCCGTTGAGAACACCTTCAGCCCGCGGCACAAAGTGTACAGTAGGGTCTTCGATGATCTCCTGAATGGCATCTATTTCCAGACCGTAAAGTTCGTCACCAAGGGTAAAAATCAAAGTCAGCACCATGAATCAGTCCTGTTCGTCCTTTACCAACTTAAATTGCTTAACGATCTGCAACATTGTTTCTGACATGGAAGAAAGATTCTTGGCCGCCAAAGCCAACTCCTCCATCGAGGCGGACTGTTCCTGGGTTGCGGCAGAAACCTGTTCGGTTGCTGCGGCGTTGTCAGAAACCACTTTGTCGATCTCATCGATTGCCAGAGAAATACGTTCTGCACTGACGATCTGTTGATCCGCCAATTCAGTGATACTGTAAGCTTTAGCACGAGTTCCCTCAGCATTCTGAGTGATAACAGAAAACGCTTGATTTGTCCTGTCAACAGCCTCACGACCACTTTCCATCTCTTCGATGACCTGCTCCATTGAAGATTGCACTTGCTGACCTTCCGCGCGAATCCCTTCAACAAGGCCCGTTATTTCATCGGCAGAGATTGTGGTTGAGTCTGCCAACTTGCTAATTTCCTCAGCAACGACAGCAAATCCGCGGCCATATTCCCCCGCCCGGGCGGCTTCGATCGTCGCATTAAGAGCCAGCAAGTTGGTTTTCTGTGCAACCCCGTTAATCACTTCAACGAACTTACTGATTCGTTGTAATTGGCCTATAAAATTGTACATTTGTTGGCTGCTGCTCTCTGCTTCAGCCAAAACCTGGCGGATACTGCCAAGACTCGTACTGGCCAACTCGCTACCATCTTTGGCCGTCTCAACGGTTTGATGAGCCGACTCAGCAACTGTCTTGGCTGCAGAAGCGACCAAATTGATCGACATGGCAACTTCCTTAAAAAGGCGGTTTGATTCTTCCACCATTTCAGCCTGAGTCTCAGCGCCTTTACTGATCTGATCAACCGTTCCTGAAACTTCTTGGGATGATGCGGACATTTCCTGAGAAGTCCCAGAAAGGTTCTGCGCCGAGCCAGCGACTTTGAACGCTATGCCTCTAATATCTCCGACCAAGGCACGCAAGCTTCCCTGAATCTGATTCATAGAAAGAGCCAGATCACTCGTTTCATCAGGGAAAGTGCTTTCCTTGAGAGAAATGTCCTCGGAAAGATCGCCTTTGCCGATACGGTCACCGGCCGAGGTTAAACTGCGAATATTGGCTGTGAACGCTCTGGAAAAAAGTGCGCCAATGATCAAACCAACCAGCAGAGAACAGGCAATAGTAAAAATCTGCTGGAACTCCGAAGCGATTTTCAAATAGGGAACCGCAAGATTGACGACGACTCCCGACACCACCACAACCAGGAAGCCAATGATAAACTTATAGCTGATTTCAACACGCATGATTCCACTCCTTACCGGACAGTAACCAGTAAAGACCGAGACCTCTTAAGATCGGTCCGGCCTCCTAAATAACAGGGCCTGTAACAGGCACAGCCGTACGGCGGTAGACCCGTTCCACAGGAAATTCAGATTGATAATAGTTGCGAACAGAGCCAGTCATGGTTTCAGAACGCCCGAGAACCAGCACTCCATCTTCTGGCAAAGCCGTTGCAAAACGCGACAGGATGCGCTCTTGCTCGGCTCGCGTAAAATAAATCATAACATTACGGCAGAGAATCAAGTCTGCCTCAGGATAGTCGCTATCAGTCATGATATTGTGTCGTATAAACTCCACATTGTCACGTATATGCTGAACGATTTCATAGTGTCCGGTTTCGCCAGCACGAAAATATTTATCGAGGGCGACTGGTGGGATTTCTCTCAGCCGAGACGCTTCATAACTTCCATAACGAGCTGTTTCCAGAACCGGTTCGCTGATATCTGTTGCCAGAATTTTGAACTTAAGATCCCTTTCAGCAAGATCATCAACCAGAAGAGCAAGAGAATAAGGCTCTTCTCCTGAAGCGCAACCGGCGCTCCACAAGGTTACTTCCTTGCGGCCGGCGAGCCTGGCACGCTTACAGAGGTCCGGTATGATTTTTTGCTCGAGAATTCGAAAGGTGTCCAGATTACGGAAAAACTGAGAAACATGAATGGAGATCGTTGCCAACAAAGTGTCAAGTTCATCACGATCCACTTCCAGCCGTTTCAGGTATGCAGCAAAACTTACCGCCTTACAGACCCGGAGACGTTTAGCAATGCGACGACGAATACATCGATCTTTATATTGATCGAGATCAAATTGCCGACGGCTGCGCAATAACTCGGTAATTGCGGCAAGTTCATCGTCAGAAAGGTCTTCACCTGTCCATATACGTGCTTCTGAATCGGTCATGTCGCCTCAAATCTTTTCAGGATCGACAAAAATGGTCATAACCCCTGACAAGGATGGGCCGAACAACGCCCTTCTTGTCCTGAACAGAAAGCACCCCTGAGCCCTTCTGAATGACTCCAACCGTAGAAATTGGAAGGTCCTTGGCGCGACATAAAGTTATCACCTCAGCCGCTTTCTCTGGGGCTACGGTAAAGAGCAACTCATAATCCTCGCCGCCCAATAAGGCCAATTTACGCAAGTCAGCATCTCCATCGGTGTAACAACGAAATGCGTCTGACAGTGGCAAGCTCTCTTCCTTAATAAGACCATCAACCTGAGAGGCTTGCAGGATATGCTCCAAATCACCGGCCAAACCATCGGAAACATCGATCATAGCAGTGGCAAAACCGTTTTCGCCAAGGAAACGGCCTAGTTCAACTTGAGCAACGGGCTGATGATGACGTTTCAAAAAAGTCGTTTCGGTTTTTTGATTTGTATCTAAGTGGTGCAAAGCTAAGGCGCTGTCACCGAGGGTTCCAGAGACCATGATCAAATCTCCAGGGTTAGCACCATCACGACAAATGGCCTGCCCCTCTGGAGCGCTTCCTTCTATAGTGACCGATATCATCCACGGCCCGGGGCTTCGACAAGTATCGCCACCGACCAGAGAAACTCCATACTTTCCCGCCTCATCGAGAACCCCTCGCAAAAAAGCATTAAGATCATCGGTCTCGGTCTCATCGGGGCAAGCTAAACCAATGTAGAGATACCTGGGCGTTCCACCCATAGCCGCAATATCACTTAGATTGACAGCAACAGCCTTGTGCCCCAAAGCTTCGCAATCTGTCCAATCTAAACGAAAGTGGACACCTTCAATCAACAGATCTTTTGAAGTGAGGAGCTGGTGCCCGGCAGGCAAAGCCAGCACTGCGGCATCATCGCCAATGCCACAATGGACCCCCGCACCCTGACGCGCTTCTTTGCGGATACGCTCAATCAGTTTGAATTCACCCAGATCTTTTAGTTTCAATGGTCTCGTTCCTGATTTCTTTCTATCTGAAAACAGATCATTTTCATTCGATAAATTTTATCTGTCAAGCAAACTTCCTTGACTGTCCCAGAAGAAGCCACTTTCCTGCCAAACATCGGGTCCTTTTTTATAGCGTCGCTCAAGAAAGGTTTGTTGACCATTAGCTTTGGTCATCAATATTGTTGAGCATCGCGTGCCGTAGGTAGGCATAGTTATAAAGATCGCCGAAAGAGCCCGTTCCCACTCAAGGGGAACGCCGGTATCAGGCAACATCGCATCATCCGATCGAGAAGTATCAGTAAGAAGACTGAAGGCCTCTTCAAAATCAAAAAGCGGACGATTAATCAGTTGGCGTAGCCCACTCTTGCCGTTAACAACTTTGGGCCAAGGAGTATCGAGAAAGTGGTTGCTTAAGCCATAAAGAGCTGGCTCTAAACGCCGACCTCTTTCGCCACGGTTTGTAGCATACCAAAGCTCTCTGCCATCACCGAGCAACAGGTTGTATCCAGCATAAGCGTCCCTCTGATCGCCGATTTGGGCCACATAATCTGCTGGTGACATGTTTCCTTGCAGATAATCGCGCACGAGCCAACCTCTCGACTTTGTGCTGTGGCCCTCTTGATGAATTCCTTCTCGAACATTAGTCACCGTCGCCCAGCGACCGTAGCGAGCCCCAAACCAGGTTCCTCCAGAAACAAGATCCCGACCGGCAACGATAGGCTGCGAATCGCGCCAATATTCAGCCGCAGCAGATGGACGGTCGTAGAATTCGTCTCTATTCGCAAGAACCAAGAGGGGAATCGGGTCTTCGGGTTGATGGACAACAAGGATAAGGCACATGGGAGCATCCTTTAATAGGCACTCAAGATATACCAAGTTTGGCAGAATTGTCGAAGAATGACAATCAAGAGTCTATTAAAGGATGGATTTGTAGGGCAGAAAAGGCTGAAAAGAATCGGGGAGTGTGACTATGTTTGTCGACAACACCACGAAGGCTTCAAACCAATCCTTCATCATCATACTTTGTGTGAAACTTTAAAGTTGATTACTAAAGGAAGGGATTCTATCTCCAGTGTAAGACACTCTGGGAACAGCAAGCATTGAGACCTCTTGGTTTGTCCTTGACCAAACAGCGCCACAGCAACCACAACCCTTCACTGTGCCTAACGCTTTAGTTACCAAAGGGACATCGACAACCAGATGATCTTTATCCTGACAGATAGGACAACGCATAAGAAACTCCTTAACGACTTGGGCAATTTGACAAAAGCTGGAATAGACGTATCAAAGGACCACTCGTGCAAAGACTAAAAAAGAGGGTGAGATAGGCATTTTCACGCAGACCCTTTGATTAATTTGAATTAACTATACTCCAAACAACAACCATGTAAAGTATTTTTTACTTTTTTTAGTATAACACTGTTGTAAAATCGTTCTTTTACAAAACAGTTAAGTATCTAAGCTATATGCTTTTTTTGCGCAGGAGTAGAAGTTAAAAGCACAAGATTAAAAGAATAAAGACTTTCGGAGACAGACCATCGACAAACCGTATACATATTTGACAGGTTGGGCTACACACCGTATATTTGTTAAGCTATTCTACTGGTATTACAAGTGTCTTGCCAAAAAGTAGATCACAAACCCTACAATCGATGAGGAGGTACGCAGATGAAGCTGAGCAGACTAACCGTATTGGTAATGATTCTTTCCCTGCTGGCAGCAGGAATTGCTTTCGCCGGGAAGGACCTTGACGCAGTCAAGAAAAAGGGTTTTATTCAAGCTGGAGTTAATGGTGGCGTTTTCGGTTTCGGTATGCCCGATTCAAAAGGTGTCTGGAAAGGTCTTGATGTTGACACAGCGCGTGCTGTTGCCGCAGCGATCTTTGGAGATGCCAAAAAGGTTAAATTTACCCCTCTCACCGCTCAGCAGCGCTTTACCGCTCTACAGTCAGGTGAAATCGACGTACTGACCCGCAACGCAACCCGCACACTGAGTCGCGACACTCAACTCGGTCTTAACTTTGTCACCGTTAACTATTATGACGGTCAGGGCTTCATGGTACCAAACAAGCTTGGTGTCAAGAGTGCTAAAGAGCTTGATGGCGCAACAGTTTGTGTCCTTCCTGGAACAACAACAGAGCAAAATGCTGCCGACTTCTTCCGCTCCAACAATCTGAAGTGGAATCCGGTTGTCATCGAGTCTACATCAGAACTGGCCAAGACCTTTTTCGCCGGTCGTTGCGACGTACTGACCTCTGATGCTTCTCAGCTGGCCGGAACCCGTGCCGTTGCTCCAAACCCAAAAGATTACTCCATTCTTCCTGAAATCATCTCCAAAGAGCCTTTGGCACCTGCTGTTCGTCATGGCGATGACCAATTCCGTGACATCGTTGATTTCGCTGTATTGGCGATGATCAATGCAGAAGAAATGGGTATCACCTCAAAGAACCTCGACGAGAAGATGAAAAGCAAAGACCCAATGGTACAGCGTTTCCTCGGCGTTATTGAAGGTAACGGCAAGTCCCTTGGCCTCGACGAAAAATGGGCTTACAACATCATCAAGCAAGTTGGTAACTACGGTGAAGTTTTTGAGCGCAATGTTGGCGTAAATACCACTCTCGGTATCGAGCGCGGCTTGAACGCACTCTGGACGAATGGCGGCCTGATGTACTCCCCTCCATTCAAGTAAACAATTGCAGAAACTCAGGGGGAGGTGCCGCAAGCGGCGCCTCCCCCCGTTGTTTGTTACGATCCAGCTTTTTTCAGAGCTTTGCTTAACACAATAGATACAGGATTACCTGTGAAGATAGATCCAGCTGTTACAACAGAAGAAGAGTTGCTGCCGAGTGAGGTCCCTTTCTGGCGAAATCCTGAAAAGCGGGCGATCGTCTTTCAGGTCGCCGCCCTGCTGCTGGT
>CBDUFN010000071.1:0-11968 GCA_965366475.1 uncultured bacterium | reverse complement strand
ATTTACAAGTTTCATTGGACCTTTGGTTGTTTCACGAACAGTTTTATTGCCTTCGTCAGAGTGGCAGTAGAGACAATGCCAAGAAGGAACAAGGTCTTCATGGGGATTAGATAGGATCTCAAGTTTCTCTTCTTTAGAGATGGTCAGCTGCATATATGTGTCGCGTAGACCGCCGATCTTTGCTTTTGCGTAACCGATAAGACCAGGACGGCCATGGCAGTCGAGGCATGAAACGCCAGCGTCGCCGTGAGCCGAGTGTTCCCATGAATCAACTTCAGCCAACGGGCCGAAACCTTGAGCCGGATGACAGAGGTGACAGAACTCAGGTTCTGAGGTCATGTGGAGAATTTGGATGTTGACGAAGCCAAAAAACACAACAAAAACAACTGAAACTATCGTGAAGATGACAATGTGTTGTTTGCACCAGTCAAAGACATTCTTGAGCATGTTCTGCACCTCTGTAATAGCTTGATGTTAAAAAATGATAGAAAAGGATTAAAATACGACGAGCCACCGTATAATACACATTTTATAAGTCAATGCAATAGAAAGAATGTCTACAGTATCCTTTGATAGCGGGCTTTTGCGGATTAATTGCTTGTCACTCCTGGTCTTATAGAAAGGAAATTTTCTTGTGATCTCGGAACCTTTGACTGTTCGTTATTAGTTTGTGTGATCGAAGTTTTGGTTGGTTGTTATTTTAATTTTTTTTGAGATAATCTTCTCCATTTTTAATGTAGTCGCAAAAAAAATGGGGGCTGCCAATCGGCAGCCCCCATAAATCTTTCAGTCAATAGTGACTGTAATATTAGTGCCCGCTTCCACCCATAAAGGCGAAGATCATAAGGAACAGACAGGCGAGGCCTGTAAAGAGCGCAACGTAACCGAAGGTTTTGAGACAGAAGTCATAAAGTGGACCACTGACTTTTTTGCAGACAAATTCTTCAGTTGTGCCTTCTTCTTCGTAACGGCGCCATTGATCGCCCCGCTCTTCAATGAATTCCTCTTTACCCATTTGGCCATTGAAAATAACGAAGTCCATTGGGAATTTTTCTGGGCGACCGTGTGTATTGTAGAAATGCACAGTGAAGATAAAGCCGGTAGCCAGCAACGCCTCGTCAGAGTGAATGATCGTTGCAACATTGAACATCCAGCCCGGCAGGAAGTACCCGAAGAACTCGGGGAACCACAGCATAAGGCCAGAGCCACCTATGGCAAACATACCCCAGAAGACGGCGAGGAAGTCAAATTTCTCCCAATATGTCCAACGCTCGAAGGTTGGTTTTGGTCCCAGGAAGAGGAACCAGCGAACCATAGCGATGACGTCGCGGATGTCGCGCAGGTTCGGACAGAGTGAGTCTGGACCGAAGAGACGAGTCAGCCACATGTCACCTTTGTTTTTCTTCTTAGACAAGAAGAGGAAATCAAAACTTAGAATCATAGCTGAAGCAAAGTAATAGAAGGTCAGAATCGCACAGCCACGGTGAATCAAACCTGCATAGTAGGTTCCACCGAAGAAATCCATCATTACAGTCGCCCAGTGCTGATCAGCGAACTTGAGTGGGATTCCTGTCAGAGTCAAGCCGAGAAAGCTGATAATTACAGTCAGGTGCAGGAAGATATGACGTGCCTTAAAGCGCACATACTGTTTGTGAGGCTCAGTAATGTGATGCTCTCCTTCACCTTTGTGATGAGAGGCGAGCTTCTGACGATTTTCTACAAAACCACGTACCATCCAAAGCAATGTATGGATCCAGAAAACTGCGAACGTTCCTACCAAAAGTCCGGTCATGCTGACGAATGTCCAGTAGCAGATCGGATAATTCTCACGGTCATGCATGTCGCCGTGTGAGTTGAATTTTGCAAACAGTGGTGTTGCGTTTGGATGACATTGTGCGCAAGTACCGGTCAGGTTAGCAACGTTAACGCTTGAAGCGGGATCGTCTTTAGGGAGGACATTATGAGCTGTATGGCAATCAGCACAGCCAGCAACTTTATCCGGGGAGCCGAGCTTGAAGTTTTTACCATGATAGCTACTCATGTAGGTTTCGACAGCAACACCAAAGACACCGTTACGCTCCATCATTTCGTGATCGGAGTGACAGTTCAGGCAGACTTTTGTGTGGAACTCCCGATTTACGTGACTATCTGGGTCGCCGAGTTGCTCGATTTCATGCAGGTTGTGACAGTCGTTGCATGCTGCAGAATCAGGGTTGCCTGCCATAACGGCTTTACCGTGGCTGGACTCTATATAATCTTCGTGATCATCATGGCAACCGGTGCACTTGGCAATAACCTTGGTCTTGTCGTTCTTCCAGTAGTTGTGTGTGTGAATGTCGTCGTGACAATCTGCACAGGAGACTTCATTCAACTTGTGGACACTTGAGTAATGTTCTTTGGTTTCTTTCTTGTGACAACGGACACATTTGGGAGTATCAGGCATGACATCGCCTGACATGTGGGCGTCAAGTGAAGTGACGTCTGTGTGGCAACTGGTACATGCGTTTTTGCCATGTACTGATGCGCCGTATGCTACTGGTGAAACAACGTCATCATGACATTCCAGGCAGATCTCTGGAGCTATGGCCATGCCGCTTTCGGCGAGTGCCGATGTGTTAGGCATGAGTATGGCTATAGCCAGTAAGACAAGAGCAAGGATTCTGCAATTCATGGGTGTAACCTCCTAAACAATCTTCTTTTGTCTCAAACCGGCAAGAGCTCCGGAATGACCTGAAACGTGGTGTTTCATGTGTATGAAAATGAGAAAAACCTGAATAAAACAGTAACTTTGAGAACTAGGTGGATTGCATACAGTATAAGATTAAAAAGTGTTTATCATAGCCAAAATTAAAAGTCAATCGTGAAAAGCTCCTAAGAAAGCATTTTAAATCTTCCTGGTGTATATTTTTAATATGCAGGTATAAAACTCTTGCTTGGCAGAATTAAAGAGCGCTAGTATGCCGAAATTTTATCTGTATAGGAGTGGCGAAGATGGCACAGAAATGGCGTGGATGGATTTATGCAGGAATTGCTTTGACTGCGTATGTTGTTGGCGGGATTTTGATCATGGGAGGGTTGATCTTGATCGGCATCCTGGGCAGCCAAGACCTCTGGGGTTGGGGCGAGGCGCGAGGCATTGGTTATATGGCTTTCGGTGTTGGTATTGTTCTCTCCGTCCTTGGTGTGCTGGTTATGCGAATTATGCGTAACCGAGGTTTCGCATAATTCGATTATAAATAGTAAAAGAAAAAGGGAGCGACCTGATGGCCGCTCCCTTTTTCTTTGTTCTGTACCACCAAATTACTTGCTGAGCATTTGCACAACAGTTTCGGTGAAAGGGTTAGCGAAGAGGATGATCATGGCAACAACGAAAACGTAGATTGCCAGAGACTCGATCATCGCCAGACCGATAAGCATGATAGTCATGATCTTGCCGCTTGCGCCAGGATTACGGGCAACGCCTTCAACAGCCTTTTGAATAGCCAGACCCTGACCAATACCAGTTCCGAAAGAACCAAGACCCATGCCGATACCAGCAGCCATTACACACCAAGCAAAAAATTCCATTGTTCTACTCCTTAAATCAAGTGGTCGATTTTCCTATACAATATAGGACGCAAGCACGGACATCCGTACTTAGTGAGCTTCTTCAAGTGAGCCGGCAATGTATATCATTGCCAACAGCATAAATACGAATGTCTGGATGAATGCTACCAGGACGCCCATCAGCATCATCGGAATTGGCAGCAAAAAGGGAACCAGAGCAAAAAAGATCATCAGGACGATTTCATGTCCGTACATGTTGCCAAAGAGACGCAGTGTCAGCGACAGAGGTCGTGCCAGATGTCCAACGAGCTCTATCGGGAAGATCAGCGGGGCCAGCCAGATCACCGGGCCGCAAAAATGTTTGAGATAGCCGATACCGTGTTCCTTGATGCCGATGATGTGGGTCATGGCGAACACTGTCAGGGCCATGGCAGCATTGGTGTTGAGATTTGCGGTCGGTGGGTAGAAGCCGGGAATCAAGGCAATCAAGTTCGAGGCCAGGATAAAGAAGGCGATAGTGGCAATCAGAGGAAAGTAAGCCTTTCCTTTTGGCCCCATGGTCTCTTCGATCATTCCTTCGATGCCATCGATAACGGGCTCGAAAAAATTCTGAAGACCTGATGGAACAGTCTGAATGTTTCTTTTTACCAGAAACGCCACTGCGATCAGTAGGATCATTACCAGCCAAGTGTAGGTAACGTGTTCACCAATGTGAAGGTGAAGCTTTTCTTCCAGCCACTGTAAAAACAAAAAAGGATGAGTCATGAGTCCCTCTTCAGCTCCTTACCGCCTTAGCGCAAGGAGTGTTGAATCGTTGTCCAGAGTAAATTTATAACGGTAACCGAAAGCCCTATGATCAGGCCGAGTGTATCGACTTTTAAAACGGCAATCAAGGCAACCAACACAAAAGCCAAGGCCATCAAGCGAACCATGTAGCCAAACTGATAGCGAGCTTTTGCTCCTGCTCCAGGTTCAGCCAGTACTTGCTTTAAGGCCCGACGCAACCAGAGAAACCCTCCGATCGAAACCAGCCCGCCGCTAAGAATGCCGATCGTCAGTGCCGTGTTGCGAAAAGCCATGCTGGCGATCAACAAGCCCCCCAAAATAAACCAACTTCGTCGATTCAGGGTGGCTGGTAGCTGCTCAATCGGATCCATCGTCCTTCTGGTCCTGTCTTTCATCTTTCTCCAGGTCGCGTAATGCGCGGCGGGTCAAAATGAAGATATTGCGGAAACCCGAGGTGATGCCGATGCCGAGCCAGATCAGGGTCATCCAAGGGGACGTTCCCAACCATTTATCCAGGTAGATACCAATGAACAGGCCAATGAAAGAAGCCGCCACCATAGATATCCCGAGACTGGATAAAAAACTCAGAGATTTTATAAGTTGACGCTTATCGTCGGCCATAATAGTTTTACGCAGAACCCACCTGGAGTTAAAGCCCACCTTAGATAGCACAGGGTTTTGGGGCTGTCAACCGGTTTTCTCTGCCTTTCTAACCTTTGATTCGTTACTTGCCAAGGGAGACTAATGTCAGTATGGCAAAGCCGATAGTTCCTGCCAGGGATACTTGGTATGCGTAGTATGGCCAGGCCGTTTTGCCGGAGCTTTCCTGTGTAATTTTACGGTAAGATTTCAGGTGCTTGTGTACTTGCCAACGAATCTCGAAAAAACTGACCTTGATTCCTGCCTGAGTAAGACCACGCAAAATCAGAATAGAACAGAAGAAGTTGAAAATGCCGGCTGATAGAAAAGCATAAAAGAAGTAAAGAGTCACAAACATCACCTGCGAGTTCGGAGTCGGACGATTCTGTTCTTAACGAATGCTGACTTGTTGCCCGTTTAACTCGACAACTTGCCCTTCTCGGATTTTACAACGTTTGCGCAATTCTACTTCGCCATTGACGGTGACCAGGCCGTCGCTAATCAACAGCTTGGCAACGCCTCCGCTTTCACAGAACCCCGTAACCTTCAGAAGGCTGTGCAGTTCAATGTAATCGTGTCCTGCAAGGTCAAATTCGATCATGTTTTCTTCGGCCGCCCTTGACGATTCCGTGGAAATTTCTTCGTGCCCGGTGTATATGCTTTGCTCTCGCTGCTTCTTGGCCCACCTTTACGTTTTGTTTTGACATCATATGCAGGGGCCTGATCATCGGCAGGGCTTATTTGTAGTTGCTGACCGCATACCCAGACTTTTTGCAGTTGTCGAAAAGTTGACGACGGCATGTTCTGTGGAAGATCAACAAGGCAGTAGTCGTTGTGGATTTTAATCTGGCCAATGTCGCGACTGTTGATATTTGCCTCATTGGCAATGGCTCCAACAATATGCTTTGGCTCAACGCCATGGGTTCTGCCAACCTCTATGCGGAAGCGTGTCAAGTTATTGTCTGCGGAACCTTGCTCGCGGCGTGGTCGGGATGTTCTTTCCGTGGGGGAAGTATCTTCTTCCACAACCCCTTCATCCACCTGTAACGGCTTGTCCTTTTGAACCAGATAAGCAAGAGTCGCTGCGATCCTACGGAGACCGACGTCGTGTTCATGCTGGTAGCTGTCAATCAGTTCTTCGAAAAACTCAAGATCCTGAGATTCCATCGCTTCTGCAATCTGTTCCTTGAAAAGATCGGAGCGGCGATTGGAGATGTCCGAGCGACTTGGCAGGCTCATTGCCGTGATCGGTTGACGAGTTGCTCGCTCTATTGCAGCTAGCATGCGCCTCTCTCTCGGGGCAACAAAAAGAATCGCTTGACCTTCGCGGCCGGCACGACCTGTGCGGCCAATACGATGTACATAAGCTTCTGTGTCGTAGGGAATGTCATAATTGACGACATGACTGATACGTTTGACATCAAGTCCGCGTGCGGCGACATCGGTTGCAACAACGATGTCGAGAGAACCTTTCTTAAGTCGTTCTACGGTTTTCTCACGCAAGGTTTGGGTCATGTCACCATTTAATGGGGCACAGGAAAAACCACGCGATTCAAGTTTCTCGGAGAGTTCAACCGTGGCAATTTTTGTCCGGACGAAGACAATCATGCCTTCGATTTCCTCCGCTTCGAGTATACGTGTTAAAGCGTCGAGCTTGTGCAGCCCTTTTACTTGCCAGAATCGCTGGACGATGGTGTCGACCGTTGATGTCTTGGCTTTTATTTTAATTTCAATCGGGTCCTTCATGTGTCGGCGGGCAATACTTATGACCTCTTTCGGCATGGTTGCTGAAAAGAGAGCGGTCTGCCGGTCATCCGGAGTGTCTTTTAAAATTTGCTCAACATCATCGACAAATCCCATGCGCAGCATTTCGTCAGCTTCATCGAGGACAACGCAGGAAAGTTCACTGAGATTTAACGTGCCGCGACGCAAATGATCCTGAATTCGTCCAGGGGTGCCAACGACAGCGTGAACGCCGCGATGGAGTTGACGCAGTTGCTGACTCATGCTTTGTCCACCGTAAACCGGCAGGACCTGAAAGCCTTTCAGGTGGCGCGAATAAGTGCGGATCGCTTCGGAAACTTGTAGCGCTAGCTCTCGGGTTGGCGTGAGCACCAGGATTTGCGGGCTTTTTTTCTTGAGGTCGAGGCGGCTTAACAACGGTAAGGCGAAGGCTGCTGTTTTGCCGGTGCCTGTCTGGGCTTGGCCAAGCAGGTCTCGTCCTTCCAGTAATGGTGGAATGCTACGAGCCTGAATCGGAGAGGGTGTTTCATAGCCAACTTCGTTGATAACTTTATGAATTGCCGGTGCAAGGTTTAGCTCGGCAAAGGTAGGTAATTTGTCTTCTGTCATTAGGTGTCCTGTACTCTTTGGTCAAAAATTGTAACTGCTTTTGTATGGCTGCCATGTCCGCTAATTTATAGAGTGTATATTGCGCTCATGAGCTTAATCCGGGGGGCAGGGAGGCGCGAACTTAACCTATCGGCCAAGTGAGTGCAACGTTTAACCTCCTTTGTGTACTAATAAAGGCCTCAGTGTGAGCCAAGTTTTGTGAACAATATGCCGAAGCAACGATTGAGTACGTGGTCTCGTGGCAATGAGGTAAAGACCGGATCCCTGCGAACGCCAAGTCGAGTCAGTTCATCAATGATCAGTTGATGGCGTTTAAATTTAAGGCCTTTGCGTAGCGTTTTAATGGCCTGACGTTTCTTCCCTGTCAGTAGATGGATGCGGCTGAGATGGTAGTAGTGGTCAGGGTTGGCTGGTTCAGCATGCAAGGCTTCAAGGCAAAGGTTCTGGGCTTTTTTGTATTGACGACGCTCTTTTGCAATGCAATACGCCAACTTTGATTTTACACTAGGCAATGGTTCAATGGAATGTGCTGATTCGAGCTGAAGTAAAGCGACCACGGTATCGCCATTGTTCAGGGCCTGGTCCGCTTTCTTGAGTAGGTTGTTGAGAATCTCAGTCATTGTCAGTCGTCTCCAACGTTGTTGTGCTTCTCGATCTAGTGTCTGGTAAGATTAACGTAATGTGACCCTTTCGGCAATACGGCCTTGAAATTAAGCCTTTTAAGATGATGAGGAGGCAAGGTTCTTTAATCCCTGTCTTCTGTTGTTTTGCTTTCTACTCCTTAAAGGGTTCTCTGTATATGTATAAAGAGTTGCCTGAGCTTGTCTGCTAGGGTATTGTAAGGCGTTAATCTTGCTATTTAATGTGGCCTTTTGTTTGACAGGTTTTGCTCTCTCTTGCCAAGTGCATCAGAAGGGGGTCTTATGGGCTTTATGCGCCAGTTCGTGATGTTGCAAATTATTATTCTTCTTCTGGCAGGGGGGGCTTGGGCAGAAGATGTATTGCGTTATGCGGGAGCAACGACTTTACAGCGTTTTTTTATGCCTGAGGTTGCCCGTTTGTTTACTGCCGACACAGCAATTAATGTGCGAATAAGTGGAGGCAATACCGGTCCCGGTCTCAAAACGCTTTTAAGTGGCGGGGCCGATATGGCTGGAGCCGGTCGTTTTTTGACTGAAAACGAGAAGAAGCAAGGAATGGTTGAACATCTTCTCGGGTGGGATGTTCTGATGATCATCGTCCATGAGAAAAACCCGGTGACAAATCTGACCCTTGAGCAATTGCAGAAGATATTTTCAGGAGAAATAACCAGTTGGCAGGAGGTTGGCGGCGAAGCGAGCCCAATTGTTGTGGTGACAAACCCAAAAGGTTCAGGGATGCGTAGTGCCGTAAAAAAGCTGATCCTGAAAGAGAAGGATTACCCATCAAGGGAAGTTGTTTCTGCGATTGTTGCAGCGTCAGATCAACATGTCAGTATGTTTACTTCCGGGATTACTGCTTTAAGTCGCAGTATGCTTGATGCGAAAGATGTTAAGACGATCAATGTTGATGGCTTTGAGCCAACTTCGGAGAATGTGGCTTCAGGGAATTATCCTCTGATTAAGCCCTTGACTCTGGTGACCATGGGCGAGCCGAAGGGTGATTTGGGCCGCTTCATCTCTCTGGTGAAAAGTAAACAGGGAAAAGGGGCTTTGCAGAGAAGTTTTGTCCCTGCAAAGTAGTTTTGAATGGATGTGAATTACCGACAGTAGTCGTAAAGGTAAGGACGTTGAGTTTATGAAATTACGCTCTAAAATACTTCTGGCCCTGGTTTCGGTCAGTGTTGTTCCACTGGTGGTCTCTCTCTGGCTGGCGGGCAGTATGGTGACCGAAGAGCTCGACACCCAGTTGCAGGTGAGAGCTCAGGATTCTGCCAATTTTATTGAGCAGACCACAACCGGGGCCTCGACGGAAAACCTGCTGTTGGTGAAAATGATTGCCAGTAATCCTTTTATGGTGAACGCTGTTTACTCCGCCACTTTGAGTGGTGATAATGCGCAATTGGTTAGTTTCCTCTCTGATATGGAAGACTTGCCCTTTGACCAGATTCAGGTTTTAGATAAAGAGGGAAACAGGCTGTATCGGGGCTTTATGAATGGGTATGAAGAAATTCCTGCGACCTCTGGAATTGAGCAGCCTGTTATCGAAGCAAGTCTTGAAGGTGACGATTATGCAGAAAGCGGTCTGTTTGACGGCCGTATGTCAGTTACTTCCGCGGCACCAATCAGTATGTATGGTGACGCTATAGGCCATCTGGTCGGAGTGACCTATTTCGATGTGCACATGGCCTCTCGTTTGAAAGCTCTCAGTCGTATGGAGATTGCCTTCTTCGATGAATCCGGTCCCTTTGCTTCTACTTGCCCAGAACTCAAAGCTTTAAATCTACAAGATATTCTCCAGACCAGCAGCTATGAAACGGTTATTGCCGAAAAAAAGCATCGCGTTTTTTATAACAATATTGGAGGTAAAAATCGTGGCGTAATGATGGCTCTCGATATCACAGAGCTGGATAGTGCCAAACACGGTTTGCAGCAGTCTTTAGTGGTGACGGCGATTGTTGTTACAGCTCTTTCAGTTTTTGTTGGTCTGCTGGTTGCGACCGGCATTATCCGTCCGTTGCGTGAGGTCGTCGCCACGTTACGCGAAATCTCTGCCGGTGGTGGCGATTTAAGCCGTGAACTGGTTGTCCGTACTTCTGACGAGGTTGGCGAACTGTCTGAATGTTTTAACGCCTTCCTGGCCAGACAGAGGGAGATGGTAGGACGAATTCGTTCTGTGACTGAGGACCTGGGGGAAGCCAATGAGCAGATCCGCAGTTCCTCTCACGAAGTTATGGAAGGTGCAGTACGACAATCACAGGCACTCGAAGAGTCATCCAAGGCGATTGAAGGGATCGACGAGGCTGCTGGCGGTATCGCTGAAAGTACTGGTAACCTCGTTAGCTCTGCTGAAGAGAGCTCCTCGGCAACTCTCGAGCTAGGAGCAACGATCGAGGAGATCGCTACGCAGATGGAGAAACTCTTCTCCACGGTCGATGAAGTTTCCAGCTCAATCAATGAAATGTCTGTTGCCAGTCAGGAAGTGGCTGAAAATGTCGGCATCCTTTCTTCTTCGACGGAAGTGACCGTTTCCTCGATGTTGGAAATGGATGCGTCGATCAAAGAAATTGAGGAAAATGCTGTGCAGACCAGTAAACTGGCGAGTGAGGCGGCTGAAGATGCCCGGCTTGGTATGCAGACGGTTGATGAAACGATCCGCGGGATTGAGTCGATTCGACAGACGGTGGATCGTGCCAGTGACGCGATCATGGATCTTGGAGACCAATCCAGCGCTATCGGAAAGATCTTGACTGTTATCGATGAGGTGGCTGATCAGACCAGTTTGCTCGCTTTGAATGCCGCCATTATTGCTGCTCAGGCTGGTGATCATGGTAAGGGCTTTGCCGTTGTCGCTGTTGAAATTCGTGAGTTGGCAGAACGCACAGCCATTTCTACCAGAGAGATAGGGACAATTATTGCCAACCTCCAGGAGGGAACCCAGGAAGCGGTGGTTGCCATGAAGGCTGGAAGTGAGCAGGTTCATCAGGAAGTCAACCGTTCGAAAGCGTCCAGTGTTGCGTTGGATAAGATCCGTAGCAGCACTCTCAAGGCGATGGATCAGGTTAATGGTATTGTGCGAGCAACTGAAGAGCAGTCCCGTGGCAGTCGTCAGGTGACGGATTCTATGAACCAGGTTGCCGCCATGCTTCAGCAGATTGCATCGGCAATTAATCAGCAGACTTCGGGAGCGCGTCAGCTTGCAGAAGGTGCTGAGTCGATGCGTGATATTGCGGCCCATGGTAAGCAGAGCACCAGTGAACAAGCGAAAGGGAGCAGGCAGATCAACGAGAGTATGGAGCAAATTCGTTCCATGATTTCACTTATCGATGATTCAACCCGCGAGCTGACCAAGCGTAGTCGTGACGTTGTTGATGCTGTTGGTAGCGTCCATAAGGTTGCGGAAAATAATGCCAGTCGTACGGCTGAACTGGATCACGTGGTTGAGACCTTGACGCGCTTAACAGAAGCTCTTGAAGAGGAGGTCGGGGTCTTCAAGATATGACCGAACAAAGTCTCAAGCTGACCGTTTTGGGGTCGGGTACCAGCACCGGTGTTCCCGTGTTGGGTTGCCACTGTTCTGTTTGCTCATCGAGCGAGCCGCGCAACAAGAGAACCCGTTGCAGCGCTTTGCTTGAGTGGTCCGGACATAAAATCCTTATCGACACCGCAACAGATTTTAGGCAGCAGGCTCTGCGTGAAGGAATCGAACAGATTGACAGCGTGCTTTTCACGCATGCACATGCTGATCATGTTCACGGCATAGATGACTTGCGAACCTTTACACTGAGAAGTGGTCAGGCAATTCCAATCTATGCTGCACGAGGTGTGCTGGATCGCATTGAGGGTCTGTTTAGTTATATCTTTAGTGAATCTGATGTCCCCGGGTATCGGCCGCGGCTACAAGTCAATGAAGTTAATAGCCCTTTTGATCTTTTCGAACAAACGGTGATTCCTGTTCCTTTGATGCATGGCCAGGGTGAATCGCTCGGCTATAGAGTCGGTAATCT
>CBDUFN010000070.1:0-12273 GCA_965366475.1 uncultured bacterium | reverse complement strand
CACTTACCAGATGCAAACGGGCTGTGGTCCCCTCTACATCACCGTCAACGAAGACGATTCCGGTGTTTTCGAGCTTTTCACGACAATGGGCAAAGCAGGCGGCTGCGCATCTTCACAGTGCGAGGCGATAGGCCGGCTGGTCTCACTGGCCTGGCGCTCCGGTGTGCAAGCACGTCAGGCAGTTAAACAGATGATCGGCATCACCTGTCACAAACCAGCGGGCTTCGGGGAGAATCGAGTGACGTCCTGTGCTGACGCAGTTGCCAAGGCGATTCAGATGCACATGGCCGACCACGAAGAGCTTGACCTAACCCACGCCAACAATGGTGGCGCCTGCCCAGATTGCGGCGGTCCGGTCGAGAATGAAGGTGGCTGTTGTGTTTGCCATGTCTGTGGCTACTCTGAGTGTGCATAGCTCATTTAAGCACGTCAAACTAACGCTTGATCACCGGGGCAGGCTGCGACACAGCCTACCCCGTTTTATTTGTATAAAACATAAAATTCTGATAAAACGATGCTTCAGTTAAAATCAGCTTGTCACTTACTTTTCGAGGAGTTCCAATGACTATCAATACAGTCAATAGATACCAAAGATGGATACTACTATCAGCCCTTGCATTACTTTTAAGCGCACTCCCAGCATCTGCCGGGCTGAATGACCTATTTGAGAAAAAAGAGTTGGACGAGACAGAACGAGTCGAAACGATTGAGAGGATAGACAGTATTCAGGACAAGCTTAAACTTTTACAAGATAAATTGCGTGCTCTCGAGCGTCGTAAAGCATCTAAAGCTGCCGCTCAAAAAGCACAGCAAACGTCGGGATCTTTTTCTGCAACACCGGTGCAGATTAATTGGCAGCCAGTTGATGATACGGTCTCCAACCCGGGTGACTACGGCCTATACACCTACCTCCTCTTTAAAGGAGAGCTGACAGATACGTCGGCGGTAGGGGCGCTTGAAGATTTTATTCTGACGATTGAAACTTTGCCGGAAAATGACATACCGGCCGGTCTTGCCAACCGTTTTTTAGTCCCTGTTGAAAAGCCTCAGTCAACGATCAACCTCGGGCGGCAACCTTACGATTTCAAGCTAAACAAGGCATATCTCAGTCGTCTTACGTTACAAGACAATCTGAACAACGGCCCTATTCTAATTTCCGTGCGACAACCAATTGACCCTTTTGGCAGCATTGAAATACCTGAATTTCTTGCTGTCAGTTTTGGGCGCCAAAACCCTCAGCGAGCTCTGCAACTAGCCAAAATCTGGCATAATCAGGAAAAAGACGCGATCGGCAGCAAAAGCCACCCAACTTCGGATCTTTTCTGGGAGCTCATTGATGGCGCGGGGCCTATTCAAGTTCTCCGTTACCAGGGAAGTATCCTGGTGACATTGCCACAGTAATGACAAACTGGGAAGAGTCCTGCCTTCGTTGCGGGCTCTGCTGTTTTGAAAAGTCTGTCGATCTTAAAGGCCAGTTCTTCACAACCAAGACACCCTGCCAACATCTGGACATCATCAGCCGAGAATGTCGCGTTTACGCTAAACGACTTGATGTTGGTGAAGGTTGCGTCAAACTGACACCAGAGATCGTCAAACAGGCCGACTGGTTGCCAATGAGCTGTGCATACAGAAAAAAACTTTAAATCTCAAACGCTAAGCCTAATGTTTTGTTGAGCAGTACGAACCATTCACCGATTGGCAAATGGTTTGAAAAACTTTTTTGTAAATAAAATTCAATTTGGTTGGTGTCTTTATGACTGGGCAAATTCCGCATTTGCCACGGTCGTTCTAGCTGCCGTCCTACCCGTCTACTTTGCAAGCCTCGTCCCAACCCAAGGCGCAGAACTCTTCTGGAGCTCTCAGCCGGTCCCGGCAACAGCCCTCTGGGGCTACATCGTTTCAATCTCTATGGCATTGGTCGCTATAGCAGCACCTGGTCTCGGCAATCTTTCAGATCGACGTGGCTGGCGCAGGCGTCTATTAATCATCTTCTGCCTCCTTGGATCACTTGCAACCAGCGCTCTCTTCTTCGCGGGACCTGGACAGTACCTTCTCGCCGCCACTCTCTTTATTCTTGGCAATATTGGCTTTGCCGCTGGCAACATCTTTTACAATGCCTACCTACCCGACCTGGCTTCTGGACACGAAGCAGACCGGCTTTCTGCGCAAGGATTTGCATTTGGTTATCTTGGCGGAGGGTTGATGCTACTGATCGTTTTTCTCATGATTCAGAAGCATACATTATTCGGAATTCCTGACCAAGGAAGCGCAACCAGGCTCGGGTTTTTATTAACAGGTGCATGGTGGCTCAGTTTTTCCTTACCAGCATTTCAATGGCTTAAAAGTGTACCGAAAACAACGTCTGCTCGTCACACCCTTCGTACTCCAAGCGACTACCTGAAAATTTTTACCGAGTTACGAAAATACCGTCATCTTTCCAGATTCCTGATTGCATTCCTTATCTACAACGATGGAATTCAGACGATCATTGCTGTATCGGCAATCTTTGCACGAGAAGAACTTGGTTTAGGCACTGGAACCATCCTCGGCTGTTTTCTCATGATTCAGTTTGTCGCCATGCCAGGCGCGCTTCTCTTCTCGAAACTTGCAAAGCATTTCAACACCAAACGCTCAATACTCGTCAGTCTACTCCTCTTCACACTGATCACGATCTACGCATCAATCATGAAAAGTTCTACTGAATTCTGGCTGCTAGGCTTTGCTGTTGCGATTGTACTTGGTGGCAGTCAGGCTCTCAGTCGATCACTATTCTCCAGCATGGTTCCTAAAAAAAGGAGTGCTGAATTCTTCGGATTTTATGCCATCAGTTCCAAGTTTGCTTCAATTTTCGGGCCACTAACATTCGCCCTTCTCATCGAAATGACAGGATCAAACCGAATCGCAATCGTGGCTCTAGCAGTCTTTTTTGTCGTAGGAATTCTATTACTACTGCGTGTCGATACTGTGAAGGGCAGGTTACAGGCTGAAGCCGATGATTGAAGTGTAATTAAAAGAAAAACAGTCGAGAAGTTGTTAATAAAACTCAGAGAGCAAAAGCGGAAGAAAAGAGTTTACTGAATCTTTTGTTCATCAAAAACAACAACAAAATCCTTATTGCAAGTTTGGCACATTGCAACTACTGACTTTTCAAATGTATAGTCGAAGCCAACAAAATAACTTAATGAAATATTATTCTCATGCTGGCAATTTTCACATGTTGAAGCAATGTAACGACTATCTAGCATAACGTTCTCCCACAACTAAACATTAGTATAAGAGTGGAGTATAGCAGGAACAACTCAAAATATTCTCACACTTCCCTATCAAGTATAAGCCTGCACAAACATTTCACTATTTTGACATAATGAGAGAAGTCATTTAAACCAGTTAGACCGAGACAAAGAAATAAAAGTCATAAAAAAATCAAAGCACCCCGAATCGTTCAGAGGTGCTTTGATAACGTTTACTTTCTTTGTAATTCCCGTCGTGGGAATCAATATCGGTTCACCCTAATGCTGTGAGCCAATTTTTATATACTTTCAGTTCGATGAAGCCCTTCCTAACGAGCCTGGTGGTTCAGAGACGATCATAACATCTTCCTCCTTTGGCTACTGTTAACCTCTTATTCTTTTGAGGTATCTTTACTATATCACAAAAAACATCAACTGAAGTCATGGACCAGAAATTAATCTCTAGACGAAAGAGATAAAAGCTACCCCTTTCGAATACGTGGATCCGCCATAGCATAACTGATATCAGCCAAAAGATTACCGACCAAAGTGAGGACTGCGCCGATCACGAGAATACCCATAATCAATGGATAATCACGCATCATAACGCCATCATAGAAAAGTTTGCCCATCCCCGGAATCGCAAAGATTGTCTCGAAGATGACACTGCCGCCGATAAGGCCTGGCACAGAAAGACCGAGAATAGTAATCACCGGCAACAGAGCATTGCGTAGCGCATGTTTGTAAATAACGGCTCTTTCTGACAAACCTTTTGCGCGCGCGGTGAGGATATAATCCTGACGAATAACTTCAAGCATGTTGGAGCGCATATAACGGGAAAAACCCGCAAGCCCACCAAAGGCAGAAACAAAAACCGGCAAGATCAAGTGGTGAGCCATATCCCAGATTTGGCTGCCAGGGCTCATGTAGTCGTAGCCTATCGATTTAAGTCCGGCAACCGGGAAAAGGCCCAACCGTACACCAAGGTAGTCCATCAGCAACAAAGCTAACCAAAAGGACGGCATTGCAAAGCCAAGGAAGACAAAAACCGTGGTGCTTCGATCAAACATGCTGTTGCGACGGACGGCAGAGAGAATACCAATAGGAACTGCTGCTGCAAGGATGACAGCAATCGACAAAACATTAATCAGAATAGTAATCGGCATACGTTCACTGACTTTTTCCAGAACAGGCCGATGATCCTGGGCAAAGGACTCGCCGAAATCGAGAGTAACAACCTGCTTTAGCCAGATTCCATATTGAACGTACAAGGGTTGATCCAGATTGTAACGTTCTCGCAAACGGTCACGCATCTCAACACTCGATTTCGGGTTGAGGTCGGTCTGCATATCAGTTGGCTCACCAGGTGCCAGATGGATCACCACAAAGCTGATCAGAGTAATACCGATCAACAAGGGGATCATCATAAACAGCCTTTTAGTGAGATAAACGAGCATGGATTATTAGTGTCCTCTTCTACTGAAATTAAATATTCTACAATTGGGACAAAAGGTTAAGGTTTTCCACGTCCCACGTCCCACGTCCCACGTCCCGACGTTATGCCTAACGAGTATACTTCTGTTCGCTCTTTGGTACCCACCATTTAATAAAATTATGACTGATCCCTGCTGGCGAAGGCTCTATACCACGGAAACGCTTTGCCACAGCGGGCAACGCCTCGCCAACGTACAGGAAGGTATAAGGTTGTTCTTCCGCAAGGATTTCCTGAAAACGATCATAAATCTGCTTGCGTTCACTTTGAACAAAAATCCGTCTTCCCTCTTCCAGTAAAGAATCGACCTCAGGGTGACTGAACTTGACGAAGTTCAATTCCCGCGGTGCCGTTTTGCTGGAATGCCAGATATTATACTGGTCCGGTTCCGGACCGCCACTCCAACCAAGGATTGTTGCATCAAAGTTACCAGGAAAGATGAACTCTTTGAGGAAGGTTGCCCATTCAACAATGCGTATTTCAACCCCAACGCCAACCTCTTTCAATCGCCGTTGAATAATCTCAGCTGTTTTGGAACGCAGGTCGTTACCCTGATTGGTCACAATGGTGAAGGCAAGCTTCTGCCCTTCTTTATCGAGGACACCATCTTGTCAGTCCAACCCGCCTCGGCAAAGAGCGCACGTGACAACTCAGGGTTGTAATCAAAGCGTTTCACATTGGCGTTGTAGACCCATGTATCTGGTTTATAAGGACCGGTAGCAGCTTGGCCGAGACCGAGCAGAACACCATCAATCAGTTCTTGCTTGTTGATTGCATAGGAGATCGCATGTCTGACCCTTTTATCCTGAAAAAGAGGCTTCGTCAGATTGTAACCTAAATAGGTGTAACTGAAGGAAAGGTAACGGTACTTGTTGAAATTGCGCTTAAACGCAGGGGTATCTGTCTGAGTACTGTACTGGATCGGTGTTAATCCCATAAGGTCAAGACCACCGGATTGCAGCTCAAGGAACTGCGTTGAGGTATCGGGGATGACCCGGTAAACGACCCTGTGAATATAAGGCTCGCCCTCAAAATAATCTGGATTGGCAAGCAGTTCCACCTTCTCACCAGCGTCCCACTTCACAAACCTGTAGGGTCCTGTCCCGATCGGGCTACGGGACAAGGGACTCTTTGTGACATCTTGCCCTTCGAGAAGGTGTTTGGGATGAATCGCAGTCCCCCAACTTTCTAGTGCAGGAGCATAGGGTTTTTCGTAGGAGACCTTAAATGTGTAAGGATCAATGGCCTCAGCCTTGGCGACCTGAAGGAAATCTTCGGCGTAAGACGTCGGGACTTCCGGATCAATGTACATCTGGTAAGTAAAAAGGACATCCGCGCTGGTAAAAGGCTGGCCATCATGCCACTTAACATCTTTGCGGAGATAAAAGGTAAAGGAGAGATTATCTTCGGAGATTTCCCAGGATTCAGCCAGTTCACCTTCCAATTGCAAGTTTTTGTCGTAACGAATCAAGCCATTATAAACTTTGCCGTTGATATCACTTGAAGCTGAATCCGACGAAAGAACGGGTAACAAGTTGTTCGGTTCGGCAATTGAGGCTTCAATAAACGTATCACCGTGAGTTGGTTTGGCAGCGTCTCCTTCGGCCGGTACAACAGTTTGTTGCTGTTCACACCCAACTATCACAAAGAGGATAACAATCCATAAATATTTCAAAAGAAACTCCTTCAAAGAATCAAGATTAACGTCTCGAAACAGCTGTTTGGTCATTCATCCAGTGAAACGATCGTCGCCCCTTCAGGCGGTGACAATTGGAATATACCGGATTTCAGTTTCCCATTGGTTTGTAAATCTGAGAAATCGAGAGTTGCTGTTATCTGTTGCTCAGGTAAATCAACACCGAAGTGTTTTGGGAAAAAGCCTTCTTCGGAGGCAAAGTTACCGTAGTTCAACTGCAAGAAAAGCTCACCGTTGTCGTAGTAGCTAACAGCAATCAGTAATCGGTCGCTATTGAAGGTCAGCTCCTGTCGAAACGTTTCATTATGGCGGATGAGCAACCAGCCTTCATTTTGGATCTTAAACGCCTCTTCACTGCGAACGCTTATCAAGGGTGGCTGATAGAGCAAAAGAGCGACCAGATCATTCACCTGCAATGGGATACGCACAAAACGTCCCAGATTTTCAGCCGTCGCCGCACCAGAATAAAACACATTCTGCCCCGGAACCGACACTCCCAGAGACTCATCATCAGTCACCAATATCAGCAAGGGTGACCCGAAGGGGCTCAACGTTTCTGTACGCAACCGATTTGGCTTTTCTGCAAGGATAACCTGAGATCCGCTAAGTGATTTTTCCGTGGTTTGAACCTTAACTTTAGCGAGGCCTTGAACAGATGTGATATGGGCATAGTTTTCATGCCATGATTGGATCAATTCATGTGCGAAACCCGGGCTAATTGGCGAAGTAACGGGCTTTGGTTGCACCGGTGCACAGGATATCAAGAGAGATGACGCAAAGATCAGGGAGATCAGCCACGGGAAGCGGTTCACCAATGAGTTCCTACAATGTTTCTGCAAGGTTATCAAGGTTATCAAGCTTGTCACGGATAGCTTCATTGTCAGGCGCCAGTTGGAGGGATCTCTCGAAGGCAGCACGCGCCTGCGCAATATTATGTAGAGATTGGTGGATATCACCGAGGTGCTCAAAAATGATCGGGTCTTCAGAAAGTTGCAGGCTCGCCTCTTCAATAACTTTAAGAGCCTCGATTAACCGCCCCATACGAAAATAGACCCAACCCAGTGTGTCCAGAATATGCGGGGCTGTTTTTAACTTAATAGCACGCTCCGCATAACTTAAAGCCTGATCCAGGTCACGGTTATCAGTTGCGAGTGCATAGGCGATAAAATTTAAAGCTTCAGCGTGATCGGCATCAACAGTTAAAAGAGTCTCCATTGCGGCAAGAGCCTCTTTGTGCTGACCAGAACGTTCCAGATGTAATCCTCTCTGATAAAGGAGTTCCGGGTTTTCCGGGTAAAAACCAAGGCCGCGATCCAGAGTCGTTAAAGCTTGATCACGTTGTCCATTAGCCATATATAAAGAAGCTAGATAATTGAACACCTGTGGCCGTGGCTTATTGGACTCCACCCTCTTCTCAAGAACAATAATGGCTTCTTCAATGCGATCTGTCTCTAGATAGATATAGCCAATGTGTGAGATGGCATCATCATAAAGAGCCGAGTCGCTATCAATAGCAAGAAAAGCCTCTAGGGCCAGCTCCCACTTTGATTGATGCTCATAAGCCGTCCCCAGATAGTATCGAACCGGATCAAGGTCCGGTTGTAAACTGAGGATTTCTTCAAAAGCAGTCACCGCATCAGCCCAGCGTTTCTGCTCAAGGTAAATCAGTCCAACTTTACGGCGGGCGTCAAAGTCTTCAGGCTTAAGCTCGACAATAATGTTCAATTCTTCGAGAGCATCATCATATCTCTTCATTCCAACATACACGCGGGAGAGATGATGACGTAATGCAAAATCAAGCGGTCGTTGTTTAAGAGACTCTGAAAAAACGGCCAGAGCCTCTTCCCATTCGTTGAGTTCTTCGTAAAGGAGGCCCAGTTCCAAATATGCCTGGCTTACGTTGGCATTTCGGCGCATCAACTCGCGATACTCTTCCACCGCCAAATGGTTCAAACCCGTTTCGCGATAGAGACGAGCCATGGCCAATCGACCAGAGATAGAGTCAGGATAACGCTTAAGGAGTGCTCGTAATTCTTCTGAAGCCAGGTCAACATCGCCTACACGCACCAAAGCAATGGCTAAATGTAAACGAACCTGTTCCTTATCATTATTGAGTTCAAGAACGCGGCGAAAATAGGGGACGGCTTTTTCGGGTTGGCGGTTGCTGAAATAGGCGTTGGCCAGTTTCAGATTGGCCTCAACAGAATCCGGGTTGCGTAACAGGACATCTTCAACGGTACGGATAGCCTTTTCAGATTGGTCTAAGGCGAGATAGAGGTCCGCGAGCATAAAGCGTAAACCCTCGTCCTCCGGATCAAAATCAATTGCAGCAAGAAGGTCCTCAAGAGCACCTTCTCCATCAGAATCAGCCAACAACATACGCCCACGTAAATAGTGGAAATATGCGTTCGATTGCGGTTCGTTTAGTTGTGAAACATAAGGTTGCGCGCTTTCAACGACCTGACTCTCTCCGTGAACGTCAACGGCCACACAACCACTCAAGAGAAGTAACAAAAAAAGAGCATATTTACAGGATTGGCACAGCGACATAGACGTTCCATTTATATGAGAGGATATTAGCTAAAACTAGCATAGTCATGCGCTATGGTCAATCTGACGAAGGCACACAAACGTAAGCTTTACATGCGTATATCTTCTGATAATCTTTAAGGAAATTAGAATAAAACCTCTTGCGACAATAATGAAACAGCAATAAACTCGCAATTGATAAAGTGGCTAACAAGAACACTCAACTATTTGGATCAGCACCGTTGCATAGAAACAATACATTGAGAGTGCACGTTCAATGACTAAATTACACTGGTACCAACATGAGGAATCGGTACTTCGAATGACACGAGCAAACAAGGAGCAGTTATCATGAAGATAGAACGTAAACTGCCCTTAAGAGACGCTTGGGTTATCTGGTTTGTCCTCGGCGTGATCATGCTTAACTACCCATTCCTGCATATATTCAACAAGAACGTACTCCTTTTTGGGGTTCCGCTCACTGTTTTATATTTTTTCATCGGCTGGCCGATTTCCATTTTTATCATCTATCTTTTTTCTGTCTATCTGGGGAGTCACGAAGACCAACACCCTCTAGAAGACAAACAGAAGAATGAATCGGGCGTGGGTCCAGAATGATCCCTATCTCTTTAGTCGCGTTAACATCTTTACTCTACTTTGGTGTTCTTTTTGGTGTTGCTTTTTACGCTGACCGGCAACGTAAACGCGGCCGCAGCCTGATTGACAATCCTGAAGTCTACTCTCTTTCTTTAGCTGTTTACTGCACATCATGGACTTTTTACGGCAGCGTCGGCCGCGCAGCAACAACCGGGATTGACTTCCTCACAATCTATCTCGGACCAACCTTGATCGCGTTCTCCTGGTGGTTCCTTCTGAGAAAGATCGTTCGCATCTGTAAAGAACAAAATGTGGCGAGTATTGCTGATTTCATTTCCAGTCGCTATGGGAAATCGTCTCTACTAGGTGCCATTGTTACTATCTTTGCCGTCCTCGGCATCATGCCTTACATCGCACTGCAACTAAAAGCTGTCGCCAGAACGTTTGATCTTTTAGTCAACCCCTTTACTGTTGCAGGTAGTGCAATGCACGTCGTGCCTAAACTCGACCTGCACTTCGATTCAGCTCTCGTTGTAGCTTTAATTCTTGGTTTATTCGGGGTCATGTTCGGTGCCCGACATCTTGACTCATCAGAACGCCACGAAGGGCTTGTTGCAGCCATTGCTCTCGAGTCGGTAGTCAAAATAGTCGCGTTTGTTGCTGCCGGCATATTTGTCACATACGGCCTTTTTGACGGCTTCGGAAGCATCATCTCAGAATTCCTTAGTACTTATCCAGAACGTGAACATTTATTGCGTCTTGGTAGCGGTGAAAATTCATATGCGCATTGGTTTTCAATGACCGTCATATCAATGATGGCTGTCATGTTCTTACCGAGACAGTTTCACATCATGGTGATTGAAAACAGTCGAGAAGAACATATTCGGAGTGCCATGTGGCGCTTCCCGGCTTATATGTTTTTGATCAACATTTTTGTTATTCCTATTGCGCTTGCAGGCTTACTGCTCAACCATGGCAGCACTCTCAACGCCGACTTCTTTGTCATTACACTGCCACTTCAGTACGGCCAACCCTGGCTGGCTATATTGGTTTTCATCGGTGGTTTCTCTGCCTCAGCAGGCATGGTTATGGTGTCATCTGTCGCTCTCTCAACGATGATTCTCAACCACCTCCTTATGCCGGTCATCCTGAAGATTCACAACAAAGCTCAGAACCTGTCTACCCTTCTGATTAATTTGAAAAGACTCGGCATCATTGCCGTAATTTTCTTGGGCTACCTCTACTATCGACTTCTCGGTGAATCAGCAGCGTTGGTCAACATTGGCTTAATTTCCTTCGTTGCAGCGACTCAGTTTGCACCCGCCGTCATTGGTGGACTCTATTGGCGTCAGGCAACCAGACGAGGGGCAACCACAGGCCTTGTTCTTGGTTTTATCGTCTGGTTCTATACGTTGCTCGTTCCTTCATTTGTCCAGTCTGGATGGATCGATGCTTCAATCGTTGAAAATGGTTTATGGGGTATCTCTATTCTGAAGCCAACTGAGTTATTAGGTCTAAGTGGGTTTGACCTATGGACTCACTCTCTCTTTTGGACAATGTTTGTAAACCTTGGGAGTTACTTAGCGATCTCATTGGTAACTAAACCAAGCCAGGAAGAGCTTGAACAGGTCAGGAAATTTGTTGATGTTTATAACCCGTTGCCGATCATTACAGGAAAGACCCGCATTACCAAAGCACCGACCGTTATCGAGTTTGTCGATTTAATGGCTAAGTTTATTGGTGAAAAGCAAGCCCACGCAGCTATCAGTTCCTATCTCGGCAACAGGGAGATTGATGAAAAGGGAGGTCTTTCAGAAGATGAACTTCCTAAGCTTAAACGTTTTACAGAGTTAACTCTGGCAGGTTCGGTTGGCGCCGCCCCGGCTCGCATCATCATAGACAACTACCTGTCTGCACGTGGCAGCCACATGGAAGACGTTTTTGATCTATTTGGGTCAGTCAATATAAGCCGCACGGCGAGTAGAGAGCAGCTCGGTGTCCTTTATGAAGCCGCCCACACCGTTGCCAGCGGCAACAACCTGCAATCAATTCTCGATGAAATTCTTAAGATTTTTACCGATCAATTCAAATTTGACCTCTGTGTTATCCGCATCCTTGACGAAAGCCGCCAGACATTAACAGTCCGCAGCCAACGCGGGATGACTTCAGAACATTTTGGAGAATCAGAGAGGGATCTGACTACAGAGACGTTCATCGGCGAAGCCTTTCTAACCAACAATATTAGCGTAGTCAATGACAGCGACTATATAAGCAAACCGAAGACAGCAGCAATCATTCACCGCGAGAAAATCCTATCATTTGCTCACGCACCAATTGCCGTCGAAGGACAGCCGATTGGAGTCATTTCGGCATTTTCGAGAACAGCGAAGGGTATCTTTACAAGTGAGTTTGCCGAACTTTTTACAAGTCTGGCCAGCCAGGTTGGTGTGGCCTGGAGAAACGCACAACAAACTGACCGTCTGATTAAAGCACGTGAGCAACAACGCGAACTCGCTATAGCCAAAAACATTCAACTGGGTCTGTTACCAACCAAAACGCCCGACATCCCAGGGGTGCAGCTGGCAGGACTTTGTATACCAGCCAAAGAGGTCGGTGGTGATTACTATGATTATCTAGTTCAAGATGATGGTCGTCTTGACCTCGTCATCGCAGATGTTTCAGGGCACAACGTTGGTGCAGCACTCATCATGGCTGAAACCCGGACCTTG
>CBDUFN010000069.1:0-12383 GCA_965366475.1 uncultured bacterium | reverse complement strand
TTGCTTTGTCGCTACAAAGAAAATGACGTTGCTGTCGGGCAACCCCGACGGTTTTATCGTTTTCTTAAGACGTTAAAATTTAAAAAAAGAGCAACAGATAAACGATCTGTTGTGGTCGAATTCCAAAGGGATAATTTGTTCAAAAAAGCCCAAAATTTCAACAAGGTTTGTTAACGCTCTGGGACGAAAGAGATTAATCTGTCGCCGTTCTACATCTCGTGATTGGGTGGTTGCTTAAAGTTTGTCGCAGGTTTGTTTGAACCACTTTTACGCAATGCAAAGCCAATTGTTAATAAAATGGCCAGAGCAAGGAATATCCCTGCACCCCAGACACTAAGCTGCTCAACCTGACTGCCGACATCCTGCCCCATCGTTTTTAATTGAGAACGTGTTTCGTCAAGCTCTGAGCGGATTTCTGCTAGCGTTTGTTCAGTGGCTTTTTTGTCTTTGGAGAAATTGTCCTGTAAGGACCGGATGGATGAGTTCAGGGTCTCGATTCTCTCTGTCTGACTATTGATGTTTTCCTGCCGTTCTTCAATACTGTTGCCGAGAGAGACTAATGTTTCAGTCAGCGTTTCAAGCTTTTCTCCTGTCTGGCTGACTACCTCCTGTTGGTTGTCTACAAATTCTTCCAGAGTTGCCAGGCGCTCGTTCAGGGAGAGGTGCCCCTCATTGGTTTTGGACGTGAGTCGTTCAAGTTGTGCCTGATGTTTTTTTATAGAGGTGTTTTGTGCCGCAAGATCTTTTTGCAGATACCAGATTTTCTCTTGAATCCTCTCGATCTCAGATAAGACAAGTGCCTGCTCGGCATAAACAGGCGTTGCAATGAGTAGGGCAATAAAGAAAATGTACAGAGCCTTCAAGTTGACCTCCAAATAGATCATATTTGTTAAACTTTAAAGGTTGGTTGCAGAAAGTAATTTCTGTCCTTCAACAGGTGTAGACAGTTAAAATGTAACGCAATTAAGCTAATTGGTCAAAGACGTGATGTGGCGTCTGGTTTAGATGGTTCACCCATAAGCAATCTGTTCTTGGGTGTGATGTCATTGGGAATCTGTTGTGTGAAAATCTTGTAGCCGTGAGAGCGTAAACGTTCTGCACGAACAACATCCGTTGCCAGGGTCCCTTCGAGCCACCCGGTCAGGCTACCCTGGTCTGAATTGTCGAGGTTGTGGCAACACGGTAGAACGGCGACTCGTGCCCTGATCTTCATTGCTCGTTCAAGAACCAGGTCCGTTAAGCTACCGCAGGCATGCACTGATACCACAAGGTCTGTTGATTGAAGGACCACGTCTTCCAATGGTTTTTCTAGGAATTCGATGCGATTTTCAAGCCTCGGCCAACTTTCGGTTAAGCTGTCATAGAGTTGACGTGCGGAGGAAGGCAGGGTTAGATCGACTGCAAGGGCCTGGGGAGAGCTGTCATCAAGGAGGAGCAGCAAGGCTGCGGTTAAACCATGACCACATGCCAGATCAACCACACGGCTACCACGAAAACGACGTCGAACCCGTCTGGCAACTTCCCATGCTTCGAATAGTTCCTTACGTGGCAGACACTCGGCTCGGCAGACGGTACGGCCTATTTTGTCGAAAAGGGAGTCTCCGGGAAAGAGAAAGGCTTCTTTCTCGGTCAATCTGTTTTTAGAAGAGCGGTTCATGGAAAACCCGGTACGTGGTACGAGAGACGCAGAACGAGGACAAGTTTTAAGCTTCTGGCTTGTCGCCACCCGCGTTAAGCGTTACGCGTTTCCTTGTTACTTTGACATTCAATACAAAAAGGGGCTTCCGGTTGTGCCTTCAGGCGAGCGTAGCCGATTTCTTCTTCACATTCCACGCACTGGCCGTATTCCTCATTGTCCTGACGACGCAGAGCGGTCTCTACGCGAATCAAACGAGTCTGGGCTGTACGTCGATTGGCTTTTACCATGCTTTGTTGCTGCATCGCATCCATACGGGACAAACGGCCTATGGGTTCATCTAGGCTGACAGGTTGCGCTCCATCGTTGGAATTTTCGAGCAACTTTTGAAGTTCTTCACGCAGGAACAGGAGTGCCTTGTGCAATTCTTCTCGTTCATGCTTTTCTAACGTACTCATGGCGAGTCCGATAAAGAGTCGATGAAATCGCTGATAAGTTTTGCCCCTGTTATCGGATGAGCCAACAACAGAATATGTGGGCCTGCAGTCTTTTGAATTTGTATTTGAGGTAGGTGTTGCTGAAAAGGAACGACCGTTCGGGCAGGAATCATTCTGTCCTTGTCCGCCTTCAGGTAGAGCACTGGCCCAGAGTAGGTCGTGTCTGGCGGTGGCGGAAGTTCTGCAATAATTTTCAAACGTTTAAAAAGCACATTGGGCTTAACTGAGGACAATGCTTTTTGGAAAATTTTGACAGCACTTGCGGGAGCTCCACCAAGACAGAAAAAACGCCCCAGAGGCGTTTTTAAAAAAAGACCGAGGAGGAAACTTTGTGGCAGGTAAATACCAACATCAAGTAAAAATGGACTCGGATAACGAGCAAAGGTTGCAACAAAGATAACCCCGATCAGGTTGGCCGGTGGTTTATCGAGAAGCTGTAGGCCGATTGGCCCTGAAAAAGATTCTGCTAAAAGGACAAAGGGTTCTTTCTTTGGCAATTTCTTTCTGGCGAACTCGACATGCTCTTGAAAAGAAAGAGCCGTATCTGCAGGGTAACGGACCACCTGGGGGTTAATGTTATCTGGAAGATGGGACAGCAGTGGGTCAAAAACAAGTCCAGTGCCATCAAGGCCTGGAAGCATGACCAGAGTTATTTTCTTTTTTTGTGACATAAGAACTCCCGCTGTTGTTAACTTTTGCGGCGATATAGATCGGTTTTTAAGCTGGAGACCCGATCAAGAAAGAGTAGTCCATCGAGGTGGTCCAGCTCATGCTGAATGGCCACGGCTTCGAAACCACAGGCTTCAATGACGCGTGCCTGGCCATTACGATTGGTGAACTCGACGACAATGCTCTCTGCTCTGGTCACGTTTCCGGTATAGTCTGGGACACTCATGCAGCCTTCACGCATGACTTTACTTCCAGTTTTTTCGATAATTGCAGGATTGACCATTTCGAGCAATCCATGATTGTTGTCTTTCCCCAGTTTGCTCTTGGAAACATCGACAACCACGATGCGTCGAAGTTCTCCAATTTGCGGAGCGGCAACGCCAACGGAATGCCCGGAATCGACCATGGTGTCAACCAGGTCCTGAATGACATCGATAACACTGTCGTCGAAGGTTTCAATTGCTGCGGCGACCTGTTTAAGAATCGGGTCCGGATAGAGGAGTATTGGACGAACAGCCATGATTAGAGTTCCACTGTTGGAATAGTACGGACCGTAATGTCAACCTGAAGGTCTTCGCGTATCGGAGCGAGCCAGGTATCAACATCAGTTTCTTCTACGTTTGTGGGTAGCGAAGCTTCTATAACCATGACGTAAATCGGTCGGTCTTCGGAACCGACCAATTTGGTGTTAAGGTCGGTGATGTTGATGTTCTTTTCACCCAGGACCTGCGCGACCCGGTAAACGATGCCCGGTTGGTCAGAGCCGTAAACCGAAATCATACAAATGTCACCCGCTATATTTGGTCGAACCTCACCGCCTGGCTTGAGAACACGTAAGGCGACAGAGAGGTCGGAATCTTCCAGAGGCTTGAACGCGTCTCCAAAGCTTTCACGATTGGTGAATTCCTGATGTCCTAGGATCAGGATCATAGAAAATTGGCCACCGAGGATCGAACAGCTCGAGTCAGCGATGTTGCATCCCAGATCAAAGAGGATCTTGGTGACTTGTGAGACGATTCCCGCTCGATCACGGCCGACGATAGTCAGGGCAAAATGATTCATGGTTTCCTCCGCTTTTGACAGTGCTTTACAATACGTATATTTTTTAACACGAACGGACCGATTATATCCATGAAAAGGGACGACGAAAGAGGTCAGCTGACTGATTTTAGTGACCTTTGTTCTGGGACGCGATGAGTAATGACATGAATTGGAACGAGCAAGATATTCGCATCGATTATTTTCGAGGTTCAGGGCCTGGTGGGCAGCATCGTAATACCAGTGAGACCGGAGTGAGAATTACACACCTGCCGACAGGAGTTGTCGCGACAGCCACAGAGTCGCGTTCTCGTCACCAGAACCTGCAAAAGGCGATGGTGCGTCTGGAGGAGAAACTTGCTGCGCGCTTTCGCAAGAAAAGGCCTCGCATCTCAACAAAGCCAAGCAGGGCATCCGTAAGGCGACGGCTGGAACAGAAAAAGCAGTTAGGTGACAAAAAACGTGGACGGAAAAAGTTGGAAGACTGATGACGTAATTTGAAAAAAAAGCACCCTGCATAAGGTGTGCTTTTTTTTCTTGTTAGCTCTTTTTTAACTTTTCAGTGACAATCTTGATTGCCAGTCCGGCGGCCATGGGCCTGAGAACGCATCCTCCGGCTCCGCGATGGCCACCACCTCCATAGTTTCGACAGAGTTCACCAACATCAACCGTGCAAGAACGATCAAAGATGCTGTGTCCGATGTTCAGGGCTACGAGTTTCTTTCCTGGGCCCCACTGAATACGCAAAGAGACGTTGCACTCCGGGAAGGTTGAATAGACCAGAAATCGGTTGCCGACCGGAATGTTCTCTATGTCACGGAAGTCGGTGACAACGACCTTGCCGTGCACTTCCGAATGCTTTAAAAGGAACTCCTTGAAATTCTGGTCGTCGCGCCTGAAAGAATTCGTTAATTCTCTGATATCCGCGTCGTTCATCACCTCAGATAAACTTCTAGTGCGAATCCTGTCAACCAGACTGGTGAACTGGTTTCTGAAGTCTCCACCCAAACCGGTTCTTGGGTCGACCAAAAAGCCGAGCAGGATGACATCCCTGGGGTCTTCAATGTCAGCTCTGGACAGGTCTGCCGAATCAAAGCGATCGGTTTCTGCTACCAAATTAGCAAAGCGGGTGAGTGTGTCGGAAGCGTAATAGTTGTAAATGACGCGGGCGACGCTCGGTGCGACAGCATAAGCCCCTTTGTACTCTCCTTCAGGCATAACTGTGTGAGCGTGATGGTCGAACCACATTCCGGCCCGGGGATCGTAGGGGAGGTTGGCGAGAACGTCGTTTGCATCAATTGTAACTTTATTGTCGGTGATATCTTGAGGGTGGACCAAAAGAACTTCGTCGATCTGTTCCATTTCGCTTATGAGTATTGCTGCGGTCAGTCCATCAAGGTCTCCGCGTGTAACCAGTCGCATTTTTTAGCTCTCCCTTGGAAATAAAACAGATAGAAACGATCTTCTATCAGTATCATTTCTCTGCATCACTGGCAAATCATTCATGAAGCATGTTGCTTGACTTCAGCAAAGGGTTTGATCGTTGCGAGTTGATCTTGTGGACTCCTGGTTTACCCAAATAAAAAGAGGAGCCAGCAGTATTGCTGACTCCTTAATTCTATTCAAAATATGGTGAGACGAGTCTCCCCTTGAAGTTAATAACTCAGGATTTTAACGACAAGCTTTGTTTTTTGCACAACCAGAATCAGCACAGTCGACATCTCCGTCACCGTCGTTATCGAGGCCGTCTGAACAAGTTGTTGTCTTGCCTTCTGGTCCACAGATGCCAATGCCGGCACAGTCAGAGTCGGAGCAGTCAACCCAGCTGTCAAGGTCGTTGTCGATACCATCTGTACAGATTTCCGTTGGTGGCAGTTGGCATTCAGTCGCGCTGGCACAATCATCATCTGCACAATCGACCATGCCGTCACTGTCATTATCTATTCCATCTGTGCATACTTCCGGAACCGGGCCGGTGCATGCAATGTCTGAGGCACAGTCATCGTCAGCACAATCGGTCAGGCCATCTAAGTCGTTGTCGATGCCGTCACTACAAATTTCTGAAGGAGGGAGCATATCAACGGGTTGAGGGTAGAAGCGCATAATAAACTGCGACGGAGTTGGCCATGAGGTGTTGTCGCTTACCGTGATCCAGTAGTTTAGGCCAAGATTGCCGAGATCATCAATAGCTCCAGTCATGTATATGGGGTTTGCTTCCCAAGCAGCAATGAGTTCAGCCGGGACAGGCTTTGCTGTGCCGTCAGATAGAAACCATGATCCGTCAGAGTCAAGTCCTGCCTGGCTACGGTAAGTGACCCATGTCCCGTTGCAGTAGCCGGTTTCTGCCAAAGGATCAGTGATAACGAAAGTACCCTGGCAGTTGGCCATAAGAGTGTTGTCAGTGTTTACATCGCCATCATCATCATAGAAGTAACCGAAAGGAACGCCACCGCTATTGTTCCATGGGCCGAACAGCCCTGCATAGTTGCTAGAAAGTTGACCGGTGTGAATTTCATCTTCTGTGGCGAAGAACTCAAAGCTGAAGCGTGTCTCTGGGTCGAAATAGCCGGGTTCAGGGTGATACTTGTCTACAGGACCGGCAAGACCTTGGGCAAAGAGAGCAGAGAGCGTGTCTTCTTTTTGTGTGAAGGAGGAGACCAATTTAGTGAAGTAGGCTCCACGAGTATTCGAGAATCCAAGGCCGTCATTGGCTGATGACTTTACAAACTGACCGCCGACCATGAAGCCGAGTTCGGCACGAAAGCCTTCCCATGGGATGTTTGTGCCGTCAGTGATCTTTTGTAGGGAACGGTAAGTGCTTTCCGGGCCATCAGCAACATCAAAGTACACATCGATAACATCATTGTAATACGCTTTAACTTTCCAGCGCTTTGATGATTTGAGTGGATCAGTGCATTGTTTGTCTGTGCCGTCCTCTGGGTTATATCCTGTTGTCATGATGCAGTTTGAGCCATCAACGTCATCGCCGTTGACAGCCTTCATGCCTGGTGCCAGAACGTCTGACTCTTTCCAGGTGATTGCTCCGTTGTAGTCACTTTTGTTTGCGTCGGTGTAAAGGTAGCTGGCGTAAGTGCTAAATGTGTCGTAAGGCGGAGGAGTCACGGTGACATTGTTCATGTCCCACCCGGTGATGGTGCCAGCAAGTGCTGAAGTGGTGAAAATCATAAATAAACAAGAACTCAATAAAACCCGTTTTACGCAATCATGAATCTTTTCCATGGTTTTCTCTCCTTTGGACTATCGTTGTCATGTGAAAAATTATGATTCTTAATCTTTGATTGGTCAGGTTGAAGATGGTTTTAATCCCCTCTCCAGAGAAATAGCTTCTCGTTCTGCAGTGAAGCGTTTCCTCTTCTTCGTAAATGATTTTGTCCTGGCCTTTGGACAAAAAAATACCAGGATCAGACAATGTCCTCCTGGCAACCCGGCGTTCTCCTTTTGAAGATCCGTGGCTTTCCGTCCCATCCTCACGGATGGTTTGGCTTTGTTTCGATATCGATACAAAAGACATCTTCACGACCCGTGCCAAAATTAGAAAGTCTTAAAAATAAAGGCTTAATTATTGTTTGTTAATACACCTAAGGCATGTGTGAATATTTGTTTGGTTATTTCGCGTATTAAATAATCGCTAAAGGGCTTAATTGCTCTGATTTTATGCGTGAATCGATGTGTCGTTCTTTTGTTTTGATAAAAAGGCTTTAAATAACAGCGGTTTGCCGTTTATTCTCCGGTAGGATATAAGAACTTTGTGAAGTTATATCACCGGTTGTAACGTGGCTATTATTGAGTGGTTCGGAAGGTTTTAAGCTACATTTAGAGGGTGTAACGGAGGAATATTCCTTGAATTAACAGGATGCCAAGCACCATGGCGAGATAGAGGTGTAGTCCAAGCCTGAGTTTTTTTGCTGTTTTTTCCACGAACAGGACCTTGCGTTGTACGGCGGAAGCCCAGATGGCAAAGCTGAGTGCCAGACCGCCAAGAATGACCTGAAGTAGCGGTAGCCAGAGAAGGTGCATCAGTGGGAGGAGTAAAGTTGCTGATGACAGGGCCATAATCCAGAAGTGACAGACGTGTAGTAACTTTTGATTTGAGAGTGTAGCGGGTAGAACTTTGAAACCGGCAAGACGCAACTCATCTCTATCTGGCATGGCCAGCAGCCAGAAATGAGGGACTTGCCAGAGCAACATGATGAGAGCAAGGGATAAAATTTGTGGGGAGAATAAATCACCCGATGCTGCTTGCCATCCGATTATTGGCGGGAGCATTCCACAAGGCGTTCCGGCGATAACGGCTATGGATGAAGAGCGCTTCAGTGGAGTATAGATAAGCAGGTACCAGGTCATGGTTGCAAGTCCGAGCAGAGCACTGAGTTGTCCTGATCCCGCATAGAGAAGCAAAAGGCCGGAGCTACCTAGAAGCAGACCGATGATCGCACCGACCTGTGGCTCGATTAAGCCGCAAGCGATTGGTCGGTGGCGGGTTCGAGTCATGAGAGCATCGGTCAGTCGTTCTTGAACCTGATTCAATACCGAGCAGGCCGCGCTCAAAAGAAAGATTCCCCATCCGATCGACCAGAGATGTAACCCCGGGATACCAGGATTGGCTACCAGCGCGCCAGTAAGCGCCGTCAAAGCCACCATGGCGGCTAGCGGCAGACGAAACATACGGTTTAGAGCCGTAAGGCTGATGAATGTCGTAGAAGAACGCAGCATTCTTATTTCATTGTCTCCAGCCAGTCCAGAATTGATTCGACTTCTGTGTCAGACAGTCCAGCATAGGGTGGCATGGCTGGTGGATAACCTTGAACGATTGACGCACCCGGTTCACGAATTGCTTGAATCAGATAGGCTCTGTCTGCCCTGATAGCTTTCTCTTCGCCGGCTTCTGTCACCATGCGTTCCGACTCATACAAACCCTTAAAGCTTGGTCCAACCGAGCGCTTTTCGTCCAGGCTATGGCAGCCGAGACAACCCTTCCTGGTTGCAAGTGTTTTCCCTTGCTCAACGCTGCTTGGTGGTTCTGAGTCAACCTTCTGAACCGAAGTTTCCTGTGGGTCAGTTTTTTCTTCAACGGTGTCATCTATTGATTCGACATTCTGCGCTGCGGGTTCGCTCTTTTGTTGCTCACCGTTTAGTTCAAGTAGATAGTCGAGGATGCCAGTCATGTCTTCTTCCGGGATACGTCCCGAGTAGGAAGGCATTGCTGGCGGATAGCCCTTCACGATTTCAACCCCTGGTTCCAGTATGGCTTTCTGCAAATAATCTCTGTCGCTCGTGACAGTGCGTTCCTCGCCATTTGCGACAACTGTAACTTGACGGCCACCAATCCCCTGGAAAGTCGGGCCAACTGTTTGTGAGCCATCAAGAGAATGGCAACCAAGGCAACCATGTGATTGTAATAAGGCCTTTCCGGCGGTAACAGCCACAGGCTTTTCTGCCAACCATCCGGCAAACTCTGCTGCCGGAATGGCTTCCACGGTGGTGATCATGTCCGCATGCGCAACACCACAATATTCAGCGCAAAACAGATCGTAGCTGCCAGGCTCTTCAGCAATAAACCAGGCATAGGTCTCCATTCCCGGTACACAATCACGTTTGACCCGGAAGGCTGGTACGTAAAAAGCGTGCAAAACGTCTTCTGAGTTCAACCTTACATTTACGGGCTGCCCGACTGGAACGTAAAGTTTGTCAGAGGTCTTACCGTTTTCATAAGTGAAAAGCCACGACCACATGCGAGCCGTTCCCTGAACCGGAATGGCGTTGTCCGGAATTCTACGCAGGGAAAGGTATCCCTCCCAGCCATACCAGAACATCAGCATGACCAGAATAGTTGGAATGATCGTCCATGTGGTTTCTAGCCAGGCGTTGTGGTCTTTCTGACTGAGTGGCACAGGACACCGTTTGCGATTGTATCGCCAGACCAGGTAAACCATGGCGACTGTGATGCCGAGTAGTGCGACACCGCTGATGCCGAAGATAATGTAGAAGGCCTTGTCAACGGCCTCGGTGGTGGTGATCAGGGGTTGGGAGTTCACAGTCTCTCCTTAGCGGTATAGAACATCAAAAAAAGTCAGGCCAATAAAGGTTGCCAGGATCGCAAGCGCTGCAAAGAGCGATAACTTGAACAGGCGATTTTCATATTTCATGTGCATGAAGATAGCAACGACCAGTCCTGCTTTAAATGTCGCGATGCCAAGAGCAACCCAGATATTTAAGGGCCCCAGGTCATACTGGGCAACAGCAATGGTTACTCCGGTCAGGAACAACAGGCCTATCCACACGATCGCAAAGGTTTTGTAAGGGACGATATGGGCGTGTTCTTCAGTCATGACTACCTCTACTTTTTTCAGACAAATTATTCGTCTACTGCTTTATCTTTCCGTTTCGATTTTTTAATGCAAAATCAAATAGTAGAGCGGGAAAACAAAGATCCAAATCAGGTCAACCAGATGCCAATAGAGACCGGCATTTTCCAGAATGACCCAGTCGTCTGCATTCACCCGATCCTTTTTGATCAGAAACATCGCCCAGGCGATGATCAGGGCCCCGATGACGACATGCAGTCCATGCAAGCCGGTTGTCAGGTAATAGATGTTGAAAAAAATCATCTCACCTGGTTGCATCTCTTTAAGATGATCTGAGCCTGGATAGATGCCGTGGTTGATTTTGGCGCTCCATTCAAAGTACTTGTTGACCATGAAGATGGCGGCACAGACGATGGTTCCCCCAAGGAGTCGGAGGCAGAGTGTTTTGGAACCACGGCGTAAAGCCGTGATCGATATCGCCACAAAGAGGCTACTGGTCAAAAGGACCAGGGTATTGCCACCACCGAACCAGACATTCAGTTCACCTCCCGCCGAAATAAATTCTTCAGGATAGCGCGCCAGGTAGACGGCATAGAGGATAAAGAGTCCACCGAAGAGTATGACTTCTGTGAAGAGAAAGAGCCACATGCCGAATTTGGCACCGGTATAGTCCTTATGAACATGGCCACTCATAGAATGCCTGCCTTCTTAAAATCGTAGGGCCCGTGTGTGACGATTGGATCCTCTTCACCAAAATTTTCCGTTGGTGGTGGTGAAGGTATTTGCCATTCGAGGCTGGCGCCACCCCATGGGTTGGCTTCTACAGGGTCTCCTTTGAAGACACCTCGAATAATGTTGGCGAACATCAGTACCAGGCCAACGGCCAGAATCCAGGAGCCTATGGTTGCCAACTGGTTCAGCCCTGTAAATTCAGGGACATAATCGTAGTAACGGCGTGGCATTCCCTGCATGCCGACAACCTTCATTGTAATGGAGAGAATCAAGAAGCCGATAAGCATAATGGCCCAGGCAACCGTTGCAATGCTTTTGTCGTACATGCGGCCGTAGATTTTGGGTAGCCAATAGTGCATGGCGGCAAAGAAGGCCATGCCGGTTCCGCCGAACATAACGAAATGGAAATGGCCGACAACGAAGTAAGTATCATGGACATGGACATCAGCTGCTGCCGCGCCCAGAACCAGACCACTTAAGCCGCCAATGGTGAAGAGTAAAATAAAAGAGAGCGCGTAAAGGAGAGGTGGGTCGAGCAAAATTGAACCTTCATAAAGGGTTGCCAGCCAGTTGAAAACTTTAATCGCTGAAGGAATCGCAACAATGAAGGTTAAAAATGAGAAGACCATAACCGCCATATCTGACATGCCACTGGTGTACATGTGATGGGCCCAGACCAAAGACCCGGCAAATGCGATGGCAATACTCGAGACAACGATGGCTTTGTAACCGAAGGCTGGCTTACGAGAGAAGACCGGGATGATATCGGAGACGACCCCCATGCCGGGCAACACCATGATATAGACTGCAGGATGAGAGTAAATCCAGAACAGGTGCTGAAACATGATTGGATCGCCACCTTGAGCCGGGTCAAAAAGTCCCGTACCGATAACCCTTTCTGCAAAAAGCAGTGCGACGGTAATGCCGATAACAGGCGTTGCCAGAATCTGAATCCAGGCCGTGGCATAGAGTGACCAGGTGAAGAGTGGGATGCGCATCCAGGTCATGCCTTCAGTGCGCAAACGGTGAATCGTTGTCACGAAATTCAGGCCGGTGAGAATCGATGAAAACCCGAGGATGAAAACGGCGACAGCAGCCAGGGAAACATTTGTGCTGGTTTGTGCCGAGAAGGGGACATAAAAGGTCCATCCCGTGTCGGGAGGTCCTCCGCCGGTAAAGAGTGAGAGGATCGCCAAGGATGCACCGGTGATATAGAGCCACCAGGAAAAAAGATTAAGTTTAGGGAATGAAACATCGCGGGCACCGATCTGAATCGGCATGATCAGGTTGCCGAAGGCTGCAGGGATGCCGGGAATAATAAAGAGAAAGATCATGATGACGCCATGCAAGGTAAAGATGGCGTTGTAGGTCTGGGCACCCATGATTGTTTCTCCTGGTGCGAAAAGCTCCAGGCGGATCAGCAATCCGAGTATGGCACCAACGCAAAAGAAGGTGATAATGCACCAGAAATAAAGTAGGCCGATG
>CBDUFN010000068.1:0-12574 GCA_965366475.1 uncultured bacterium | reverse complement strand
AACGGTGATGACGACTACGGGGATAGCCTTCCAAATCTTACCCATGACTCCGGGCACGAAATAGAGCGGCAGGAATGCCACGATATTGGTCAGGATGGCGAAGGTGATCGGAATTGCAACGCTGCGGGCACCGAGAATGGCGGCTTTGATCATGCCATGGCCACGCTGGCGATATTCGTAGATGTTTTCTCCTGCAACGATCGCGTCATCGACCACGATGCCCAGAGCGACGATAAAGGCGAACATGGAGACGATATTGATTGAGATGCCCAGAACCGGCAGAAAGAGCAACCCGCCAAGAAAGGAGATTGGGATGCCCATGGTCACCCAGAACGCCAACTTGAATTCAAGGAAAAGTCCGAGTAGCAGCAGGACCAGAACCAGACCGATACAGGCGTTCTTTAATAACAGATTAAGTCGCTGTTCGTAGATCTCTGAGCGGTCGCGGTTGATATCCCAACCAATTCCCTCTGCCAGGTCGGCTTCTATCTCAGCCATGGCGTCACGGGTCGCTCGTGAGACCCCGGTCGGGGTCTGGTCGCCAATTCTGAAGACTTCAAGTTCTATACTGCGTTGCCCATTGTAGGTGGCAAAACGATCGCTATCTTCAAAGGTTTCGCTAACGGTGGCGATATCTTCAAGGAATACGATCGTCCCGTCGCTTGTACTGATAATTGGAATTCTGGCAAAGTCTCGGGCCCAGTCTCTGCGGTCTGTGACACGGAGCAGTATGTCTCCGCCACCGGTCTCGACGGCCCCTCCCGGAACTTCCGTTGAGGCGGCGTCGATGGTCCGGGCGATACCATCCAGAGTAAGGTTGTAAGCGCGAAGGTTTTGTTGTGGTACATCAACGTGGATCTCAAAATCGCGCGCTCCAGAGAGGTCGATCTGGGTGATACCCGGATCTTGCAAGAGGCGATCGCGAACTTGTTCAGCTGTCTCGCGTAAAGCTGCTTCTGTAGTGTTGCCGAAAAGTTGGATGTTGAGCACTTCACGGCGGCGGGCTACGAGGGACACTTGTGGTTCCTCGGCGTCATCCGGGAAAGTGCGGATCCGGTCTACCTCTTGCTTGATCTCCTGGTAGACCTTTTGCTGGTCGGTGTCGGCGAGGAGCTCGATACTGACAGAGCCACTGCTCTCAGACGCTCTCGAAGTCAATTCTTTAATGCCATCAAGTCCGCGCACGGCCTCTTCGATAACAAGGACGATTCCCTGTTCAACCTCTTCCGGACTGGCTCCAGGATAAGCGACACTGACTGAGACCCTGTCGAGATCGAAGTCGGGGAACACCTCTTTTTTGATCTGGCCCGAAACGAAGAATCCACCGACCAGCAGAGCAATCATCAGCAGGTTTGGCGTAACCCTGTTGTATGCCATCCAGGCCAAGGGTCCTCGTTGCCAGCGCTCTTTTCTGGTTGGTTTCATGGTTTGGGCTTCTCTGCGTCAGTAGAATTGGCCGGGTCCGTTTGTTTGAGCCGTAAAGTCATCCCTTGCACGGGGGATGGCAGGTTGGATGTGATCAACCGTTCGCCATCGCTTATCCCACTGGTGACCAGAACATGGTTCTGGCCTCGAAAGGAAATTTCTACCGTGCGGATGTCGAGGTGATCCTGATCGTCCATAATCCACAATTGGTCGCCATCATGGATCAGGTCGCGTTCAATCAATGCCGCAGAAGGTAACTGCTTTCCCTTAATTTCAACCTGAACATAACTGCCGAGTAGAAGTTTTGGTTGTCCCTCCGAAGAGGCCTGCAGGGAGAGAGGGTCACTTACTTCAGTCAGTAACTTAGCCATGCGGCCATTTTCTTCAACTTTGGCTGTCAGGCCGACCAATTGACCCGTTCGGTAACTTTTCGAGCCCCATGCCGAAGTGTCGTAAATGCGCACGGCTGATCCGGGTGCATTTTCTTGTTGGCCGGTACTGATCCACTTAAGCTGATTGGCCGGAATCGGCGCTTCGATCCAGTAACTGTCGCTTCCTACTAGAGTTACAAGGGTGCTGGATGGCGAAACACGAGTTCCGAGATTAATGTCTCGTGACATGATGACAGCGTTGAAAGGTGCCTTTACGATGGTCCTTTCCAGATTTAGCTGTGCCTGCTCGAGTCGTGCCTGGATCCCTTCCAGAAGGGCTTTGCTACTATTCAGCTGCGGAGTTCTGAGCATGAGTGCTTCTTCTTCCGCACTGACTGTCTCACCAAGTAACTCAAACTCTTTTTCGGCGACACGTTGCCGTCCCAACTCCATCTGAATGTCAGCTTCGGCTTTGGCTACTTCACTGTTTAGTTGTTTTACGACAAGTTGATAGTCGTTCGGATCAATGGCAAGCAATTCCTGGCCTTTGGAAAATTGCCCGCCAGGAATCAGGTTGTCGGCTATTCTGATGATTTCACCACTGACTTGTGGTTTGAGTGCAACTTCTCTTTGCGGTTTAACTGTTCCCATCACGCTAACAGTCGTTGTCTGTGGACCAAGCGTGATAGCTCTGATGTCGACTAAGACCGCATTGCGTGTTTTTGTGCGAGGTTTGGCTTTTGGCCCTGATTGCATCATCCAGAAAGCGATCGCCGCGCTGAGAATGACGACGATGATCGGCAAAAAAAGGCGGAGCAGGCTGGCGCGAGAACTTTGTTTGGTTGCCTTTGGCAGCGGTTCTTGGTCGGAACTCATTCTATTCACCTCTTAGGGGTGTTTGTTCACGTTGTCGAGACATTTCCCATCCGCCAGCCAGGGCACGGCAGAGGCTGATGCGGTTCTCAAAAAGTACGAGTTTGGCGGTCAGTTGTGTGCGCTGTAAGCGTTGTTCCGAGAGCATGGCCGTGAGAACCCGCTGGTAATCTACATCACCATTCATATAACGATCTCGGATACGAATGGTTGCTTGTGCGGCAAGTTTCCGTTGGCGTTCAATACTGACCAGATATTCTTTTTGCTTTTGCTCTTGAACGAGTGCGTTGTCGACTTCGGATAGAGCTTCAAGCACGGTCTGGCCATAATTATGCAGTGCTTCAGACGCGATGGCTTGGGTCCGCTCCACTTCTGCGCGTCGCTGGCCGCCATCTATAATCGGTGCAAGGATGTTTGCCGTCAGGGAAGCCAACCAGTTGTCAAAGAGATCTTCGATCGTTTCATTTGTGGTGCTTGCTTGACCGGTCAGGCTGATACGGGGGAAACGATCAGCCACGGCTGAAGCAATTCTCTGGTCTGCAGCTTGAAGCTTTGTCCATGCAGAGCGTATGTCTGGTCGTCGTTCGAGTAGGTTGCTTTGCAGACCTGTCTCCGGCAAAGGCGGTAACTCGCCTAGATCTTTGTTTGTGGTTTGTGAGAAATCGACTGGATTGACCCCTAAAAGGACCGCCAGTTGGTTTTTCTTTACCTGTGCTTTTCCCGCTGCCAAGGAAAGCTCGCCTTGCTGACTTTCGACGACTTGCCGCTGCTGCAATAGATCAGCGATGCCGACTTGCCCGGTTCGGAATTGCAGGTTGATGAGCTCCAACGTTTGCTTGTTGGTTTGGAGCTGGGTTTTAACGATTTCAATTTGGCCTCGTTGCTCAATGAGTTGGAACCAGGTTGCTGCAACCTGAGCAGAGAGGGTTAAGGCCGCTGTTCTTAAATCTTCTGTGCTGGCTTGTCTATCCAGCTCAGCTGCCGTTTTGTTCGAGTTAATTCGACCCCAGAGGTCTATCTCGTAACTTGCGGTCAATCCGAGGCTGTAGCTTTGTGACGTGCTTTCTTGAGAGTTAGCTCTTGATCGTTGACTGTTGTACCCCGCACTTCCGGAAAGTTTCGGGGAGAGATCTGCACCTGCTTTTCGTGCTACAGCCTGAGCTCGGTCGAATCTGTCCCAGGCCCCCTGTAATGTGAAATTTCCGGTCAGAGCCTGAGTCATCAGTTGATTGAGGGTCGGATCGTTGAACTCGATCCACCATTTTTCCGGTTGTTGTCTCTGCCCCGTTTCTGAAAATTCGCCGTGCAGCTGTATCGGTAGCTCCTGGCGAGTGACGATCGGTGTGCAGGAGACAAGGAAGACGATAAGAGTCATCAGGGCAGCAAAGGCGCTTTTCTCTCTGAGGATGTGATCGGTTTTGTTTCGACTGGTCGGCATGCCTTGCAGCTCTCTCTGAGGTGTTTGAATCTCTTTGTTTCAACCGATGCTATTCTAGACGAATCAACGCGAGAAAAGTTTAAAAAAAAACGCCCGCAGGCGGACGTTTTTTCAACATTATCAATGTTTCGCACTACTCTTTGATTCGAGTCACGTATTCGCCGGTGCGCGTGTCGATCTGAATAAGAACCCCCTCATCAACAAATGATGGGACCTGCAGGGTGTAGCCGGACTCTACCGTTGCGGGCTTGTTGTTGCCTGCGGCTGTATCGCCTTTGACCCATGGATCTGATTGACTGACACGCAAGTTGACGAAAATGGGAAGCGTTACGCCGATCCCACGTTCGCCGTAAAGGAGAACTTTGACTTCCATATTGTCGACTAAAAAGTACTTGTCGTCGCCAAGCACTTCTTCTGTGATCGACGTCTGCTCATAGGTCTTTTGATCCATAAACACGTAGCCAGTTTCATCTTGATAGAGGTACTGCATGTCCCGTTCTTCGAGGCTTGCAGGCTCAAAGCTTTCGCCAGAACGATAGGTGCGATCAAAGAGTGAACCGGTGATCATGTTGCGTAGCTTGCATTTGTAAAGGGCCTGGCCTTTGCCGGGCTTTGTAAAATCGAACTGCACGATGACGTGTGGCTCTTTGTCAATGATGAGTTTAATGCCTTTTTTTAAATCTGAGCAGCTATACATTGTGAAGAACTCCTTAAATAGAGCTTAGTTGTTGTTCGTTTCGAAGTGCTGATTTTATACACAAAAGACCGTCTTGTGTCATGCTTTTTAGCTTTATCTTGAAAGATGGCCAATGAAGTAATCTGCGTGATTACGATTCTGCCTAACGATGAGCGTGAATCTATTTCATTATCACACTATTTTCATGGCTCTTCAACTATGCTACATTCACCCACCGAACGACTCGGAGAGCGTCTCAGTAAAAGGCCTTCTCTTGATTAAACTTTAAGGAGCAAAATGATATGACAACCAACGATTTGAAGCGCGGACTGGTGATTCTGCTCGACAATGCACCTTGTCTGGTTCTCGATACCAGCAGCCAAAGTCCCTCTGCGCGTGGTGGTAGCACGTTGATCAAAACCAAATACCGCAATTTACTGACCAGTCAGGTTCTCGAGAAGACGTTCAAGGCCGGGGAGCGCGTTGATGCTGCCGATTTTGAAAAGCGTAAAGGTCAGTTCCTCTATGCCGATGGCGAGAATGGCGTATTTATGGACCTTGAGAATTATGAACAGTACGAACTGGGTGATGACATGTATGGCCCGGTAAAAGATTTTCTTCTCGATGGTACGGAAGTTATTCTTGGTGTGTTTGAAGGGCAGGTGGTCTCCGTAGAACCGCCAATGATCGTGGAGCTTCTGGTGACAGAAACTGCTCCGGCGATCAAGAATGCAACGGCCCAGGCTCAAACCAAGGAAGCAACTCTGGAAACAGGGATGAGGCTTCAAGTTCCTTCCTATCTTGAAACCGATGAAACGATTAAAGTTGATACCCGTGAAGGGCGCTTCGTCTCGAGAGCCTAAACTTCACACCTGAACATAATGACCCTTGCGAAAAGGACTGCCACGACTGTGTGCAGTCCTTTTTTGTTGAATGTTCTGGTCTCCAGATTTACACAAGTTAAGTCTCCGTGGCCTTGAATTTTAACTACGAGACTCGAAATGTTTCGCATTTTTGCAAAAAGCCCCAGAGGTGACCTTGCAGTTATGCAAAACCATGTTTTAAGCCTGCTACTGAGTATCGATAAACCCTGTAATAGCAACGTTTTCCTTCTTCTCCTGACATAGCACCCCCCTCCCTTTTGATTCTTTACCTCTCCCGGCGCTCTTTGCGTTTGTGCAAAAACACGTTTTTATTCCTGCTCTCCATGTCGGTTCTTTTTGTGTCTCAAGTGCCTGAAATTATTAAGTAAAAAAAGTTTTTCTGATGTTCTGTTTATTTGGTATACGAGTTGCCATTGGTATTAGTCACAAGCCGTTCATACGGCACTACGGGGAAAGACGATGCAAATGCATAAACAGACATCAAGAGATCGCAGAAAAAAGCCGGTCATTGGTGCCATCAAAGTGCGTTGGCCGTTGTCATACCGGGTTCAACAATTGAGACAATACGGTTTGGATAACTCAATACCGATTACCAAGGAGGAAAACATGAGCAAGCAGAAATCATCTTCAAGACGCGGTTGGACAGTCGTAATGGCTGGTACTGGAATCAACCTGGCACTAGGTATCCTTTATACCTGGAGTATCTTTAAAGGGGCTATTGCTGATTCGATCGCGACTGGCGGTGCCGGTGCTTTTGCATGGGATAAGGCTTCAATCAACGACCCTTATGCAACAGCATGTTTGATGTTTGCTGTAGCAATGATTGTCGCAGGTAAGGTTCAGGATAAGTTTGGCCCACGTGTCACCTGTATCATCGGTGGTTTGATGGTCGGTGCCGGCTTTATGTGGATCTCCCAGACAACTAACTACTGGTCTTGGATCGTCGGTTTTGGCGTCATGGCAGGTATGGGCATCGGCTTTGGTTATTCTGCAGCCACTCCCCCTGCGCTCAAATGGTTTCCACCAGCCAAGACTGGTTTGATCGCTGGCATCGTTGTCGCCGGGTTCGGGCTTGCTTCTCTTTATATTGCACCTTTGGCTCAATATCTCCTTGGTGCTTATGGTCTGCAGCAGTCGATGCTCTACTTCGGTATTGGTTTTGTCGTCATAACCAGCTTCTTTGGTATGTTCCTGGCCAATCCTCCAGAGGGCTATGTTGCTGATCCGAATGCCGCCAAAGTCTCTGCTAAGGCTGTTGCCACTGAAGACAAATCTCCTTCACAAGTTCTCAAGACTGCCAAGTTCTACACTCTCTGGACATGCTTCTTTATCGGCGCCGGAGCTGGCCTCATGGTCATCGGTAGCGCTAAAGGTCTGGCCAAAGCAAGTATGGGTGAAATGGCTTTCCTGGTTGTCGCTATCATGTCTGTCGGTAATGCTGCTGGTCGTATCATTGCCGGTGTTGTCTCCGACAAGATCGGTCGTGCTAACACTCTTGTTATCATGCTCGTCTTTCAAGCTGTTCTGATGTTCCTTGCTATTCCTGTGATCGACGGTACTTACAATAACCCCCTGGTTATGCCTCTTCTTGTTACCTTCATGGTCTTCAACTACGGTACTAACCTGTCACTCTTCCCTTCCTTTGCGAAAGATCTTTGGGGGGCCAAGCACTTTGGAATGAACTACGGCGTTCTCTTCTCGGCCTGGGGTGTTGGAGCTTTTGCTCTGGTCCGTGTCTCTGAGATGCTTCGTGTTAAGACGGGTGGTTTCACTATGTCCTTTGCTGCTGCTGGTGCTCTTCTGATAGTTGGTGCCATGCTCGCCGGTACTTTAAAAACGCGCAAAGCCGAAGTTCCTGCACTCGAAGGTGCGCTCGAGGAAGACGAAGATTTGGTTCTGTCAAAGGTGAACAACGATTAATATCGCTCTACCGTTTGCAAACCCTCCTTCAGGTTCAAACGGCTACAGCCCCGCCAGCAATGGCGGGGCTTTTGTTTTTTTAGTGATTTACGACGATATTTATCGTGCTTCAAGATGAGAATGCTTGTACTCCGTCTTTGAACCGGCGTTCTGCCATTTTCAGAGGTTTCTCTTCTTTTACATTTTGTCCATGTAAGACAATTTTGAGTATGGCTGTGTATACTCATTCACATGATTGAAGAATAACCATTGCGATCGGGGGGTGGCTAATGGATTGTGACCATATTGAAAATTGCGGTTTCTTTCGCAAATTTAAAAGCAGAACAAGTATTGTTTGGAAGTCTATGGTTAAACAGCACTGTGAAGGCGGCGATGACTGCGCCCGTCGCCTTATGTTTAATTCGGGGGAGATTCCCTCCTCAGATGATCTAATGCCTGTAGGTGTTCACGCCTCCAAGGCATTTCTCTCCTTGCCCTAAACGTTAGCTTTGCCTGCTTCTCTTGTTTTCCAAGTGTTTTTGGATCTCTTAATGAAGGGACATGTATGAGAATTTATATCTTTGAAGAAGATTCTTCTCTCCTCGACATGTTGATGCTTTACTTAAGAAGTAAGGGACATCAGGTTCAGGGGTTTACGGAAGGATACAAATGTCCTCTATACCTTCTAGATGAATGCGAGTGCCCTGCAACAAAGCCTTGTGCAGACGCTGTCATCGTTAACACGAGGGTCCCTGATAAAGAAAGCATTCAGGTTCTTCTTGATCAGGAAAAGAAGGGGTGCAAACTTACCAGTCAGAATAAGGTTGTGATGAGTGCCAACTTGACAGAGTCGCTAGAGAAATACATTCAAGATAAGGGCTTCTCTACGATAAAAAAGCCATTCAGGTTGACGGCATTGAACGCTTGGCTCGAGGAATGTGCAAAAAGGTTACGGAGCCTCTCCTAGCTTCCTGTTTCTCATTGCTCGTAAATAAGCAAAGGCCATCCGGTTAGATCTCCGGATGGCCTTTGCTTTTGATGCTCTTAAAGGTTTTCTCTGAGTTGCTGAAAGTTAAGAGTTATTGTGCAAGTGTTGTTCGAACCTGTTGTAGGTAATCTGCTCCAATCTTTTGCCCCCACTTTTCGTACATGGGTTTGGCCAGCTCGATTAACTGCGCTTTTCCTTCCGAGGGCAAATCATAGAAGGTGACTCCGTTTGATTTAGCCGCTTCAATTTGATCCGCTTGTTGTTTACGGGTTAGAGAGCGGGCAACGGCACTTTCCTCTGCAATCGTATCGAGAAGGATTTTACGTAGATCTTCGGGAAGTTTGTTCAGCCAACGAGTATTGGTCAGGTGGATGTAGAGTCCTTGGGCATAATCAAGTTGGGTGTAATTTTTTGCCACGTTGAATTTGCCGCTAATATTACAGACGATCGGAGTGTGGTCGAGGCCAGTGATAACTCCTGTTTGCAATGCTTGAGGAACGTCGGGCCATGGCATAACTGTAAATTTGAGATCCCAGGCTTTGTAGAAATCTATATTTACTGGAGCCTGGGCTATGCGGAAATTGATTTTTTTGGCATCTTCAATGGATTTAACAGGTGAATTGGAAGCCCAACCGTAAGATCCATACCCGGTAATGTCTGAAACAATAATGTTTTGATCGAGTGCTGCGTCTTGGAATGGCTGCCAGAGAGCCGGAGTCTCGCGGAACTGGTCGAGTTTTTCAAAAGTGTCGACAACGTAAGGAAGATTCACAATGCCAAGGGTGTCTGAAACATTAGCAGCCGCAACCGAAGAGCTCATCATACCGTGGATTGCACCCATCTGTAATTTGCGAATCACGTCTTTTTCGCCACCAAGCTGCGATAACGGGCGGAAATCAACGAAGAGACGCCCTCCACTTTCTTCCCAGACTTTGTCTCGAATGCGGTAACCGACTCCGACCCCTTCAATTGCCGGGTGGCCAACACATGAAAGCAGGTAAGTGTATTGAGCGCCACTTGGGTCAAATTTCGGTCTCCAGTTGGCGGTTGGGTCACTGCCTTTTGCAGCCAGAACTGATGTCGCGATTAAAGTTGATAAGCAAAAGAGTAACGTAACCAGAAGAGTGGTGAGTCTTTTCATTTATGAACCCCCTTTGTGACATGTAAGATATTTAAAGAGGCCAGAGGATATCGTATACGTTAAATAAAATCAATGGTTGTGCGTGAGAAGCAGGTGTCGATGAACAGCCGTTTTGTGTGTCTTTTTTATGAATTAACTCTGTCGATGTAATTATGAAAAAGGGCTTACGCTCAGGGGTAAGACGACAGGGTAACTGGAATATAGGCTCTCTTGGGAGGTCGGTCATCATGGGTCACGCTCTGTTAGCCATACTCGAACAAATTGGTCCTTGTTGCTCAGAGAAAATAGCCTCCCATAAAGAATGCCGGTCGGACATTGAATTCTCTTTAGAATGATAGCGTTGTGTTTTAACTCATCAACGATGAACGGCTCTGAAAGAATCTTTTACTTTCCGTTTGGTTTGGCGGCAGATATCTGTTCTTGGGGCTTTCCTCTCTGAAACTTGCAGGGTTAATGTCGCCGAGTTCGACCCTTATGAATATCGCGTATATTCCTGCCATTGCTGTATATCGCACCAGAGTCAACCTTCTTTGTTATCATTGTGTTAAACGTTTCAAGACTATATAAGGAGAGCACCATTGACAGAGATTTGGTCTTGCCCCAATATGGCGGCTCTTTTCAGGAGATGACATGACCGCTGAACGTAAACGAAGTAAATCGAACTACACTCCAAATCCTCGAGCCGAAGAGTTGACTCTGACGATCGAGAAAATTGATGATGACGGCCTTGGCGTTGCGACCCATGAGGGAAAGGATGTCCTGGTTTTTGATGCTCTTCCCGGAGAAAGGGTGATCGTTCGCGTTGTACACAAGGGACGACATCGGATTATCGCCAGTACCAAGCGAGTGTTACAACCATCACGAGACCGTATTCCCAAGACCTCCTGTCAGCATTATCGTAATTGTCAGAGTTGTGCTTTGCTGAGTTGGAAATACGAGGCTCAGCTGATCTGCAAGTTTAACAGAGTCGTTGATGCTCTGGCTGTTCATTCCAACTTATCAGGAACCGATCTGAATAGAGTCTGGGCTGCGAGTGAATCTCTTGGTTACCGGGCCAGTGCCAAACTGGTCGTGGCTCGCAAGCGCGGTAAGGCTCAGGTTGGTCTGTATCGCCGTGGCAGTCATGACGTTGTCGATATCTCTGACTGTCCATTACATCACCCATTGATTAATCGGGTTGCTGCTGTGGTCCGTGAAGAGCTCGACCGTAGAAATATCTCTGCTTACGATACAAACCACCGCCGCGGTCTACTTCGTTATGTGTTGATCCGGGTGAGCCCAAGTTATAGCAAAGCTATGGTGACCTTTGTGACCAGTGAACGAAATTTCACCGAGGTGACTCATCTGGCCAAGTGGCTCCAACGGAAAGTTCCAGAAGTCATCTCCGTTCATCAGAATGTTAATTCGAGCTCCGGCAATGTGATTTATGGTCGAGAAACCTACAAGGTTCTCGGTACCCCCGACTTGATCGATCAGGTTGGTGATGTGCGTTTGCGCTTGGGGCCAACTTCGTTCTTGCAGGTGCATCATGCGCAGGCCGCGCGAATCTATCGACTTGTTCGTGAATGGTGCGGATTGCAACCCGGAGAGTCGGTTCTCGATCTCTATTGTGGTGTTGGTGGTATCAGTCTACACATGGCCTCTGAAGCTCATCAGGTGCTTGGAATTGAAACTGTTTCTGAGGCTGTCCGTCATGCCAACGCCAATGCCAAAATGAATGGGTTCAGTAACTGTAAGTTCATTGCCGGCGACGCTGAGGCGCTTCTGACTGAAGGTCTTCCGTTAAGTGGGAAACTTGGAGCCGTTGTGGTTAACCCTCCTCGTTCCGGGTGTGCCCCAGAAGTGTTGACTGCTATTGCCGCCATGCAACCGCGAACACTGGTCTATGTCTCCTGCCATCCTGATAGCCTCGCTCGTGATCTCTCTCTTCTGGTTGAGCAGGGTTTTCGAGTCGAACAAATACAGCCCGTCGATATGTTCCCTCAGACACCGCACATCGAGAATGTCGCCAAGTTGATATTCACAGATGCTGGAGCTTCCAAGAAATAGGGAGTTGGTAACTCAATCGAAAGTAATGACTCCTTCTCCTAGATACCCCATTCCAAAAGACCTTTTTCGCTGCGAGATAGAAGTGGAACGAAGTCGTTTCATTACGACGGTTTTGCCCATTGATTCGCAGGAGACAGCTCAAGAGTTTATTGCTGCTGTTAAAAAAGAATTTCCAGATGCCAACCACAATTGCTGGGCTTATCTTGTTGGACAACCTGGCAGCAGCGATCAGATCGGTTTGAGTGATGATGGTGAACCGCATGGTGCTGCCGGAAAACCAATACTGATCGCTTTACAGCACAGTGGTTTAGGTGATACCGCTGTTGTTGTCACCCGTTATTTCGGTGGGGTCAAACTCGGCAAAGGCGGTATGGTTAAAGCCTATACCGCAGCAGTAAAGACAGCTCTTGACCGAGTTCCGCGTACTGAGCGGGTTCGCTGGGCTTATCTGAAGGTCGCGATAGAGTATTCTCTTGTGACTCTGTTTGAACGACGGATGGAAAACTTTGAGATTGAAATTATCGAGAATGATTATGCGGAACGTGTCCTTTATCGATTGCGTTTGCCCTTTGATTATGTGGAAAAGTTTCATAAAGCGTTCGATGACCTAACGTCTGGAAAAGGTTCTTTTAGTCTCTTGGATTGATGTTTAGTGCAGGTCGGGCATAATTGTCACTCTATAATTTTTAAGGAAAGTGTTTTATGAGTTATGAAATGACAGTCACTTTTATGGGTGATTATATTGAAGCACGCTCTATTGGTGACAAAAGTTATCGATCGGCAGTGATTCTATGGAAAGAGATCCTGAGAGTGTGTGCCGAGCATGACTG
>CBDUFN010000067.1:0-12710 GCA_965366475.1 uncultured bacterium | reverse complement strand
AACGAAGCGTCCTAAAGGTTCCATTGGATTAAACTACAAAATTAGCTTAAAACCGGTATCCATAAAGGGTTCGCAAGCTTTCCATTTTTTTAATCGTTCAATATTATCAATTGCGAAAAGAATTTTTACAAATAGGTCTCAGCATATGAAAGCGATAGCTCAGGTGAGAAAATGGCAGGGCAAGCATGAAGAGAACGTGTTCTGTCTTGTGGGAAGTCTTTCTCTAGCTCTTGGTATTACGCTTTTCATCCAGCCCAACCAGATAGCTTCGGGAGGAACGCCCGGCATGGCAATCCTGCTCAGCCACCTCAGTAGCTTGACCGTTGGCAGCCTAATGCTTGCGATCAACATTCCTCTGCTGATCTTGGGAGGTTATTTTCTGGGGCAGAAGTTTGTCTGGCGAACGGTCATTGTCGTGACGGTTATTTCTGGCCTGGTTGACCTTCTTAACGAAATCGTGAACGTCACAGCAATAACGAATCATCCTGTCATAGCGGCTATATATGGCGGAGCGGCCATCGGTATCGGTGTCGGGCTCATCCTCAAAGGGAACGCTTCGGCCGGTGGCCCCACAATTGTCGCTCGCATCATTGCCAGCCGAACCCTTTTTCGTCCGGGACATTTAATCCTTGCCATGGACGCCATCATTGTTATTTCCTCAGCATTCATCTTTGGATCGATTGGATCGGCACTCTTGAGCATGCTCAGCGTTTTAGTCACGGGTAGATGTATCGATCTGGTCCTAGGGGAAAACGTACAGCATTCCTCTTCAATCTATGCAGACAATTCCGCAATTTGAGCCAACCTTACTGCACGCCCAGCCTTCCTTCTATAGAGCGCCTGCCAGACTATCAGTCAAAAGCACAGAAAGCATCGACATGGTGCCGCCATCGAAACCTTCGATCGGGAAGCTGACCGTATCTGTTGATTCTTGCAAACCGGCCAAATAAAGAAGAGGCAGGTAGTGTTCTGGAGTGGGTGCTGAAAATAATGCTATTTCCCCGTTTTCAAGATAATCAACGAGCGCAACAGCATTTCCTTCTATTAGATTGTTACGATTCCATTGTTCAAACTCAACCGCCCACCTCGGAGGCGCCATTGTTGGCTTCCCCCAGTTAAAACCGGAAAGATTGTGGACGATGTTTCCACTACCAACAATGAGCACCCCCTCCTTACGCAAAGCTTGAAGGCGCTGCCCAATCCGATAATGTTCTTCAGGGCTTTTTCTCATATCGATGCTTAGCTGAATTACAGGCACATGGGCGCGGGGAAAAATGTGGCGGAGGACACTCCAGGTCCCATGGTCAAGGCCCCACTCGCGATCAAGACAAACACGATCAGGACTCAACAAATCAACAACGCATTCGGCCAACTCAGGGCTTCCTGGGGCCGGATACTCAACCTGGAAAAGCTCCTTCGGAAAACCATAAAAATCATGAATTGTCCTCGGTGGGTGCATCACCGTGACACTCGTTTCCGGAGTGTACCAATGTGCGGAAATTGCCATAATTACCCGAGGTCTGGGCAGAGTTTTCCCAAGCTCTGCCCAGCCACGCGTGTACTGATTGTCACTGATACTGTTCATCGGATTGCCATGACCAACAAACAGTACAGGCATTTGTGAATTAGTTTGGTTGCCCATAAAAGGCCCCTTTATACCGGCTCAAACAACTCAGAATTTTTCGAGAATTCCCTGTATCTCTAAGTTGATAGTAACGTTATCGCCGACAACAAAGCCACCAGCTTCCAGAGCTTTGTTCCAACTAAGGCCATAGTCATGACGATTAATCACAGTGCTGGCAGAGAAGCCGGCGCGTACATTGCCCCATGGATCGGTGTTCTCGCCACGGAAGCTGCCTTTTAAGGCCACCTCTTTAGTGATCCCGCGAATTGTCAGGTCGGCAATAACAGTAATATTGTCTCCACTCCCTTCAACGCGTCTACTTACAAAAGTCATAAGAGGATGTTTTTCAACGTCAAAAAAGTCAGCACTCAGTAAATGACCATCACGTTTAGCTTCACGTGTATCAATTGAAGCAACTTTGATTTTAGCTTTAGCTGACTTGAGTGTTTTGGTTGCTGAGTCTGCTTCTATTTCACCCTGATAATCGTTGAAGGAGCCACTGACCTTAAATACCACAAGATGGTCAACAGAAAACTCAATCTGGGAATGAACGGGATCAACCTGGTATGTCGCTGCGGAAGCAATCTGTGCAGTCAAAATAATAGCTATTGTAATGGTTGTTATTTTATTTAACATTTGAAATCTCCTTTTCGTGTTTAAGTATTGTTCGTTTTTCCTGCCTCATAAGCCTAGTTATTTACTGCATCTTGAATCTTCCAAACAGCTTTGTTCCTCTGTGCAAAATCGTCGAACTTTAATGGTTGACGACCCAAGACCTGTTCAACATCATTCGTCGTAGCAGCTAGGTATCCAGCACGAGTGGCCTGATATAGAACAGAGAGATAGTCAACGTTTGGCTCAGGGAGACCGTTATCGAGTGCCCCCTGCCGCATGTCATTCTCAGAAATAGACTGATAGGTTATCTGCCTTCCGGAAGCTCTGGAGATCGTTGCTGAAACAACAATGTGATTGAGTCCCTCCGGTCCGGTCAGATTGTATGCTTTACCGGAATGCCCTTGTTCGGTCAAAGCTGCGACGGCGACCGCTGCAAGATCTGTAATAGCAATAAAACTGGTTTTCGCCTCTTCAGCAGGGACAAATATTCCATCAGCATCCTGAATCATTGGAGCGATGAAGCCACTGGTAAAGTTGTCCATAAAGAAATTTGGACGCAAAATTGTATGAGCGAGATCGGAAGCCTCAAGTAGGCGTTCGACCTTTCTCAAGGGAGCTTCTTCATTCTGATCAACACCCAAGGCACTGTTGAACACAATTTGCTTTACTCCTGCCTGCTTTGCAGCCTGAATCACCGGGGCCAGAACGAGAGGAGCATCAGGGTCCAGAGGAAGAGCAATCAAAAAAAGCTTCTCAATGCTTTCCAGTGCCGAAGCATAACTGGTCGCATCATCAAAATCGAAGCGAACGGCATCAACCTGAGATGAATGGACGTTGTATTGCTCTGGCTTGCGAACCCCTACCCGTACCTTGAGGCCTTTGGCAATGAGTTGACGGGTGACTTCGCTTCCGAGATTTCCAGTGGCACCGATTACGAGGACAGAATTATTCATAGGTTTTCTCCTTAAATGCTTGAGGTGATGATTCAAGGATAGAACGGTTATCTTTATTTGATAATCCACGAATAAATGATATTACTGTTTAGTAAATCTAAACAACGGAGCACACATGAATAACTATCGAGCCATGGCTATCTTTGTTCAGGTGGTCGATTATGGAAGCTTTTCCGCTGCAGCGGAAAAGCTGGGGATCACCAAGTCAGCAGTCAGCCAGAAGATCAGCCAACTGGAAGAAGAACTAGGGTCGCGCTTGCTGCACCGCACCACGCGCAAACTCAACCTAACGGAGGCAGGTACAATCTATTTGGAGGGATGCCGCCAGATGATGGAGGCTGCAGATGGAGCGAACCAGAAGATTGGACAATTCAACAAAGAGCCTAGCGGAACGTTAAGAATCAGCTGCAGTCATGACTTTTCAGCAGAGCACCTGGTTCCATTACTCGGCCCTTTTATGAAAAAGCATCCGAAACTGTCTCTCGAAATTGATGGCAGCGATGAGGTCATCAATCTGGTCGAAGAACAGATTGATCTGGCTATCCGCATCGGCAACCTCAATGAATCGGGTTGGATCGCTCGAAAAATTGGTGACCTTCAAGAGATTATCGTCGCATCCCCAACCTATTTGAGCCGTCACGGGACACCGAAAGAACCGGCGGAACTGGCTAATCATCAATGGGTTGCCTTTACCAGAAAAAAGCAACCCTACCAACTCCTCCTGGCGGGACCAAAAGGTGATCAACAAAAGATACGTCTTTACGGGAGAGCTCGCACTAATAGCGCTATGTCAATGCGAGAAATGATAAAAGCCGGTATGGGCCTTGGCCAAACATTGCAGCTAAACGTACGAGATGAACTGGCTAACGGCCAACTGGTTCAGCTTCTTTCCGACTATCGCTCTGAAGCCATTGGGATATATGCCGTCTATCCTCAACGAGCACACCTTCCTCTCAAAGTCCGAGCAGCAATCGACTACCTGATTGAGAACAAAAAAACACTGGGAGGATAAGAGTAAGCAAAGATAAAACAACTGCTCAGTGTTCACTCAATTCTCATAGGATCACGCAACAGGGAGACGGTAGTCCTTCCCTGCAAATTGGATGTTTGCCGCATCGTCAGCACGGGGAGGTGAGACAGCATGAACACCACCGCAGGCCGGACAGGCACCTACAAAAGTCGTCAAGGTAAAGTCGGCTCCGCAGCCTTGGCAAACAGCAGCGAGCCCAGCCCCTGAGATTGGCTGATCACGGAGACCACCACCATGCGCCTGATAAACAAATTCAACCAGCTCCAGACCTTCTGCGAAGGGGCCGGAATTACCGCCATTGTTCGAACAACATCCCATTTTCATTCTCCTTTAAGTTTAAATATGTTCGCAAAGCTTACCCCTTTGCCAACCCTGGTAAAATGACTCAGGTCAACTGCTTACGATCCAACCGAACAATTTCCCGTTATTTTAGTGTAATCTTATTAGCAAAAAAGCAGGTTGCTTCATATTTTGATACATTCTTTGGAACAGGCCTTGCGTAATTTTCCGCCAAGGTTGAAACCGCGAAAGACCTGTGCTGTCTTGAAAGATTTCAGACATTAAACGGATGAGGTGATCATGGACATTGCCGAGACATTACGTAGAGTGACAAGAACAGCACAAGACGATGATGAGTTGCCAGATTTTCTGGCAGCACGCATCTTTGCGATTTCCGATCAACTGCCAAGCGTGCAAAAAGAAGTGCCTTCTATTGAAAAATTGATCGAGCAAATAAAGCTATACGATACCTATGGACAAACAGGCTATCTCGGCATGGGTGTCAGTAGTACAATTCTTGAAAAAACCATAATTCAAATCGAGACGTTACTAGGGGAAAAGAGCTAGGAAAGATCTGAAGGTTGTTACATAAACTTAGCGAGCAGAGGCTTTGGTTCGGGCACAAAATCACTAACCATGAACATCACAAGAGCATCCCCTCAAGGGCGCTCTTTCAGCTGGACCTTCAAGGATCACTCTTGAGCTGTAAAGCTATCCTTGAGTGAAAGATAAAGGCATTGATTCATTTTTTAACGATTGGAATAGTTCTGGGTCTATCAGCGGGTTTCGCTCCAGGACCTTTATTGGCTCTCGTGATTTCTGAGACGCTCCAACATGACATTAAAGCGGGGGTCAAAGTTGCGTTCTCTCCCTTTCTCACGGACCTTCCAATCATCCTCATAACGTTATTCCTGCTCTCAAAGCTGTCAAACTTCCATGCTCTTTTAGGAGTTATCACCTTGTTGGGAGGGTGCTTTGTCTTATACATGGGCTATGAGGGGGTCGTCACCAAAGGGGCTTCGCTAGACATCTCTGAGAGGAGATCGAATTCGCTGATCAAAGGCGCACTCACGAATGCGCTAAGCCCCCACCCTTACCTTTTCTGGTTGAGTGTCGGCGCACCAACGATGACCAAAGCAATGAGTCACAACGTCGCGGCTTCCGTCGCGTTCATCATCGCCTTTTATAGCTGCCTGATAGGAGCAAAAATATTTCTCGCTATTTTAGCTGGCAAATCTAAAACATTTTTGCGAGGACAGCCATACATCTACACCGTGCGCTTCTTTGGCCTGGCTCTTTGTGCCCTGGCAATCTTCCTTTTTTATGATGGCCTTAAACTTCTGAGATTCTTGTGAAATAGAGATAATGCTGCAGATTTACTCCAGAAGAGGAAGGTTCTTTGCCATGTTGTACTGCTCTACCGCCGCGATATTGTTTTCGACCTGCATATAGCGAAAGACTTTCTTAGCGGGCAAAACCTCCTCCAGGTCGAGGGTGAACTTCTTCAAAACGATCTGGCGGTTGTCGGCAAGATCGAACATATTATCCATGATGTCGATCGCCTGTTGATCAGTCAGTGATTTGTAATTCGTCACGTAGTAAGACAACACCCTTGACCTCATGACGTCCAACTCAAAGAGCTGTTCCTGGTATTGACCGTAGATCGGCCAGAAGTTCTCTGCTTCCTCATCTGAAAACGGCACATTTTCCATAATGTTCAACTTTTTCTGGTCAAGAATTATCTGTTTTTTCAAGTCGTCTGCATCGAGAGCAAAGGCAACCAACGGCATAAAAGCAAAGAGCAAGGCGACAAGTATCATTCGAGTTTTCATCATCTTCTCCTCTATCTAGAGACAAAGCTGCAAAGCGTGTTCGCTTGGATAGCTGTCTTCTGTCAGCATATAATAAGTAATCGTGTCGAGAAGGAATGTCAGCTCAAAAGGTTTCTCGATGACCATATCGAACAGTTCATTTACCAACCATGGCGACCCTGTCAAAGCAATAATAGGGGTATCCGTTCTCAGGTTGCGAATATACCTCGCCAGGATATTGCCGCTGAGCCCTGGCATGCAAATATCAGTCATGACCAGATCGAAGATCTCGTTATTAAATCGCTGAATGCCATCGGCAACATTATCAGTGATGACCATATCAAAACCGCTGTCACGCAATTTCACTTCAAGTAAGTGACGAATGGATTCATTGTCCTCAACTATCAGGATTTTATGCTTTCGATTCATTATCACAACCTCACCTTTCACGTATAGGACAGAGCTTATGCCTTCATGCGTGAGGCCGCTGCTGCCAAGAAGACAGCAGCGGCCCAGACATTACGGAGTCTAGAAGCCTTTCATCGGTTGACGATGTTTGCCCTGCTCATTAAGCAAGGGTTTAATCTTTTTTGCCAACTCCTGCTGTTCAGCCGTGAGCAGTTGAAAAATCTCATGCTTAACCTTGGCACGCGAGACAAACATCTCGGTTTTCAGACTAGCCTGTTTATTGGCAAGGCTGCGGATTGTACTTTCGTCAAAGGTGTCGCTTTCAAGAAGGGTGCGCATTTGCTCGCGGTCTTCACGCATCTGTTGCCTGGCTCCTTCCTTTTCTGTGCGTTCCTTTTCATAGATAGCTTGAATTTGCTCTTGTTGGGATTCACTTAAATCAAGCACATCGGCCATAACATCCATGCGCTTTTCATGCTTCATTTCCATTCGATCTTTTCGGTCTTCAAGCGAGGGCATGTTGCCTCTGTCCGCAAAGGCCATACCACTTAAGATCCCGGTTACTAGCATAGTTCCAATAAAGATAAGTGCGATCATTTTGCTTTTCATGATGGTCTCCTTAAAGTTTCGTTGACTGAGGCTTATTCTCAACTTTGGTTTAAATTTAGTGACGGCCGGAATGTCTAGCGCTACTTCTTTCGTTCGCCCCTGCCTTCAGGGACAGCGACCAGTTGGTCATTTTGTTCTTCACAGGTTGCGGTTAAGGTCTCACCCCGACGGCCGGTAAATTCGACGCTGTCGCCTGCCTCCTTACCTTCACACGCTTCAAAGGCTTCAGGTGGAGGGCCATTACGTTTCTTGCCAGCGCCATTATTTCCGTAGGCCCAACTGGCAACGGGCACCAAACTGACTAGAACAATTAAACTGATGATGGTCTTCACTTTTAAGTTTTTCATTGTCATGCTCCTTTTAGGTTATGTCACTGAAGTTACGTTGTGCTTGATTGCAAACTAAAGCCTGAATGAGGAGCAATTATGGAAGAAATGTGGAAATACCGAGGAAGGACGAAAATCTTCTGGTTTTATCGGAAAAGGTTATGCTACCAACGATGTAAACCACTTGCATCCATGGGGATATAATGAATCTCTCTATCAAATATAAACTGCTACTGACAATTCTTGCAGCAATCAGCCTGGTCGTTATCTCCATCCACCTGATCGGTCAGTGGAACTTCCAACGCGGCTTCATCCGCTTTGTCAACACCACTGAACAGGCCCGTCTCGAGCAACTGACCAGTGACCTACAAGAGCTTTACGCTACTGAAGGTAGTTGGAGGGCATTGCGTGACCATCCAGACCGTTGGATTAGCTTGTTGCGTGAAGCAGACAACAATCGGCCGCTGCTTCCGCCACGGACGCGAGACATTCTTGTTAAACAATCCAAAGGGATGCGGCGAGCAATGCCTAGAGACCTGCCACCGAACAAGCGACACCATTTCGAAGCAAGGGTCGTGCTACTCGATGCCAACAAAGAGCTTTTGTTCGGATTCCCACACCTGTTTGAAGACATCGGATATAAGCCACTCAGGCACAATGGGGCAATTGTCGGTCAACTCGGCCTGGCTCCACAAAAAAGACTGGCTGACATGCTTCAGTTACAGTTCATCAAGGAACAAAAAACAACCTTTGGCCTGATTGCTTTTGGTATCGTTTTGCTCGCAGCCTTGCTAACTCTACCGATCACCAGCCGCCTGGTGAGACCGGTAAAAACTCTAGCAACAGCGACCCGGGAACTAACGAACGGCAACTACAAAGTCCGCACGCCGGTCACATCAGAAGACGAGCTCGGCCAACTTTCACGGGACTTCAATGTCCTTGCTGACACCCTGGAGCAGAACGAACAGGCACGTCGCCAATGGGTCGCCGATATCTCCCATGAGCTTCGCACCCCGCTCGCCGTATTGCGTGGTGAAATCGAAGCCATACAAGACCAAGTGAGAGAAGTAACACCACAAACGTTGAAGACTCTGCATGGAGAGGTGTTGCAATTGAATCGCTTGGTCAGCGACCTCTACGAACTCTCGATGTCGGACCTCGGCGCCTTAACCTATAAGAAAGAGATGATCGCACCGGTCGACGTTCTGAAGAAGACAGTAGAACTCTTCCAACCGCGCCTGGATGATCATAAGATAAAGACAGTTATCGACTTCAGCGTCGGTGCCGAAGTTGAGCTCCTTGCTGATCAGGATCGACTTCAGCAACTCTTCTCTAACCTGCTGGAGAACAGCCTGCGTTATACCGACGCAGCCGGTCAGCTGGAAATTCGTACAGAAACAAGTAGCCAGCAATTGACCGTTCATGTGCTGGATTCTGCTCCTGGTGTTCCTGACCGAGACCTGCCACTGTTGTTTGATCGTCTGTATCGGGTCGAATCCTCCCGAAACCGCGCTGTTGGCGGGGCCGGATTGGGACTGTCTATCTGTCGTAATATCGTCGAAGCCCACGGAGGCAACATTGCCGCCAAGCCATCCCCTCACGGCGGGCTTTGGTTGACTGTCAGCCTCCCATTGAACGGATAAATCATGAGTCTAAAAATCCTGATCGTCGAAGACGAACCGAGGCTTGCTTCACTTTTAAGTGATTACATTGCTCAGGCCGGAATGTTGCCACATTGCATCGATAACGGTCTTGAGGTGGTTAGCTGGGTGAGAGAACATCGACCAGATCTGATCCTGCTTGACTTGATGTTGCCCGGTAAGGACGGTATGGAAATATGTAAAGAAGTGCGTAGCTTTTCGGAGCTCCCGATCATCATGGTGACGGCACGGGTCGAAGAAATCGACCGGCTCCTGGGTCTTGAACTTGGCGCTGATGATTATATATGCAAGCCGTTCAGCCCACGCGAGGTTGTCGCCAGAATCAAGGCGGTACTAAGACGTTCTGCCGGAAGAGAAGTCGTCGCACAAGCCGAACTGGTTCTGGATGAATCTCGCTACCTGGCAACTCTTCACAGTCAAAAGCTCGACCTTACGGCAGTAGAATTTCAGTTGCTCAGCGTTATGGCCAAAGCACCAGGCAGAATATATTCACGCGACCAGTTGATGGAAAAGATCTACTCCGACCGACGAATCGTTGAAGACCGCACGATCGACAGCCATATCAAAAAACTACGCAAAAAGCTGAACGCTGTATCAGAGGGAGGGGAGTTGATCCATTCCGTCTACGGAGTAGGATATAAGTTCGAGCGTTTCTGAAATTCCGTTTTTTTTCGGGTCCATTACTCAACAACCTGTCAAAAGAAGACAACCTACTTATTCCCGACAACATCTGGATCTAACTTTCTACTCAGAGCCGAAGTGTAGCCAACATAAGCAGCCAGGATTCAGCTGAGGATAAAAATCCTTCCCCAGTAACAACGATAATTCTGAGAACACCTTTGCGCAGCCTCTAATATAATCATCCAACGATTCCACGATAAGAGGACCTTTCCTGAGGCCGCTCCGTTCAGTCAGTCTCAATTCTTATCACTTTAAAACTATTCTTTTCTCTCTTAGTTCCAGCTTAATCATTCACCTCCATTTAATTCTTACTATTTTTGTCATCTATTTGACCGGAGTCATGTTTTTTATTCATTTATCAGCTTATTATTGGCTCAACAATGCAAACAAAGGAGCTTTTGACATGAATCTTAACTGCAACATTGGCGAGCAAGCCATTAACAAAACCATAGAGAAGCATCCCATCATAGGTGACATTTTACAAAAGTACGATATTGACTGCGTCACCTGCGGTGTCGGTATCTGCCTCGTGAAAGATGTCGTCTCAATCCACGCTCTTGGTGATGCCATCGAAGCGAATATAGAACAAGAAATCAACGACTACCTCGATACAATAGAAACTGAAGGAGAAACAAAATGAGCTCTCTCGCATGTGGATGCCCAAGCGCAAACGTACGGACAATTGAACGACCGAAAACTGAAACAACCAATGAAACGAGTCATCCTTCTGAGTTGAGGCAATGGCCAACCCAGCTGCAACTGGTACCGCCAACAGCCCCTTTTCTGCAGAACGCTCACCTTTTGATTGCAGCTGACTGTGTGCCTTTTGCGTACGCTGATTTTCATCGTGATTTCATCAAGGGGCGAGTCCTGGTTAACGCCTGTCCTAAATTGGATAACACAAGTCCCTATGTGGAGAAGTTGGCGGCCATGATCTCTCAAAATGACGTGCAGTCAGTTACAGTCGTCATTATGGAAGTGCCCTGCTGTCGCGGAATGGCGATGATGGCGGAAACAGCGGTGAAACAATCAGGTAAAGAGATCCCAGTTGATATCGTTATCATTGGAATTAATGGTGAGAGGAGGAATTAAGATGAAAACCAATGTGACCCAAGTCATGGTTGACGAACACAAACTTATCTTGCGCATGATTACTTTGGTGGAGAAGAATACGGCTCTGCTTGAGCAGGGCAAATTCAGGAACTGGCAATTCTACCTTGATGCTGTCGATTTTATTCGCAACTACGCCGACCGCTTTCATCATGCCAAAGAAGAAGATGTGCTGTTCATGGAGCTCATCAAAAACGGTATGCCTGAGAAACAGTCGCCGATTGAGGCGATGCACATGGAGCACGACGCAGGCCGCGCGCATGTCCGCGCTATTGATGAAGCAGCCCAAAAAGCCATGGAGGGTGAAATAGGCCAAGCTGAAATCATTGCAGAGCACGCCAAAGGTTATGCTGAGCTACTGCGCGGTCATATCGAAAAAGAAGATGACATTCTCTACCCATTAGCTGAACGGGTACTTCCGGAAGAAGTACGAGAGAGGATGTTGGATGCTTACGACAAAGCCGAATCGAAGACGCCCGAACTGGAAGAAAAGTATCTCCTGCTGGTTGAAGGATATGAATCTTAGTTTGCGGCCTAGCTCCTCATCAATGGGCAGACTCAACAATAAGCATGGATCAGACCAAACAGAACAACACTCTATTTGATAAAGCGCGATCAACATCAATCTATCAGTTGATTATGGAGCAACCTGAGCAAATATGTCGTAGAGAGGCAAAACCATCCAACCGCGGTCTTGCTAGACTTCAACTTCAGCCTCGACTTGAATTATGTTACGCTACCTTTGATACTCACACTGTGTGAAGAGTCGAGATAGCCTGAGTCCTCATTTTCTCGTCGAGGTAAGAGTTGACACTTCCAAACAAAGGCACCCTTGAGCTACACCCAAAAAATTCAACACGTCAGGCCATCTTCATAGGACTCCTCACCTTCGCGGTGACTCCCTTGATTGCTCTGATTGTTGTCGTGCCCCTTCTCCTCTTGGGAAAACTCTCAGAATCATTCAACCCGATCATCATCGTAGCGAAAACTTTTGAGCTTCAAGACTTGGGGGGATTTTTTAATGCTCAATTTATCTTTATGGGCTTTCTGGCTCTGAGTGGTAATTTTGCTGCTGCAATAATTTCCTGGCGAGCGAGTCACTCTAAGAAACTAGCTACGATCACATTTTTTTCTGCTCTCATCTTTCAGGTTGTTGCTTTAGGCATCGTCCTGCCACTCACCGTTAAACGGTCACAGAGGATCATGAAGGCAGGTATCGCCCATGAACACTCTTTCGCACAATACGCAACAGTTGGAGAGGCTAGTTATAAAGTGCAGGGGCGATATTCCGACGAAGAGATCACCAACCTTTATCCACATTATGGCCCCATATACAGAACACTTGAAATCTCTGTGCCAATCGCTGTTTCACGGCAAGGGTCCTATCGGATTACAGTCGAATACGCTTTTTCCAAGGAAGATGCGAGGGGCAACACACGTCAGAAATCAGTGACAAGAACCTTTGACATAAATGAACATACAGTTAATTTTGAATTTCTTGCCAATGAGTCCGGTGGAAATTACGGCTATTGGTCTCCACCTTCCGTAGGTGGTAAGATCCAGGTTCAATTGGATTTTTTCCCACCACGAACAGGGGTTTTCA
>CBDUFN010000066.1:0-12935 GCA_965366475.1 uncultured bacterium | reverse complement strand
TAACTTATAACAGGGCTTAGTAAGTATTATGTCACAAGAAAAAACACTCATTGATTCTCTTCCAAAGATCAACAGACGCCAGCTAATTAAAGCTGGTTTTGTGGGCTCTTTGCTTTGCTTAAACCCTCTCCCTGCGTGGGCTCGTTACTCACTTGTCGGCGCACAAGAACGCAGCTTGAGCCTATTAAACACCCATACTGGTGAGCGGTTAAACGATGTCGTGTACTGGGAGCAGGGGGATTACATCCTTAATGCTTTGGAGCATCTCAATCATGTCCTTAGAGATCACAGAACCAATGAAGTACACCCTATTGATCCGATGACTCTGGATTTAATGGCTGCCATTTCCCGCAAGGTTGGGGGCAAGCAACCCTTTGAAATTGTGTCTGGTTATCGCTCACCACAATCAAACAGACTTCTGCGGAATAAATCCAACGGTGTTGCCAAGAAGAGTTATCATATGCAAGGCAAGGCTGTTGATTTAAGACTTCCGGGTGTTCCACTCAAAACGGTTCGTAAAGCGGCTCTTGATTTAAGGATGGGTGGGGTTGGTTATTACCCAAAATCAAACTTTATACATATTGACTCCGGAAGCGTCAGAAGTTGGTCATAAAGTCACAGTTGTCTGATTTGTTGTCGATACAAAACCCTTCAGAGTTTCGAGCTTAACCTGAAATATCTACATGTCTCCCTTGTTGACGCCTTCTTATAAAACCTGTAATCTTACAGAGTTTTTAGAGGTTTTCGTTATGTGAGGGAATATGTTGACTGCACTACAAACAAACATGATCCGCTTGCGCCAAAAGATATTGGTCAAGCGGTTTTTTTTGTTGTCTTGTTAATAACTCTCTTGAATGTTGATGTGATATCAGAGGCAACCGATGAGCAAAAAGAACAACAATAAAAAAGCCACTATCACCCCAAAGAAGAAAGACAGTGTCTTCTCTGAAGCTTGGGGGAATATGAACGAAGATATGGGTAAAGTTTTGCCTGATTTTCTTGCAAGGCGCCTGCAAAAGCGTGAGGGGAAAATCTGGGTTATGGTTGCTTTTACTTTTATTGAACTCGTGTTGCTCGGCGTTGTTGGAAAATTTGTTTATGATTGGTTTATGAAGTAATTGTTTCTGTAGTCACTCTTTTTTTGATTTGCCCAATTTAACGGGCAATACACTCTGAGGTTTTTATGAAAAACGACGAATCAGGCATGCCCATTGGTCTCACACTTGAACCCGGAACTTACTATCGTTGTAAATGTGGGAAATCACAAAACCTCCCTTTTTGTGATGAATCACATAGCGGCAGTGAAAGTTCACCTATTGAGTTCAAGGTTAAACGTCGCCAAAAGGTTTTTCTCTGCGGTTGCGGGCTAACTGGCGATGAGCCATATTGTGACGGAAGCTGTGGTGTCTCATTGGCTGGACGAGAATGATTTTAGCCACATTGATTTGAAAATGGCTCTCTTCTCAATTAATCGCAGGACATAATACTCTTTATCTTGTTTGGGGTTATTGATGCAAAGCAGGCTTATTTCAGAGTTAGATGATCGTCTTCTTGATCACCTCATGCAAATCTCATTACTTCAGCGAGATGGGGAATATTTCCCTTCCTTAGCTTTTCAATTATCTCAGCTGTTTACTTCTGATTTTGCCATGATTGGCGAAATCATACCTGGCAAGAAGAAACAGTTAAGAACCCTCGGCTTATATGTTGATGGCAACATATTGAAGAATGTCAATTATCAACTGGATGGTACTGTTTGCGATAAAATCCTTTCTGGACAGTCCTTTATCTGTGAGTTTGATGTTCAAAAAATGTTTCCTGAGGACAAAACCCTTCTTGAACAGAACGCAGCAGGCTACGCTGGCGTCCCACTGAAGAATTTACATGGTGATGTCCTCGGTATGCTGTGTGTCCTGTTTAGAAAGTCAATTACTCAGTCAAAGCAAATAGAAAAATTGTTGAGCATTGTTGCCGGCCAGGCTGCGAGTGAACTGTCTCGAAAGCAAATAGCAGTGTCAATTAAAGAGCAAGAGCAAAACTTTCGGAACATTTATGACAACAGTCCATTAAGTTACCAATCGTTGAACGCTGAGGGTTGTTACATCGACGTCAACCCTGCTTGGGTTGAAACTTTTGGTTATAGCCGTGATGAGATTATCGGACGTAAATTTTCAGATCTAATGCCCGAAACTTCAAGGGTTATAGCTTCCGAGCGTTTTCCTGTATTGAAAGAAACTGGGTCCATTGAGGCTGTCGCTTTTGATATCTTAAAAAGGGACGGCATCCCTTTGCAGGTTACGCTGCACGGACGCTCAAGTTACGATGATCACGGTTCTTTCTCACATACAAACTGTATCCTCATAGATGTCACCAAGTCTCGTCAGGCAGAGAAGGAAATCATAGAGAGGGAGGCAGAATACCGCTTACTGTCATTACAATTTCAGAGTCTTCTAGACGGGATTTCAGACCGTATTCTTTTGCTTGATTCTGAACTGCGCATTGTCTGGACCAATCAGAAAGATTCGCCTATGGGAGAATCTTTCAGAGGTGTTGCAAAAGGAGAGCTCTGTTATTCTGTGATGCATGACAAAACAACCCCGTGTCCAGAGTGCCCGGTACTAAAATGTTTTGAGTCTGGACAACCTGTTCAAGCGGACCGCTTGAACCCTGATGGACGTACTTGGTTACAAAGGGCTTTCCCGATCCTTGATAGTGACGGTAAGGTCTTTAACGTTGTTGAAGTCGGTCAGGATATTACTGATAAAATCAAGTTGCAAAAAGAGACAGCTAGAACAGGCCAACTAGCAGCCATTGGCGAACTAGCCGCAGGCGTCGCCCATGAAATCAACAACCCAATTAATGGCGTGATCAATTATGCACAGTTACTTCATAACCGTTCTCTCGACGGCAGTGAAGAACACGATCTGGCAGAAAGAATAATTAAGGAGGGCGATCGAATAGCCAGGATTGTCAAGCAATTGCTTTTTCTGTCTAGGGAAGACGGCTCTGAAGCTCAATTAATTAATCTACCAGATGTCCTGTCTGAAAGCCTCTCCTTGGTTGCATGCCAACTCAACAACGAGGGGATTGATTTAGAGCTTACATTGGCAGAAGAGATCCCGATGATTTCTGCTTATCCTCAGCAGCTCGAACAGCTATTCCTGAACCTGATAAGCAATGCTAGGTATGCACTTAATCAACGCTATCCGCAACAGAACCCCAATAAACGCCTTGAAATGGCAGTGGACTATGATGATTCTGTCTCAGGGCCAACTTTAGCTGTACGCTTTTATGACCATGGGACTGGAATTGCTTCTGAATTATTGCCGAAAGTTTTACAGCCGTTTGTAACAAGTAAACCCTCAGCTGACGGAACGGGCCTTGGTTTAAGCCTTAGCAACGACATTGTCAAAAACCATAAGGGCTCGTTACAGATAAATAGTAAAGAAGGGCTCTATACAGAGGCTGTTGTACGCTTGCCTGTTAGTTGAATTCCCACCACGTTTTTTTGTCAGCTCAGCCTTCCTAAAAACAAACTTAAAGAAGCTTGTCTTCCCGCTTTTTGAGCTTCTCTTCGCCCTTATCATTCGAACACTCCTTGAAGAAGACGCGAACACAGGTACAATAAAATCTGGCATTTCCCTCTAACCGCCTGCCAGGACAAAATAATGACACAAGCTAAAGCCAAGCAAGCCTATACACGACCAGAGCAGACCAATATCAACACTCCCTTTCCTGCTTATCTACAAGCTTTCAAATCCAATCTTGAAAATGTATTCCATAAACGTGAAAACTTTAACAACCTCTGCACCAATCGTGGTCTTCCCCCATACGTTCTACGCGATATCATGGCCTCTAGCCCATTTTCAACCTTTGTGTCACAAGAGCAGGGTGGTCGCGGTGGTTCTATTCGTGAAGGGGTTTCTCTCGTCGAAGCAGCGTCTTATGAATCGTTAGCGTTAGCCTTGGTCTTCGGTATTAACTGGGCTCTCTTTATTCAACCTGTGAGTAAGTACGGTCAAGATGAAACCAGGAAAAATGTTTTACAGGATTTTGTTCAGCACAAAAAGATGGGTGGATTAATGATCACTGAGCCTGATTATGGCAGTGATGCTCTACATATGCAGAGTTCATGGACCGAGGATAACGGGTTCTGCCATTTACAAGGAACCAAGCATTGGGCCGGATTGACCGGTTGGGCCGATTACTGGTTACTTACAGCTCGCCATTCAAGTGGCAAAGGCCTTGCGCGCGATATTGATTTTTTTATCTGTGATGCCAACGCGCCTGGGCAGCAGATTGTCGTTGAGGAAAAATTCAACAACCTCGGTCTCTATATGATCCCATACGGGCGTAACAAGATTGATGTCACCATTCCATCAACTCATAGACTTGTCCCACATAGCACCGGCATCAAAATGATGCTTGATTTACTGCATCGTAGTCGCATGCAGTTCCCGGCTATGGCAATGGGATTTCTCACCAGAATCCTTGATGAAGCCTCCAGCCACTGTTGCGAACGAATGGTCGGTGGTAAAGCGTTACATCATTACGATCAGGTCCAAGACCGTCTATCACGTATTCAGTCGGCCGTTACAATTTGCTCTGCAATGTGTATTAACACCTGCGAACGTGCCGGTATTGAAAACAATCTCGCCACAGAAGGTCTTGAGGCCAATGCGATTAAAACCTGTATTACCGATCTGATGCAGGAGGCGTCACAATCATTGTTACAGCTGGTTGGAGCCATAGGATACCGGCTTGATCATTTTGCCGGACGTGCTGTTGTTGATTGTCGTCCTTTTCAAATCTTTGAAGGCTCAAACGATATTCTTTACATTCAGATTGCAGAAGTGCTCCTAAAGAAAATGAAAGTGGCCAGAGAAAAGAATCTGTACCAGTATCTGAATAAACTTGATCTTACTCATCGTGCCAGCGGGCTTCTTGAAAAGCTGGTAGATTTTGAACTCAACACAACCTTGACGCAACGTAAGTTGGCCAATCTTGGTCATATTGTCAGTCGAGTAGTGGCTTTGGACTTAGTCCTTAAACTTGGTGAAAAGGGCTTCAATAAAGAACTTATAGATAATAGTTTGGTGAATTTACAGCAAGAGATAGCAAGTTCATTAACGAACTACACCGTTGATAATCGTACTGAGTTGGTAGAGCCAGGTCTGGAACATCCTTCTTGGCGGGGTTTCTGTGAGTAGTGGAAAAGGGGGGCAGTGAGGACAGAAGTAGAGAGATAAGCTCTTAATGCTTTGCCAGAAACTGATCAAGCTTATTTGCAAAAGCCTGCTTGTCACAATTACTAAAAGCTGCAGGGCCACCAGTCTCAACGCCACAACCACGTAATTCATCGAGCATATTACGCACAGCAAGACGTTCCTTGATATTATCTTCTGTATAGAACTCGCCACGCGGATTTAATGCGTGACCATCTTTCTCGATGGCTGAGGCCGCAAGAGGTATGTCGGCAGTAATGACCAGATCACCTGTCTTCATTAATTCAACGATTTTGTCATCGGCCACATCAAAACCTGAGCCAACAACCATCGAACTTATAAAAGGCGAGGGTGGCGTTTGTAGAGGCTGATTCGCCACCAGTGTAAGTTGAACCTTCTTTCGTTCTGCAGCCTTATAAAGAATGTCCTTGATGGCTCTAGGGCAGGCGTCAGCATCGACCCATATCTGCATGTTTTTCTCCTAACGGTTGTTTGGCGATGAAAAGTTTAATGTTGACGTTAAAAGTGATCATTCCTTTACCTGAGATCGAGACTGATGTAAATTGTTAAAGTGTAATTTGTGCAGTTATTCGGAACGCTTATCTAACCTTGGGGTTTAACTCATGATTGACAAACAACAGATTTTAGACAGTTTGTTTGATGGACTATATACTGTAACGCGAGAAAGAAAAATCACTTACTGGAATCAATCTTGCGAAAAAATAACAGGTTACACTTCCGACGAAATGGTTGGAACCCATTGCTATGATAGCCCACTTAAGCACGTAGACAAAGACGGTAAAAATTTGTGCCGTGACGGGTGTCCGCTTAGTTGGGCCATCGCACATCGTACCAATCATGAAGACGAAATTTTTCTCAGACATAAAGACGGCTACAGGGTGCCTGTTAATGTCCGTGTCGCGCCACTGTATGACTCAACCGGGCAAGTTAATGGTGCATCAGAGCTCTTTAGAGACAGCACTCCATCGGGGGCCATAGCAGACAGAATCTCTGAACTTGAAGATTTGGCCATGCTGGACCCACTCACACAATTAGCGAACGAAAAGTATGCAAAAGAGCAGATACAGCAGTATCTGGCTGAGATGCAACGGTACCCCATAAAGGTTGGAGTCGCACTCTTCAAGATTGATAATATTAATGTTCTCCTTAAACAACATGGGAAACAGGCCTTTGATCAGTTTCAGGTCGTTGCCGGACAAACACTTAAACGTAATGCTCGCCCGCTGGACCTCCTCGCCAGGCTTGATGAAGGTCTGTTTCTTGGGCTGTTTAGAAACGTTTCTGATAACCCATTACATATGGCCTGCGAAAAGATGAGATTGCTTTTTATGCAGAGTTATTTCCATGTCGAAGACGAGTTAGTTTCAGGAACAATTTCTGCCGGAGCTCACTGCCTTAGAAAAGATGATAGTTACGACAGCATTATCAAGAAGTGCACAGACCATCTCAACTTCTGCCAGAAAAATGGTGGAAATCAGACTAAAATCGATATTCGTTTTATAGTCCAACCTTAGAGCGGGGTCGTCTATGCTTCTTGATGACAAACAAAAAGAAGTTTCTCTGGTAAAGAACATCATTAATACAAGTGTGTTGCTTTCAAAGCAGTTAAAACTTTATGGTGCTTCTAATCCGCAGATTGATCTCGCCACAGGCAGACTTCTGACTTTTTTAGAGACCTATTTCCTTTACCATGAAACGTTGACCATGACCGTAGCGAGGCATGGTTTTCTCTACGAAGATGATTTCATCGACCGTAACAATAAAGCTTTTATCAGTTTAGCGTACATGTTCTTTCAGCATGGTATCAGCTCAATAACCATACAGAAGAATCCTCCGTCCAACCACATCCAACAATTACTTATTCTTGCAGCTCGGCCACCATCTGAGACCTGGGAAGAGGGCGGTATGGTCACGGCACTTCAGTTAAGGGGTGTTGATACTATTATTGTCCGTGAAATGTCTGAAGATGACATCGAATTTAATGATGATATTGAGATCCTTGATCGGAGCGTTCTCTTAAAAGAAAAATCACCTTTGTGGGATCGTTTTGCTCAGGCTGTCCATCTAGGTTTAACTGCAAAGACTGATAAGGATGTCGCCGAAGACGATGCCACAAGTCCCGGGACTCTTGCAGAAATGACAAGCGAGATTTTGGGTAAAATGTCATTGGCAAGCCAGAACAAGTTCAGCAAAGGCTTAAGTAACTTTCTAGCTTCACTGCAATTCGAAAAAGTTAAGCGCTACCGTAATAGAGCTCTTGTGAAATTGACAGAATTTATTAGTCGCGTGTCCCCTTCGATTAGAAAAAGACTTTTTGCTAACATCTTCAGCCTTAACCTAAAGCCTGATTTCACAGAAGATTTTTTCTCCGGATTGTCTGATGAAGTCATTATCGAACTCTTGGAGAGCTCTGCTCAAGACAGCGAATACGCTCCTCCACTAATAATGAAAGTGCTGAGCAAAATTGCACAGGACAAAAAACTTAATATTGAACAGGCCGGTCAGCTCGACAATAAGATCACAGAGAAGAAAAGAGAGATTGAGAAACTATTTAAGAAGGATGATTTTGAGAAATATGTTCCGGATGAATACCGTAATGCATTGCTCAACATCATTCAACACGATGTAATGCCTCAAGGCACAAGTGAAGAGCTGCTGAAGTTGAAAGGCACCTTGGAAGATGCTCGGCAAGAGAAGCATGTTGCAGACATTATACTGAAAATTCTCAATGAATCACCTGATCAAAATCAACTCAAAGGTTTAGGCGAGAACCTGATCAATATCGTTTATGTCTATCTTGAAGAAGGCTCCTATAAAGAGTTGAGAGATCTTTGCCTTTTGATCAACCAACAAGATGGAGAAGAAGAGAGTTTTGTAAGATTTAAACAGCTCATCACAACAAGTGACTTTGCAACAAAGGTTTTGGCTGGTGTCAATAAATTTGGACATTCTAAATTTGATGAGATTGAGTCGTTAACCTTAACGATTGGTGACTCGTTTGTTGCGCCACTGCTGGATTTCCTCGCAACAGAGGCTCATCGTACACACCGTCTTTTCTATTTGAAACTGTTGCAACAGCTCGACTCTAAGGTTGTTATAGAACACGCAGTAACACATCTAAAGGACTCCCGTTGGTTCTTTGTAAGAAACATTATTTATGTCCTGAGGAATATACAAGACAAAGATGCTATGCCCTATGTTAAGCCTCTTTCAGGACACCCTCATCCCAAAGTTAAATCTGAAGCTCTTAGGACCTGTTTACATTACGATTGCCCCGATTCAATCGAGCAATTGTTGCTGATGTTAAGAGCCAAGGATGTTGATACCGTTGACACGGCAATTTCTTTGTCATTAATGACAAAAAAAGCTCCTATCGTTAAGGAATTGGTCGAGATGCTGTACAACAATCCTGTCATTAATTATCGTCTCGAACAAAAGAAAGCCATTGTGAAAACTTTAGCTAAAGTCGCTCCCAAAGGCTCCTTGCCGGTGTTTTTCGAACTTCTCTCTATGAAAAACACCCTGCACCCGAGACAGCACAAACAGTTGATGGAGGAGATCCTCAAAGTCTTCTCATCCTATGATTCTTCACTATTGCTGCCTGTTCTTAAAGAAAACCTTCCATCTTTTAAGGGCGACCTAAGAAGCAGGTTGACAGCGATTCAAAGTCGCGTGGAGGCTTAACCATGCGACGGGTTACAAAACTTGACGTTGTTAACGAAATAATCAGAAGCCTCACCGGCGCTGTCTCAACTGCAGCATTGTATTCTCCGGACCATCAACGAGTCCTCGCTCATTTTGCTAAGTTGTCTGATTCTTTCCGACTGTTCTTTCAAAACGAACCAGAGCTTATGTTGGCACGAGTTGATGAGGAACTTCTCTATCAAGGCAAACCTCTTGAGAAAAACCCTAACGTCGACAAGCTGATTAAATATTGTAAAGAACATGATGTCGGCTTCCTGAAGTTTTCAAAAGGTTTTACCTCAACCGAATTACAACAAATGGTTAAGGTTTTACTTGGCAAGGCGCCCCTTGATTCTTTAAAGATAATGACGAATCTGATTCAACTCGGAGGCGTTGATGCTCCCTCTGATAGTAATGTTCGTACCATCTCATCTTTTGAAGAACTAACTGATGATGAAAAGCAAGGCGTGCAAAACCAATTTGACTCTATTGCAGAGCAAAGCATTCTTGATATTGAGCAGGTCGCCTCCGTTGTCGCGGGTTTTATTGAGGCTTTTAAGAAAAACATCAATCCCTTCTTGGCTTTGGTCCCTATCCGAATGCAAGATGAATATACTTTTACCCATTCAGTCGATGTCGGCATTCTAAATATTGCTCAAGGAATGGCATTGGGCATAGAAGGGCAAATGCTGCATGACCTTGGTATCTCCGGTATGCTCCATGATGCTGGTAAGATTTTTGTTGATAGAGAAATCCTCAACAAGGCCGGCAAACTAGATGAAGATGAGTTTGCTATGATTAAGCAACATCCTGCGAGAGGGGCACAATACCTTATGAACCAGGAAGGCATTCCTAGGCTTGCTGTCTTTAGTGCTTATGAACATCATATGAGGTACGATTTGACTGGTTATCCAAAGGCCCCGCCAAAATGGGAACTTAGTATAAGTAGCCAGATGACAATGATTTCTGACACCTTCGATGCTCTAAGAACGAGAAGGTCTTATAAGGACGCCTGGGACTTTTCAAAGGTTAGCGGGTTGTTACTCAGTCTCTCTGGAACGCAGTTGAACCCTGATTTGACATTGAATTTTCTTAAAATGCTCGCCGTAATGGGAGAGGACATAGAAAGCTTTACCGATAACGATGAAAGTCTTGAGGCTATGGATGAAATAATTGGTTGTTCATGTTCTCTGGAAAACCCTAGATGCGGTTGAATTCGCCTTCGCTTGTGGCTTTTTGACCGAAAATGTTTGGCTCCTTAGCACGCGCATACGAATGACATCTAAAGGGCTGCAACGATTATATCAATGAGTCTAAAAAGAAAAACAGTGCTTGTCGTTAGATGTTGCCTGGTTTGTCTTGTTTGACAATAAGTCATACCCAAAGAGCCGTCCCTGATCAGGGGCGGCTCTTTGGGTAACATCAAACTACTTTTCGATTCAGTCTTCCAGCCCCAGATGATCCTCTTCGATCTCTACCAATGCACTGAAGACTTCTTTAGCGCGTGCTGTCGTTGCTGCATCAGCAAATTGTTTGTAATTCTCAATTGCGATCTGTTCACGACGGTGGCTCTCTTGCAGATTCTTCTCACCATCGTTGCTCGCTTCAACATCAAACAAGGCTGGCTTGGAAATTTTTAGATGTTTTGCAAAGATACTTGCATGCTCAGATTCAACCTTCATTAAAGCTTTGAATAACCACTTATGAAAATCTTCGGTTGAATTTTCTGATGCAGCCTTGTAAAAGCTGGCGTTGCCGATCTCTATATCAAGAGCTGCTGAGAAGTTGTTCATTTCCTCTTTGGTGAAATTGTTTTCCTGGGTGAACTTGTTGACATAGTCGTGAGCGTCTACGAAATGGTGTTTCTTGGCACCACAGTAAGGACAGTTGATCGGTGCCTCATCGCCTAGATAAGGGTCGCCGCAGATTTGGCATTTGTAGAGTTTGTAGTCATTCATTGATTTTAAGCCTTCTGGTTAAGAGGTTGTAGGTATTTGGACAAAACTTGATCTGATTTTATGTCAATTTGAGCCCGGGCAAAAGTGCCATGAATTTATTTATGTGTAGGATTCTATTCGAGCATCACATCGACGATCTGTGCTTGGGTCATCTCTTGTAATTGAGAGAATGTTACTGGTACACCGGAGGCATCATTGCCCGCTGCGGGATAAATCGTTTCGTAAGCTGAGAGCCCTTGGTCGATCAGGATGTCCAACCCTTCGACACCAAAAGGGCAAACCCCACCGGGCTTGAATCCGGTTGCAACCTCGGTCTCTTCACTATTGGCCATGCGGACCTTACTGCCAATCGCATGCTTTGCTTTCTTGCTGCAGATGCGGCGGTCTCCAGGGCAAATGACTAAATAAAACAATCCGTTCTTTGCTTTTAGAACCATGGATTTAGCTATTTGGCCAACAGCTACACCAAGTTGTTGGGCGGCAAGTTCTGACGTAGGAGTGCTACCCGGTGGGAACTCTCTTGCCTGCAACTTGTTGTCCTCGAGGATCTTTCGAACGCGTTCAGGTATCATGTCATTACAATTCTGTGTTATGGGCTAATGTTCTTAAAATCTATTCTTATCTTTAAGTTGTAATATCAATGTAATTTAATATAATTTGCAGTCGATTGCCAACATCGAAAAATACCAACATAGAGGATAATCAGAACTATGAATGATAAACAGATCAATGATGTTCTTGATAACCCGGAAAAGGCTCTGGGTCTAAACGATGAGCAACTAGAAACTGCGACTCTTGCAGCCACTAAACTTTATGGTCAGACAGCGAATCCGGCCCTCGTAGAGAAACTCCTGCTACTGTACAGACACTACGCAACACGGATCCATCCAGCACAACGCTTTCGAAATTACCAGCAAACGGTTGACCAGGTATTGGACAAACAAATCGGCGTCCATGCGTTGATGCCCTTTATCTGCTGCGACCCCGCCAGGCCTGTAGCATCAACAGCTACACTCGATTATTCTGTGCTTGCTCCTTCAAATGAAGAGAATGCTATAGCTGGGGCAAGTGAGCTTCTAGACTTATATGATAGAGGCTCTTTGGCTAACGGTTTAGCTGTATTGGGAGGCCTCGTGATGACCGGAGATCGACGAATTCTGTCATTACTTGAGTCTCATTGCAGGGCGTTAGACTGTGAAGAGATAGAAATTCTCATCAAGTGTCGTGGTAGTCTTTTAACTGCTGCGGTTGTCGAATTCTACCTGAAATGGTTGGAGGAATTAGACAGTCGAAACGATTGTGACAGTTTCGCTGCTGTCGCTGCAGGTTTAGCCAACCTAGCTATCGGGGTATCTGATGACACTGTGTACGATATTGAACGTGTCATACCCAGTACGCCAGACAATGCTGTGCGTATCCTTAACCAGTGGCCTTTGGCAGAGTATGCCGCGACTATTGCTTTGCGACTGAAGTTGGTTGCTCATAGAGAAGAGGGTGAACCGATCATTCCTGAAGTCATGTCAATCTGGGGTCTGGATTGATAGATAGTAATCCCAGGGTGTCCAATTTAAGAACCTATCTAAAACTTTTTGCTGTCGCTTTTTTCTGGGGTGGGACCTTTGTTGCCGGACGTTTTTTGGCTGGGAACGCTCAACCTGTTTCCGCAGCTTTCTTTCGTTTTGCGATCGCTTCAATCTGTTTGCTACTTGCCGTTTGGAAGCTCGAAGGGAGATTGCCTAAGCTTAGCGTCACTCAGGCTTTGTCTGTCTCCGCTCTTGGTTTAACCGGAGTTTTCGCATACAACCTGTTCTTCTTTAACGGCCTTACTTTGATCGGTGCAGGTCGAGCAGCGCTGATAATTGCTCTCAACCCCGTCGCTATAACAATTTGTTCTGCATTGATCTATCGCGAAGCATTGCCTCTAAGTCGCATTGTCGGCATCCCAATCTCGGTCACTGGCGCATTGGTCGTTATATCCAAAGGTCATCCATTACTACTTTTGAATGGTGGAGTAGGGCGTGGCGAGCTTTTGATCTTCGGTTGTGTT
>CBDUFN010000065.1:0-13000 GCA_965366475.1 uncultured bacterium | reverse complement strand
GGCAATGAAGAAGCAGATCACGGCCGCGTCTTTCACAAAATAATTCGGGAAAAAGGGGATGCCATCCTTATGCTTCTCATGCTCAAAGAACGGCATGGGTTCACTGTTTTTAAAATCATCACCAAACGGCGGTGCAGAAATTCCACGACGCTTAACACAAAAAAGATGGACGCCGATCAGACCGAGCAAGATAAGAGGCATGCCCACCACGTGCAGGGCGAAAAATCGACCCAGGGTTTGATTGCCAACGGTTGCTCCACCACGGAGAAATTCAACAATGAATTCACCAAAAACCGGGACAGCACCTGCTGCATCAGTAGCGACGGTGGTCGCCCAAAAGGAGAGTTGACTCCATGGCAAGAGGTAACCTGTAAGACAGAGTCCCATAGTCAGGTTGAGAATGGTAAAACCCGTTAGCCACGTGAACTCTCGACGTCCTTTATAGCTGGACATGAAGAGCACCGAAAGCATGTGTAGCAACAGGGCAATCATGATGACATTGGCGCCAACGGCATGGAGCATGCGGAAGAGCCAACCGTAAGGAACTTCATTCATGATGTACTGGACGCTGGCAAAAGCCTTTTCCGCATCTGGCACATAGAACATCAGAAGCAGAATACCGGTAATAATCTGTAGCTTAAAAAGCATCAGAAGGACGGCTCCGAGGGTATACCAGGCATTCACTTTACGTGGAAGCAGGTAACCATGAAGCTCCTTGGTATAAAGATCTTTAACTCCAAGACGGGCGTCGACGAAATCGACCAGCAGTTTTATCGGTTGCATAAAAACCCCCTATCCGATTTTGAGCTGATCGCCATCAAGCTCGACGACAAGAGTTTCAAGTGGTGCAGGTGGTGGGCCGCTAAGGACCTGACCATCCGCTGAGAACCGGCCTCCGTGGCAGGGGCAAAGGAACTCACCAGCCTGATCTTGCCAAGCAACAACACAACCCAAATGAGTGCAAACGGCCGAGAGAGCGACAAAGCTACCAGGTGAAGGCTGTAGAACCACTGCCGGCTTGCCCTGATACTGAAAAAAATGGGCTTTCCCAGAACTAACATCACTACGAGAAACAACAACCTGAGCGCTACCACTACCGGTATCAAGGGGAGATAGAAACCTAAAAACAGGCCAAGCTGAAGCAGCGCCAATCAGTGCTCCAAGTCCGCCAAGCATCGTGTAGAGAAACTTTCGCCGTTGTGGAGGCGAGACATGAGTGGTCATGCAAACTCCTTAGAAAATATCAAAGTTGAATTCTTAAAGCTGAAAAGAAGACAAAACTTGATCATTATAGAACATCCATAGACTCTTTCAACCCAGCAAAACTTTATTTGCTGATTGTGGCATATACAGGAATACGCAACTCGTTTTTAGGCACACCATCAACAGGAACCAGGACATAACCACTAAACCGTGAATGGCCCGGCTTGGGGGTCAACCTCAATTCGATAGTCACCTCATCTCCGTTGGCAAGTTTCGACTCCGGCATTTTGGCCGACAACTCAGCTGCTGTCGTATGTGGCTTACCAAGCGTCAAGGGCTTCAACCCCTGATTACGCAACACAACGGACGCTCTGACGGTTTTCCTTGCGGCGACTTTGCCGAAATTAATCTGGGTGGGGTCAACAGCAATCGTTTTGAGCACTTTCCCCTTGATATGAAACTGCATTGTCGGCCGGACAGGGTCATTACTGTAAAGATATATCGTTTTACTAATAGCGCCCTGGAAGCGAGCACTGTCAAAATTGGCCTTAAGCTCCCCCTTGCCTCCAGGCGGGATGGCCTTCTCCGACACCAACACGGCAGTGCAGCCACAAGAGCTACGGACCCGATCGACCTTTAAAGTTTCATCGCCCTTGTTAAAAAACTCAAAAACGTGCGGTATTTTTTCACCTTGAAAGATCTCACCGAAATCGAAATTCGGGCTTTCTACGTGCAGATCTGGTGCCGCAAAAACATCGGTTGAAGAAAAGCTAAAAATCATGGTCATAAAGAGGCAGACAATAAAACGCATCGGGGGTCTCCTGAGATATTTCTGGTGCCACAACTGAATAAGCGGAACCAGAGAGAGTCTATATTGTTACAGCAACCTAATTCAGATGCAGATTATAGCACAAGATTTCTTGACCCTTCGCAAGGAAGTGCATCCTGCGAAAAAATTGACATAAACCTGCCTCTTTGCTATAGAATAGCCGATTATGACGACCTCAGAAAACCTCAATGTAAAGCTATCCACAGAACCGCTTTTCTCTGCAGCAGAAATTGCTACGAGAATTAATGATCTTGCTGATCAAATAGATCGGGATTACCAAGGCAAAGAGATCATGATGATCGCCGTCCTGAAGGGCTCCTTCCTCTTCATCGCCGACCTTGTTCGTGCGGTCAAGACTCCGACGGTTATTGATTTTGTACGTCTTGCCAGTTATGGCTCGGCCACCCAATCTTCAGGAATTATAGAAGTCCGGAAAGATCTGGAGATGTCGATAAAAGACAAACATGTTCTGGTCGTTGAAGATATTGTCGACAGTGGCCTGACACTTGAATCACTTCGCAATATGTTGTTAAACCGTGAGCCTGCCAGTTTACGCATATGCACTTTGATCGACAAACAAGCTCATCGCGTCACAGAGGTGCCCGTGGATTATATAGGGTTCTCAATGGACGATGGCTTTATTGTTGGCTACGGACTAGACCTTGATGAAAGATATCGCGACTTGCCCGACATCCGGGTGGTCGAGGGAACTTGAATTTTCGCTGAGGCCAGAGTTATTGAGAAAGCCACATAGCGAGGGAGAAACTGAATGATTGTTCAGTGTGAATCATGCCAAGCCCGTTTTCGGTTAGCGGACGAAAAAGTTAAACCAGGTGGGACTAAAGTCCGCTGCTCCAAATGTAAAGAGATCTTCACGGTCATGCCTCCAGAACCTGAACCGGCAGAGGAAGCGGTCGACTTTGGTTCTTTCAACATGGAGGAAATCCCCAAAGAAACTCCAATGCCATCCGAGCAGCCCCAGGAAAGTGTTCCGACGGACGCTCCCGCCTTCGAAGAAATGCAGACTCCGACACCTGCTCCAGAAGAAGAGCCAACAACTGAAGAAACGTCACAAACCGACAGTGAAGACGTTGACTTTAGCGCATTCGAAACTGATTCTGGCGACGGAATGGGTGAAGAGCTTGCCGATGAATTCTCTTTTGCAGACACCAGCAAACCCGTTGACGACAACTTCGAAGACGAAGAGTCTGCATCTACCGACTCGGAAATCTCGTTTAACGAAGAGCCTCAGCTCGATAGCACGTTAGACGCGCCAACCGATTTTGATGATGCCTTCAGTGAAACCGATGATCCGGCTGGACACATGGAGTTTGATTTCAATGAAGAGCCGGAGGCGGAAGCAACGCCCACCGAAGACATAGATTTTTCTACTGAAGAAAGCTCAGAGACTTCCGAGCTCTCCTTTGGTGACGACGAAGCGGATGGTCAGCAAGACGAGCCCGGTGAATTCTCTTTCGGGGAAGACTCAGAGGATAACGCTTTCAGCTTTGACGACAACGTAGAAGAATCTGCTTCTGCGGCAAGTGATAAGAGCAACGAACCAGATGAATTTGCCTTTGACAACGACAACCCCTTTGGTGAAGAGGCTTCTTCTGAATGGAGCGATGAGACATCAGGAGAGGACACCTCTTTTGACTTCGAAGAGCCTCAGTTCGACACAACTGATGCGCCTGCGGAGAGTACGGCGCCCGATTCAGGAGATGACGGGTTGCAATTTGGTGAGATAGCCTTTGCCAGTGACAGCGACGAAAGTGAACCCCCTGGATTTGACTCTGACGATGAATTTTCCGGCGCAACAATTGAAAGGCCAGAAGAAGAGGAAGAATCTTTCAGCCAGAAGCAGGAAAGTCCCGCTCCTCCAGTAGATGACTACGATGACGAAGAGCCTCTACCTGCACCGCCTAAAAAGAAGAGTTCTCTTTCGAGCATTCTGGTTTTATTAATTCTGCTGTTAGTCATACTGGGCGGCGCGGCAGGCTACCTTTTCATGCAGGAAGGGACTATCAATCTGAATACGGTTGGCCAGTATCTCCCTTTCCTTCAGGAGTACATTGGTGAAGCTCCACCGAGTTCACCTGGCGATCGTATCGGCATTAACGTTTCAGGAAGTTCTTATGTGAACGGAGTAGAAGGACAAATGCTGGTCATTCAGGGTGCAGCCGTCAACAATCATCCGACAACCCGTTCAGCAATTACAATCAAAGGTGTTTTGCTAGGTGCACAGGGACAAACACTTCTTCAACAAACAGTCTCCTGCGGAAATCAACTTAGTGATTCAGCATTAAAAACAATGCCTTTTGCCTCCATTGAAGAAGCAATGAACAACCAATTCGGTGACAGCCTGTCCAACATGAATGTTGCGGCTGGAACCTCCATACCGTTCACAATTGTATTTAGAAACCTGCCAGATGGAATTGTTAACATCAATGTTGAGGTGGTGGATTCAAAACCAGGTGCAGGTTAAGTTCAAACTGCTAACGATAAAACGAAAGAAGGCCGCATCTATTTCAGATGCGGCCTTCTTTCGTTTTGCGCTTAATGGGGCTGTGTTTAGGGAGCCTCGATTGCTGCAACGGGGCAACTGTCAACACAAGCACCACAGTCAGTGCAGGTAGCAGCATCAATTACATGCACGTCACCCTGCTCACTGATGGCGTCAACCGGGCAGGTGTCAGCACAAGCGGCACAATTGATACACTCGTCATTAATTGTGTAAGCCATGGGTATTTCCTCCTCTTTAAAGTTTGTTGATCAGAAACTTTGGGGAGTTTACCGTATCAAAACGATTCTGTCCAGAGCAAACAGAAGCCACTTTATCCTTAAAAAACTTGCAATTTTAGAGCCCTTCTATTACCCTCTCACAACACGATTTAAACCTGTAAAGCGTTATAAAACCTGACTTAAGAAAATTTTAAGCGCGACTAAAAAAACGTATTTAAAACAGCATTCTGATTTTTCATATAAAAAATAATGTATACATCGTGAGGAGAAAGATCTTATGGATATCCTGGCTTTAAACTGCGGCAGTTCATCAGTCAAATACCAGCTCTACGACTGGGAGAAAAAAGAGGTTATCGCGAAAGGCATGGTTGAGCGTGTCACAATCGGAGACTCCTACATTATTCATGAAGTCCCCGGTCGAGAAACCTATCGGGAAGAATACGAATGCCCCGACCATAAAGTTGCCATTCACCTGATCATCAAGATCCTCGCTGACAAGGAATACGGCGTCGTCGATGAGATAACCAGCATCTCAGCCGTTGGTCACCGTGTTGTCCACGGTGGCGAGAAGTTTACCTGTTCGGTCCCCATTGATGAGGACGTTCTGAATGCCATCACAGAAGTTCAGCACCTGGCCCCTCTGCACAACCCACCAAATATTTCAGGGATTGAAGCCGCTCAATCCGTTCTCCCTGACGTACCGCACATAGCAATTTTCGACACAGCTTTCCATCAGACCATGCCGGAACCAGCGTACACCTACCCGCTGCCATATGAGTGGTATGAAAAGTACGGTGTACGTCGTTACGGCTTCCATGGCACAAGTCATCTTTATGTCTCCAAGCGGGCGGCAGCAATGCTCGGCAAGGACCCTAAAGATTGCAACATCATCACTATGCATATCGGCAATGGCGTTTCACATGCAGCCATTAAAAACGGAATTTCAGTCGACACGTCCATGGGATTGACACCTTTGGAAGGAGCGGTCATGGGTACTCGTTGCGGCGATATCGACCCGGCCATTCCAGCTTTTATTATGGAGCAGGAAGAGCTCTCGCCAAAAGAAATCGACAGTGTACTAAACAAGAAATCAGGCATTCTTGGCATCACGGGTCAATACACTGACCGCCGCGATGTCATCGAAGGTGCAGAGAAAGACAAGTGCCCACGCTGTCAACTGGCTCTTGATGTAGAAGCATATCGCCTGAAAAAGTACATTGGCTCTTATGCAGCGGCAACAGGCGGGATTGATGCTGTTGTTTTCACAGCAGGCGTTGGTGAAATGGGTTGGTTGATTCGTGAAAAAGCAGTTGAGGGTCTTGAATTCATGGGGATCCTTCTCGACAAAGAGAAGAACCGCAACACCATGACCCGCAAAGCAGAGACTGTCATTTCTACCCCCGACTCCCCGGTAAAAGTGTTCGTCATCCCGACCGACGAAGAGCTGGTTTTCACTGAGGACGTTGTTGCTATTCTCGAAGGCACCTATACAGATCATATGAACTTTAAGTACAGTTTTTCCTCTTCTGAGTTCCAACGCTCATAGCACACCGCGAAGACAGTTAGAGAAAAAGCAAAGGCCAGGATTTTTCCTGGCCTTTGCTTTTATATTCTCAAGAAATAGTTGCGAGCTCAATCCACGTCAAGGAAGTAGCTTCCCAGAGAACCCTCAATATGCTCTCCAGAAAGCTCTTCCATCTCAAAGCCACTCATCTTCAGATACTTGAGCCCTTCCTTAATCGCTTTTTTCAATGACTTTTCATCCTTCGGAGTCTTTGCCGGCACAGAAACAAGCGTATGCTTACTCTGTTTGAGTCGGAAGAGCATGAAGAGTTTTTTCTGTTTGCCGACACGGAGCAGAACCAGAAAAGCCATACAATATTGTGCAGGATATCCTTCCAGTGAGATCTGGACATTGAAGACTGTTTCCCAGACCTTGAGTACCTGTTCGCTGGAGTTACAAGGCAAACCTTCAAGATCCCAGTCAGGACAAAACAAGACACCCTTCTTCGGCGCCGGCCTAAGCTCATGCGGAAGAGGTTTGGTTGCAGGCCTCCCTGAAACTTCAGAGGCATCAGCAGCGGAACTGGGGCGCGAGGCGACATCCTCCTTTTCGATCAACTTACGGGCAAAAGAAGCTTCCTGTGCCGCCAGTTCTTTTTGTGTTGCCGCAAGTTCATCGACAAGACTCTTCTGCGCTATACGTTCTTGTTCAAACTGCTCTTCAAGAAGATGCAACTGACCTTCAAGCTCCTGCACTTTGCCATTTACACTCTCTGATTCTTCGCCTCGGACAATTTCACGATCCGAGGTGCTCGTCTCACGAACCATCTGCTCAAGAGAATCAATCATACGGTTTGCACCATCTAAGTCTTTTTCAAGAGCAACTCTAAAGCTTTGCTCCTTCTCTAACTGTTTAACGTACCCTTGAAGCTCTCCTTTTAACGCTAGCATTTCATTTGCAACATCGGAACCAGAGTCCCTCTCCGAAGACAATGCTTCAACAACAGCTTTTTCAGAAGCAAGCTGCTCTTCAAGAGCCTCTATGCGGCGATCATCTTCCAATCCAACTCTCTCCAGACGTTTACGGACACTGCGTACTTGATCATATTCGTCGAGCAGATCAGCATGTTCCTTAATGAGGTTCTCATACTGAATGGTGAGAGCCGTCAGAGCGTCTTGGTCTTCGTCCTTGTTTTTAACAATTTCTTCGGAGTTCTTGAGGTTTTCTACAAGATCATCATTCATATCTTTAACGCTGGCCAACTGCTTTTCTAATTGACTGTTGAGCTCCAGCGAATCTTGCAACTCAGACTGCAGTTGATCAAGCTTATCTTTCACAACAGCCAATTCCTTGATCGCCTCATCGTATTCACTCGACTGCTCTTCCAGCATTTCGAGTTCTTTATTCAGAACCTTGACACGCAATTCTGCTTCTTTGAAATTTTTATCAAGACTAACTTTTTCATCACCTTCTTGCGTTAGCTGCAACTGGAGTTCTTCATTGAAAACCTCCACTTTTTTCAAATTCTTTTCCAACCCGGCAATCTGCTCATTGGCTCTTTTAACGTCTTCAATAAAATGAACCTGTTTATCACGTTCACTCTCGATCTCCGTCCGAGAGGCAACCAACTCAGCGTCAAGTCCTTTGATCTTCGTCTGAAGTTGTACAACTTTTCTTTTCAGTTTGATTTCATCGGAGGACTTCGTCTCGACATCCACCAGTATCTCTTCTAATTCCTGGATTCGTTTTTCAGCAGCAGCCGTAATCGACTCACTCATCTCCCTTTGACTGCGTTCAGCTTCGGCAAGCTGTTCAGCCACTTCCAATCTGGCTGTCAAATCTTTCAACTGAGAGAGAATCGCTTCATTGTCAAAGCTTTCATTCTCTTCTGGAGAGAGATGGTCCTCAAGAATCTGGCGTAAGTTATCGGCTCGCTCTGTCAAACGCTTTTCAGCATTCAACTTTAGAGCGGCCTTCTTACCTTGGGAGCTCTTTGGGTCGGTATCATATGCTTGCTGGAAATCTGCGAGAGCTTTAAGTTTTTTTGTTCGTTGCCTTCGGGCCTCGTCCGGGGTTTCAAGACCAGCAACATCACGCAACACAACTTCCTGCATAGCAGGACTGAGTTGCAGATTCACGTTGGTGCATTCGAAACCTAGTGCGACAAGTTTTTCCTGGCCATTTTGCCAAGCAGTCAGCTCCCCTTGAGCAGAAACGGCAAAGACCAATGCCCTCTTGAGCGTTTTGTCATAAAAAGCTATTCGGCAACGTGGTTCAGATTTATCTAGGGAATCGCAAAGGACAGCGTGGAGTTCGTACTTACCACGACTGGTATCGCCAAAATCTACAGAGTGGGTCGAACGACAGAGTTGATTAATTTGATTGGTTTCGACTTCAAGAAAACCTTCATTTTCATAAATAAACATATCTCCCCCCAGAGAACAAACAAAGCTCCTATACCAAAGTGCCATAAATTAAGGGTTGATAGCAAGCTACCAACCCTTAAAAAGAAACGGACAACAAGTGTATTTAAGATACAGGCCTTATCAACCTTGCGCCTGCACAGCTGTAATTGCAGAGACAGAGACGATATCGTCAACAGAGCATCCCCGTGATAAATCGTTAACAGGCTTGGCAAGGCCTTGAACGATCGGACCGACGGCTTCTGCACCAGCAACACGCTCAACCAGCTTGTAGCCAATATTACCCGCATCAAGATCTGGGAAAATCAACGTGTTTGCCCTACCTGCAACAGAAGAGCCAGGAGCTTTTTTATCACCAACTTTAGGGAGTAAAGCCGCATCCGCTTGAAGTTCACCATCAATTTGCAGATTTGGATCGAGGCCTTTGGCAATCTCCAATGCCTTTAGAACCTTATCGCAATCTTCGTGGCTGGCACTTCCTTTGGTTGAAAAAGAGAGCATCGCAACGCGAGCATCAACACCGAGAAAACTCTTACAGCTACTCGCTGTAGAAATCGCAATCTCCGCCAGTGCTTGCGCATTGGGATTCGGATTAACAGCACAGTCTGCAAAACAGAGGACACCATTCTCACCGAAATCAGGATTTTTAGTGACCATTAGAAAAACCGACGAAACCGTTTTCATTCCTGGTGCCGTGCCTATAACCTGGAAGGCCGCACGCAACACGTCACCGGTTGTATTGTAAGCACCGGCAACCATGCCTCCAGCATCATTTTTACGAACCATCATGGCACCGAAGAAAAGGTTATCCTCAGCAGTCAATGTTTCTCGAGCCTGATCAGCAGTCATGCCCTTCTTCTCACGAAGGACCACCAATTCATCAATATAGCCATCAAGCTGTGCAGCATTTTTAGGATTGATCAACTCAACACCAGCGAGAGAGACGCCTAATTCTGCGGCCTTTGCCTCTAAACTTGCAGCATCACCAAGCAGAACGACTTTTGCCAGGCCATCCTTGGTAATCGCTTCTGCAGCCTGAATCATACGATCATCATAACTCTCAGGAAGTACGACTGTCTGGGTGTTGGTGCGGGCTTTCGCTTTGATCTGTTCTACAAGATGCATTGATATTTCCTCCTTCAAACATGGTTTTATTTAGGTTTGGAAATATACCGGAAGGCCCAGGAACCGTCAACTCCTTTCCCCAACAGTCGCCTGTCAAATCAATTTATTCCATAGTGGTAGTGAACTGCACAATTGTAATATAATTGGATGTTTTGAATAGAGGGCACATGACTTTTGAACAAAAACAAAACAGAATCGCAACAGTATTCATCCTGATCTCGCTTTTGTTGCACCTGCTACTGCTTCTGGTTCCGAAACAAAAGCTGTTTCCCGCAGCGGATGTTCCTGCTCCCGTTTATGTTGAGGTGCGCCCTCAGCAACAACAAGACCGTGAGCTCGACTTACCGATACGTAAAGAGCTTGAGAAGCCACGTAAAAAGCCTGCAAAGAGGCTCGCGGAGAAAGATCAGGTCGTTGAAAAAGAAATGGCGCCACAAGGCAAAGACACTGAAGATCGCCAGAAAAGTATTCGCGCGCCAGAACCAGCTAAACCAACGCCTCCACCTTCCAAACCTGAAACACGCACAGAAGAGATCAAAAAACAGATAGCTCAAGAGCAACCATTACCATTCACTCCAGATGGCTGGAAATCGAAACCACAGAAAAAGACGTCTTCAAAGGTCCCGGACCTGGAGACTCTTACCCAGATTTCCCCCAGGGCCTTGGCTCAGATCGAAAGTGACTGGCGCCGCAAATACCGAGATGATGTTGCCAGGGGGGATACCGTATGGATGGACAGTCAACAGGACCTGTTGCACTCATTCATGCGACGCTTCCGCACCAACGTCTACAATGTCTGGAACTACCCTGCCGCAGCAGCCGAGAGACAACAGCAGGGGACCTGTCTGATCCGCATCACAGTGAACCGGCAGGGCAATGTAACCGACGTCCAATTACTCGAAAGTTCTGGATACAGAGCCCTTGATAGCGAAGCGATGGAAGCCGTTCGCCAAGGCGCCACCTACGGGCCACTACCAAGATCTTACCCCAATGACGACTTAAAGATTATGGCCTTCTTCGAGTACCATCTCGGCGGAACCATCAAAAGATCATACCAACGAAGACCCGGAGAAATTTTTTAAAGACGAAACAAGAGATCAACCCTTCGCCTTGATATCAAACCACCTGATGACTTATATTTAAGTAAGCACAAAAGGCAATCCTGCTTTCTCGACCCACTGAAAGGGGCCAGCATGATCAAAATCTTATCCGTCTCACTTTTAACACTCATGCTATCAATGTTTCTGGCAACCTCATCCTTTGCTGAAGAAGACGTTCAAGCACCGTTGATCAAGATGTACAAGTCGCCTGGCTGAGGTTGCTGCGGCGGCTGGGGAAAACACCTTGAAGACGCAGGATTTAGAGTCATATCAGAGGACATTCGTAACATCTCTGAACTCAAATCCAGATACAGCGTTCCGGTGACGCTTCAGTCTTGCCATACAGCCATCGTTGATGGCTACGTATTGGAAGGACATGTACCAAAAGATGAAGTAATACGACTGCTGAAAGAAAGACCTGACGTTATTGGTTTGGGTGTACCTGGAATGCCAATGGGATCTCCCGGCATGGAGATGCCAGGCAAAGAAGCAGAGCCCTATCAGGTTTTATCCTTTGACCGAGAAGGCAACATCGAGGTTTACGGCAACTATCCAAAATAATCTTTTCACGTTAGTCTCATTATTTTTCGAAAAGACTTTCTAACAAAAAAAGGCCGGTCATTAACTGACCGACCTTTTCATTTTCCGAACTCTAAGCACTACGCGCCTGCTTCCCACTTTAGCTTTGGTTTACGAGCCGCTGCAGTTTCATCGAGTCTTCTTACTTTAGAGCGAACAGGAGCTTGATGGAGCAACTCTGGATTGTCTCGGGCTTCACCGGCAATAGCTATCATGGCATCACAGAATTCGTCGAGGACTTCCTGGCTCTCCGTTTCGGTCGGCTCAATCATGATCGCCCCCTTGACCACTAACGGGAAATAAATCGTCGGGGGATGATAACCGTAATCGATCAAGCGTTTTGCAACATCCAAAGTATGACAGCCACCTTCGAGATCTTTATCAGAGAAGATAACTTCGTGCAGTGAACGGCTACTATAAGGGAGATCGTAAATCCCTTCCAAACGCGCTCGCACGTAGTTGGCGTTGAGGACCGCCATCTCACTTGCGTGCTTCAGGCCTTGAGGCCCCATGCTACGAATATAGGCATAAGCCCGCACCAACGTTTCCGTGAAACGCCATCATACGGCCAACAGAGTCTGCTTTTGGAGATTCAACACGGTAACTGTCACCGTCTTTTTCAACTCCCGGTCCAGGCAAATAAGGAATCAACTCTTCAGTAACACCAACAGGACCAGAACCAGGACCACCGCCACCATGTGGCGTTGAGAAGGTTTTATGTAAATTGAAATGCATAGCATCGATTCCCATGTCACCGGGACGTGCTATTCCCATCAGCGCATTCAGGTTGGCTCCATCACAATAAACAAGCCCTCCTCGTTCATGAACCAGCTTGCAGATTGCTTCAATGTTGGTTTCGAAGAGACCAAGCGTATTCGGATTAGTCACCATCAGAGCGGCGACATCGTCGTTCATATGTGCTTCAACTTCTTCAAGAGTTAAAACGCCATCAGAAGCAATCGGCACGACATCATACCCAGTCAAAGAAGCTGTAGCAGGATTGGTTCCGTGCGCCGTATCAGGGATCAGAACCTTGCTTCGTTTGCTACCACGTGCTTCGTGCCAGGCACGAATCACCAACATGCCAGTCAACTCCCCTTGCGCTCCAGCAGCCGGCTGTAAAGTAACTTTGGCAAAACCTGAAACTTCCGCCAAGGCTCCCTGCAGGCGATGCATCAATTCCAGAGTCCCTTGAGCCAAATGCGATGGCGTTGCCGGATGAATCCCAGCCAAACCAGGAATCCTGGCCGCAGCTTCATTCACTTTGGGGTTGTACTTCATGGTACAACTGCCGAGAGGGTAAAAACCGGAATCAACACCATAATTCCATGTCGACAAACGGGTAAAATGCCTGACAACATCAACTTCAGAAAGTTCAGGAAACCCACTGATCTCATCTCTGCAAAGGCCATGTGGAAGTTCAGCTGCAGGCACATCAAGTTTCGGCAGGCTGTAGCCTTTACGACCCGGGGCAGAATGCTCGAAAAGCAGTTTT
>CBDUFN010000064.1:0-13105 GCA_965366475.1 uncultured bacterium | reverse complement strand
ATAAAGATAATAAAGGCCAAGGGATGTTGCAGCATGTTCGGCCAGGTCGATTGTGCCATGACGATTTCAGTTAAAGAAAAGGACTTTGCGCTCATGACAACCGGCACCAGGGAAAGACCCAGCGCCAGTTCGTAAGACAACATCTGCGACAGACCGCGCATGGCGCCGAGCAGTGAATATTTAGAGTTGGAGGCCCAACCACCCAGAACAACGCCGTAGACAGCCAGGGAAGAGAGACCGAAAAGATAAAGGAGGCCTATATTCAGGTCGCAGACCACCATCGGGATCTCGCGACCAAACAAAGTGAGCGGCGGCGAAAACGGGACCACGGCAAAGCTGAGCAAAGCGGTCAGGGCGGTCAAACCGGGAGCAAAGAGAAACAACCACTTATCAGCCCGATCGGGAATAAAGTCTTCCTTGGTGATCAGCTTAATAACATCACACAACGGTTGAATCATGCCTCCAGGTCCGATTCGGTTCGGTCCGTAACGCATCTGCATTCGGCCCAGGATCTTACGCTCAGCCAGCACCAGATAGGCGGCCATGCTAAGAACGACTCCGAAAATGAGGCCGAGTTTAACCAGGATGAGAATCAGGCTGATCAACAGTTCGTTCACGCCTTGCCCTCCTTCTCAAGCTGACAGTCAAGCATACTGCCAGGCACCATCCCTTCGAGAGCGGTTCCCCATAGTTGTGGCGCTAACACCAAACCAGAAACAACTTTTTCGTCAACCTGTATCGCAACATGACAGTGACCCAAATAAGTTGTTAACCGTGCCCGGTCGCCGTTCGACAATCCAAGGTTCTCGGCTTGCTCCGGATGCAATACAACATGTGGCAGAGGTTCCGTAGCCGCAAGGGGGGAGGATAAATGTGCCAGCCAGTGCGAACCAACAGGACCGGTAACGGCTAGCATGGAGAGAGTATCAACCCCACAAGAAGGAGGAAGCTCCTTTCGCGCCGCCGGCGGCATAACACCTTTGGCTAAAAGTCTAAACCCAGTAGCCTCGTGATCTATCGTCGAAAGACCGATAAAGCGATCCTCTTTTTGTTCAATGGCCTGACGTAATTCTGTAAGATTTTGTTCGCGCCCTAAAAGACCCGACAAAAGCAACCAGTCCGCTGCGGGAGAAGAGCCCGGGGTTTCCTGAAAGAACTCCCTCGGTGGATGATTGCCACCACCGGTCTCACTGATCGGCAGACCTGGATCAATCACCGCATGGAAAGCCTGCAGGCGCCCTTCGTTATTTATGTAGCTCCCTGACATCTCAGCGTTAGCACGAGTAGGCAAGAAGATGTTGGCCCGTTGGGCCGCCAGACTTGGTGTCGCATCAAAGCTCACCAGCAATTCCAAGTGACCAAGCGCAGCCTGTGCCCGTGCAGGAGCCATAGCGTCGCGGAAAGGATCACTTTCCAGACAAACCAACGCACGAACGGTGCCTTCCTGAACGGCATCAAGAATGGCATCAAAATCAGGGCCTTCATCAGCAAGAAGAGCTCCGGCATAGCTGTTCGCCCCGGCCAACAGGGCAACCACACCCACTTGACGATCTTTTGATGAGAGTTGCTCTGCGGCAGAACAAAGCGCAGCAACACCCTTGCCTCCAAGCAAATCAGCACCACCAACCAGAACAGGGCTCTGGGCCGTATTAAATTGTTCAAGCAGCTCTTCAAGCAGTTCTCGGTGCGGAGAGTCAAAACCTTTCAGATCTTTTTGGCGGAGTGCAGTCAGAACATCAGAGAGCCTTTCCGGAGAGAGAGACAGATGGCTTGCTGCGCAAGGGAGAGCAACCGGTCGCGGATCGATGACAAAAACCTTGGCGCCGTTGCGGACCGCCTGACGTATCGCCAAAGCCATCATAGGCCCTTCTGCCACAGGATCAGCACCGCAGAGAACGATCAGATCACTTTGCCTTAGTTCTTCCTGACTGCGAGCTCGGTCGCCCAGTCTGGCGACGAGGGTACGGGCGGCGTGATCACGCGCCTGATGCGCTTCGTAAACCAATTGTTTTGAACCAGTCGCTACAGCCCAGTCACGCAGAAGGACATTGGCCTCCAGGCTTGCTCGCGACGATCCAAGGAAGGCAACACTGTTCGGTCCATGTTCCTGAACCATTGCAGCAATTCTTTCACGGGCGGCAAGTAAAGCGGCATCGACAGTCACCGCCTGGCCGTCAACATGTGCCTGGCGTGGGCGTTCCGGATGGTTCACATGATCATAGCCAAAACGACCGCGGTCACAGATAAAGAAACCGTTCGTTTCGCGATTGATACCAGCCTTCACCCTTTGCACTTCTCGATAGCGACCGCCTGGAATCGTTGCACAACCGAGACTACAGTGCGGGCAGATCGATGGTGCTTCTTGCAAATCCCAAAGCCGGGTTTTAAAACGAAAAGGCTTGCTGGTCAGAACACCGGTAGGACAGGCATCGATGATATTTCCAGAGAACGGACTTTCCAACGGCCCTTCCTGAAAACGTCCGTACTGTATGCGGTTACGAGAACCAAACACACCGTAGTCCGTTCCACCGCAATAATCCCGATAGGTTCTTACGCAACGGTAACAAGTGATGCAACGATTCATTTCCTGTTGCACAAACGGCCCAAGATCCTGATTGGTAAAAGTACATTTCTTGCCACTGTAGCGGCGCACACCATGGCCCCCTGCAACGGTCATCTCCTGAAGCTGACATTCGCCGCCCTCATCACACACCGGACAATCGTGGGGATGGTTGGTCATGGCCCATTCGATTACGTGTTCTCGAAGTTCCGTGGCTTCAGGGTCTGTCGACGAGACCACCATGCCTTCCTGAGCCTCAATCATACACGCCATCTGCAAACCTTTAACCGGACCGTCGACGAACATCATGGCGCACAAACGACATGAACCGACCGCCCCCAAAGCTTCGTGATAGCAGAAGTGAGGAATGACGATATCGAGTTCACGCGCAGCCTCAAGGACATTGGTCCCCTCAGGCACGGTTACTTCCAGATTGTCGATAGTCAGTTTAGGCATTTGTCTCTATTCAGCTCTTTTGTATTGTTATCACTTCTACAGTCGACCCCTCTTTAAGAAAAGGGGCATCGGCCCAACCGGATATGATCTTTTATCTCATCTTCAAAGAGGCGGAGTAACGCTTCCACCGGACCCATAGCGCCTTCGGCCAGGGCACAGAAAGAACGTCCGCTGATATTGCGCACCTGATCTTTAAGCATGGCCAGATCATCGTCCGTCGCTTGACCGAATTCGATGCGATCAAGTAACCAGGAGATGGTGGACAGACCATCACGGCACGGAGTGCACCAGCCACAACTTTCACGTGCAAAAAACTGGTTGAGATTACGGGTCACGGCAACCATGCAGGTATCTTCATCAAACACCGTGACACCGGCGGTCCCGATACGGCTGCCGACCTCTTCAAGAGGGTCGAAATCCATCATCAGATCGAGATGATCCGCTGTCAGATAAGGAGTCGATGCGCCACCGGGCAAACAGGCCTTGAATTTTTTCCCAGCGCGCACGCCAGCACCAAAATCTTCTACGACTTCACGTAAAGTGATACCGAGAGGCAGTTCGAAACATTCCGTACGGTTCAAATGTCCGGAGAGACCGAACAACTTGGTACCGGCACTTTCCGGGTTTAAAGCCAGGTCCTGAAACCAGGCTGTTCCGTGAGTCAGAATATGCGGCACCGTGGCTAACGTTTCAACATTATTGACGTTGGTCGGGCGGCCAAACAATCCGCGTTGTGCCGGAAAGGGTGGCTTGGAGCGTGGATTAGGTCGTCGCCCCTCAAGTCCGTTGAGCTGAGACGTCTCTTCGCCCAAGATGTACCGCCCTGCGCTACCGTGGACATGCAACTCAACATCGAAACCGGAACCTAGAATGTTTTTACCGATAAACCCCGCAGCAGTCGCTTCTGCAATTGCCCGTTCGACACGCTGCACGCAATCTTCATAGGCGTAACGTAGGAAAATGTAACCTATCGAAGTCTGCAGAGCATAAGAGGCAATCGCCATTCCCTCAACCAACTGGTGGGGATCAGCCAGCAACAATTGACGGTCTTTATAAGTGCCGGGCTCCATCTCATCGCCATTGCAAACCAGGTATTTAACACCCGGCTGCTCAGACGGGAAAAAGGACCATTTGATACCGGTGGGGAAACCGGCACCACCTCGTCCACGCAGCCCAGATCTTTTGATCAGTGCGCAGACTTCTGATGGTGACATCTTCAGAGCAGCACGCAACCCCTGATAGCCGCCGGTTTTTTCGTATTCGGGTAGTAGCACCGTTTCATTCGGTCGGCGATTTTTGAACAGAACTTGTGTGTATTCGTTCATATCCTTATTCGCCGGCCGCAATCGCGGCACGCTCCTGTTGCAGAATGTCGTCAATCTTTTCAGGCGTCAGATGGCCGTGAGTGGTCAGTCCGATCATCATTGCCGGGGCATCACCACAGGCACCGAGGCAACAGGTTGGTAACAAGGTGAAGGTCCCATCAGCAGAGGTCTCACCCAAATTGATACCGAGAGTCTCTTTCAAATGAGCGGTGATCATCTCGGCGCCGGTCGACCAACAGCAGATCGAATCACAGATATGAATGACGCGTTTACCAACCTCATGGCGGAAAATTTTATCGTAGAAGGTGGCAACTTCCTCAACCTCAACCGGCAAAACCCCGAGGGTTTCAGCCGTCAACAATACACCTTCATCAGGCACCCAGCCGTGATGCGACTGGATTGCTCGCAGCAGATCAACAATCAACTCATGGGGATGAGCAATTGCGGCCGCCCTGGCGTGGAAGTTGTTAATCTGAGTTTGTGGTAGAAGTTCTTTCATAACCGTTTCTTCTTTTTCGGCCCTTTTGTTTATCGATCCAAGTCTGCCAGGATAAAATCAATCGCTCCCAAAACCATGATCAAATCGGAAATCATCCAGCCTTTGGTGATTTTCGGGAAAACCTGCATGTGGGCAAAACTCGGGGTACGAATACGCAAACGATAGGGCATGTTGCCTCCATCGCTGACCACGTAATAACCACACTCACCTTTACTCGACTCGATGCCGCGATAACATTCGCCTCGAGGTGGTGTCAAACCACGCGACACATTCATAAAGTGATGAATCAGTGATTCAATATCTTTCTTACCCGAATTACGTTCCGGGTAAGCGTAACGAAGATCTTTGGTTACGTAGAGACCATCTGGCATATCTGCCGCTGCTTGCTTAATTATTCGCAAACTCTGGCGCATTTCATTGAGCCGCACAAGGTAACGTGCATAGCTACAACCAGCAGTCTCCGTAGGAACATCGAAATCAAATCGTTCGTAGCCGGAGTAAGGCATCTTTTTACGCAGATCCCAATCAATTCCACAGGCCCTCAGGTTGGCACCGGACATCCCCCAATCGATCGCTTCGTCAAGGGTTGTGGCACCAATGCCTTCGGTGCGTGCTCTGAAAATCGGGCCGTTGGTCAACATCCGGTCGAGCTCATCGATGCGCTTATCGAAATCGCGGGTAAAGATGTCAACCGTCGCCTTCCACCCATCAGGCAGATCCATCGGCAGTCCACCGATACGGAACCAGGCGGGGTGCATCCGTCCACCGGTAATTTGTTCGATGATATCGAAAATCTTTTCGCGCGACTCGAAGGTATAGAACTCCGGAGTCATAGCGCCGACATCGTGAGCAAAGGTTCCCAGCCAGACCAGATGACTGGAAAGACGAAAGAGCTCACAGAGCATAACCCGAATAACCTGGGCACGCTCCGGGACTTCGACACCGAGCATGGTTTCCAACGGCAAAAGGTAAGCCAGGTTGTTCTGCACACCGGACAGATAATCGATGCGATCGGTGTAGGGAATGTACTGATTCCAATGCTGACGCTCGGCGATCTTTTCTGCACCACGATGATGGTAACCAAGGTCAACATCAACATCCTCGACCTCTTCACCGTTGAGCTTGGCAACAAGGCGCAAAACGCCATGGGTGCCAGGATGATGCGGACCAAGGTTGAGAATCATGGTTTCATCATCAACCCGTTGCATCTCATTGCCGCCGAAAAAGCTTTCAGCATCACGCGGCACCATCTTCATCGCCGCTTCCGGAGTGAAGGGCTCCATCTCTGTAGCGCGACAGACGTGCTCCTTGCGTAAAGGATGCCCTTCCCAGTCATGAGGCATGAGAATGCGACGCATATCGGGATGACCCTTGAAGTCAATTCCGAACATGTCGAAAACTTCTCGCTCGTACCAGTTGGCCGTGGTCCAGACATCCGTCATCGTTGGAGCGATCGGTTTTTCTCCCTGAAGGGGCACCTTGACACGCAGGTATCCGGGGTCATCAAAGGACAAAAGATGGTAAACGAGGGTGAAATCGTGTTCAGGACGTTTTTTCCTGGCGCGCTCATCGATAGCCGTCAAATCTTCAAGGCGACGATACTTGGTCGGAGCCTGCTCTTTAAGGAATCTCAACAATTCCGGGGCCGTCTCCGCATCGGTCCAAAAAGTCGGCATATCAGCACCCTTGGCATCTTCACGAATTCGTGTTCCAAAATGCTCATGCAGGGTTTTACGCAGATCTGGTGTTGAGGAGACGAATTCAACGCGAGGTTGATCGGGACGCCACATTTCCGCAGCGCGATTTCCCCAGAAACCAGGAGCCTGCGTAGACGTTCCTCGGTTCGGGCTGTTACCAAACCCCGGACCGCGTGTATCACGGCTCTTACTGACACCGTCCACCAATAACGGCAGAGACGTACCTTCGCTGCCGCCTTGCATACCGAGCACCTTACGAGAAGGGCTCTCTTCGGCAGCTATCTTTTCCTGAAGCATGATCAAACCCTGTAAAAAAGCTTCAGGGCGGGGTGGGCAGCCAGGCACATAAACATCAACCGGCAAGACCTGATTAACCCCCTGCATCACGCTATAAACATCGTACATCCCACCGGAATTAGCACAGCTGCCCATCGCCATAACCCATTTTGGGTTGGCCATTTGCTCATAGACACGCAACATGCTTGCGCCCATTTTTTTAAAGGGCGTTCCGGAGATGATCATGAGGTCCGCTTCGCGTGGAGTGCTACGCAAAACTTCAGCCCCGAAGCGGGCAATATCGAAGCGTGGAGTCATGCTGGTCATCATCTCGACGAAACAGCACGAGAGACCGAAGAACATCGGCCAAAGACTATTTTTACGCCCCCAGTTGATGGCATCGTCGAGGGTGGTCAGGATCACATTCGGTGGTAGCTGTTCGCTCACGTGATGCTCCCTTGCGCCCTGCGCTGATCATTCTGCGCGTTACGTCTTTCGCGCTGTGCTCGTGGCTCCCAATCGAGACCACCCGTTTTCCAGATATGAACCAAACCAAGGAAGAGAATAAAAATAAAGAAACAGACGTGGGCAAAGCCTGGCCAGCCGAGTCGATCATAAGCAACGGCCCAGGAGGCAACAAAAATCACTTCAACATCAAAGATGACAAAGAATATAGCTACGAGATAAAAAGGCACAGGGCCCTTAACGCGGGCATTGTCGAGAGGCAGGATGCCCGATTCGTAAGGTTCCTGCTTCTGGCGAGAACGCGTCTTGTGACCAAGACCCCATGAAAGCAACAACAGAACCGCAACCAAAAAGATCGCAATTCCACTGTAAATTCCGAGAGCCAGGTAGGCTTCAAAATTGGGTGGAGCCGTCAGCAGTTGTGAAGGGTTGGTCGCAGGTGACATAAGATTCAGTAAATTGCCCTTCAATCGGGGTTAGGCTACTCTTTTGCTAGCCACATTAAAGTCTCGAATCAGACTAGCATAAAATCGGGTCAAGTCCATCTCCAGAAGGGGCTCAAGGTTCCATTCTACCCAGCTCGATAGCGGTTCTGGCCAGAACGTCACAACGTTCATTTTCGACATGGCCATCGTGACCACGCACCCAGTGCCATTCAACGTCATGTGGCTCAGTCAGCGACAAGAGCCTTTCCCAGAGGTCACGGTTGGCAACCGGTTTTTTTTGAGAATTTTTCCAACCACGCTTGATCCAACCATCAATCCACTCGGTCATGCCTTTTTTGACATATTGTGAATCAGTGGTCATCTTGACCCGACAGGGACGCGTCAGCGCCTCAAGGCCGGCAATCGCACCGAGCAATTCCATGCGATTATTGGTTGTATCAGGGTCATATCCGGAGAACTCTTTCTCATACTCTCCGCACCTTAATACGGTTCCCCACCCGCCTGGTCCCGGGTTTCCGGAACAAGCACCATCGGAGAAAATTTCTACCGGGGTTTCTTCGGTCTTACTCTTCATATGCAATACACTCAACTCAAAGATGGCATTAGTGATTCTTCAGGCATCCTAACACAGCTCTTTTTGCAATTCAGCCCCGATCAAAAGGTATACGCATTTATTTCCATCAACATCAAACGGACCAACTCAATCAGAGCCTGCAATGTTCAATAGTGCAAAATTCGTTGCTGAGCATAGATATAAAAAGCCCCCCTGTAAATTAAGTACAGAAGGGCCGACGTCTTTGGGGCTTGCTGACTCAGGCTTCTTTACCTGAATCAAACGTGACACACTGTATATCAACGAGATTAAAACGTCAATACAGTTGTATACTGTATACAGTTTTTCGCAAAAATTATTGATCATATATGATCGACCCAGGAACAGATCAATCGTTGCGTAACAACATCTGCCAACATCAGCAATTTTTCCGGTTTAACATCAACAACTTTAACCACAGGCTTGAATCGACTACTGCTTGGCATCAAAGCTTCCAGAAGATTTGTACGCTGATAAAGCCAGTCACTCTTTAATGTACAGGGGAAGGTGTCAGGGAACAGAGCCAAATAAAAGATGTCCGCTTCAACCAGATCCTGAAAAAAATGTGACCCGAAGGAAAGCTCTGGCATCAGATTTCCCTCTGAAAAAGCAACTTCACCGATAGCCGCCATGTTATTGATTTCTGAAAATTTTACCGGTACACCCAACGATGGCGTCGTCGTTCCCCAACGCCCCGGACCAAGCAACAGGGTGGTTTGTTGCTCTCGATCTTTAATCCGCTTGTTCAATCGTCCTATCAAACGAGCCACTTCGTGTTTGTCAGAAAGAGACAATTGCGAATAGTGCTTGGCATCAACCCAGATGATCCGTTTGATCGGTAACGCAGTATTCCCCCCCATAAAACCACCATCAGCACTAAAAAAAACCTTCTCAGGCGGAATCTGCGCTGGAATATTAACTCTCTTTTTAAGGCCCTTGGTCTGTAGTGGTCGACACTGCAGAAGGTTGATCTTAGGGACTCCAGCCGCTGTATTATTAACGGTGAATTCGATATCAACAGGATATTGATAAGCGCTTTCAAGGGTTTTCAGCAAACGCTGCATCCTTGCGGGAAAATCCGTTTTAGTCAGTAACTGCTCGAAGGTCAAAAGCCAAACGTCCTGAGCCGGTTTACCACGTTCCCTTAATCGGGAGATGGTTTCCTGATCGGGCACTCCATAGCGTTCAAGGTTCAGGTTAATCCCTTCACTTACCAATCTAAACAGCGGCTGCGACTGCAGGTCGTTTTCACCGACATTAATCAGGTCGACATCTTTCTGTGAGAAGCGTCGAATATCCTCATAACCTTTAAGTGGCAACTTCATCGGTTCATCAAGCGCAACAATCCTTGGATAATCTCCTTCAACCCGATCAACCGCACGTGTACCTAAACCAAGAACCAATCGTAGCATTCCGGCTTTCGGATCCATCTTTTTGTCCCAGACAAAAGTATTGTAAGAGATTCCGACTCCTGCCAGCTCCGGAAAGTAGTAATTTTGATGATAGCTACCGGATACCCTCTGAACCAACAGACCCATCTGCTCAACTTGCTGATCGAGACCGCGTTGCTTGCGATAGATCAAGGCATCTTCACTCATAGTGCTGGCAAAAACTTTGCGCACGGCATCTTCAAAATCATTGTAGCGTTCTTCTGGTGAGCCTTGATTGGCGCAGAAAAAGCTATCGTACTTACCGGCAAAAGCACTACCGAAACTGTCTTCGAGTAATGAACTTGAGCGGACGATTATTGGATACTGACCGTAATAGTCGAGCATACTCAGAAAATCTTCACGCAATTGCTCTGGAAAGGCTCCAGTCAGCATTTTCTTGTGAAGTTCAGCCCCGGCCGTAAAATATCCTTCTGGGGTTTTCTGTTTCGCGTACAACTCCCACCAACCATTGTTAACGATGTAGGAGTAGTAAACATTTGAACCGACAAAGAACGAATCATGCTGTTCCAGACAGTCTGCCCAATCTGAATCAGGTTCGCTTTCGAGGATTCTGCGCGCCAACAACATACCGACGGCTTTACCACCGATAAACCCGGTACCGATCATGCGCGACTTATAAGAAAGCAGATCACCGAGAGAGAAATATCGTCGGGCAAGAGTGAGAATATTCTCTTCACGTCCCATCAGATGCCGACAAAGATGACGCACCATCTTGTTTTTTTCCTCTTCCGAGTCGACTTCTGAATTTAACTCTTCAGCCTGCAAAAAGAGCCGATGCCAATGATCAAGCCTTCGACTACCTGCATCTTGCAACTGACGATAGGCTGTGGCCAGAAGCTCTGTTGCCTCAAGACTGTTGGCCAGGGGAACGAAGCTTTCACCTTTCTGTCGATGTGGCAAAAACATCGTTGGGGAATTCCGTTCCCAGACCTTGAGAGGATGAACGAAAAGATCTCCGCCGCGATTATGCAGTTCTAGCAGAACCTGAGTTGTCTCGCGAATCCGAGCAATGGTTTTATGAGCGTGACGGTTACGCAACAGGGCAAAATAAGCCACAGTGTCGAGTTTGAACAGGTAAGGGCAGGTCACGTGGAAAAAGTTTGCGATCATGTGGTCGGTCACCCAAGCCGACAACAGATCTGACAGGCAGTCGAACACATAAAAAGCCCCGACACCTTTTTCTGTGGCAACTTCGTGAATTGCACAGGCAAAGCGCTCAAAACCTTCACGCGGATCTAGTACATGGGTTTCTACGGGTAACTCTGGATCAACGACAGGCGGGTGTTGGCCGAAGCGGAAATAGATGACTTCACGCTTTTCTTTTATAGCCTGTTCTACATAAGGGGTAACAAAGTAACGATAGTCTTCAATGGTATCGACCTTCCAGACAACATTATCTCCGATTCGCAAGCCATCCAGGATTTCATCAAGGCCTTCGAAACCTGTTGTTACCCATCTTTCGTTCATAGGGATACCTTTGTGAGTTTCATCAAGAAGATATGACGCTGAGCTGCTTTTGAAACATCTCAAGCGTAAAGAAGAAGGATCTTCTGCACGTATTTCGACTCTTTGGGCCCTTTTTTCACAAGAAAAGACAGGGTCGACAATTGTATTGTCGACCCTGTTGAACACAACGACTCATTAAACAACACCAAACGCGACCATGGCCTTTGCAACACGGATAAATCCGGCAATATTTGCACCATTAACATAGTTGCCGGGAGTACCATATTCAATTGAGGTCTCATAACAAAGTTCATGAATGTTTTTCATAATTTCTTGCAGGCGTTTTTCGGTGTGATCGAAAGTCCAGGAGTTACGCTCAGCGTTCTGTTGCATCTCTAGCGCCGACGTTGCAACGCCACCAGCATTCGCCGCCTTGCCTGGGCCGTATGCGATCTGCGCATCAAGGAAGACCTTAACGCCTTCTGGGGTGGTTGGCATGTTAGCGCCTTCACCAACAGCAATACACTCATTTTTGACAAGCATTGCGGCGTCAGCACCGTTAATTTCATTCTGGGTTGCCGAAGGCATAGCCACTTGGCATGGAACCTCCCAGATATTACCCTTTGCTATGTATTTGGCGTGCTTACGATACTGGGTGTAGTCCTTAATCCGTCGACGCTCAACTTCCTTGAGTTGCTGCAGCAGCGTCAAATCGATCCCCTTCTCATCATAAATGTAACCGTTGGAATCAGAGCAGGTGACAACCTTACCGCCGAGTTGATGAATCTTCTCAATGGTATAGATCGCAACATTACCAGACCCTGAGACCGAGCATACTTTACCATCAAAGCTGTCTTTTCTTGCTTTAAGCATTTCATCAACAAAGAAAACGGCACCATAACCTGTGGCTTCGGTGCGGACCAGAGAGCCACCCCAGTCCAGACCTTTACCAGTGAGCACGCCAGCTTCCCAACGATTGGTAATTCGCTTGTACTGACCAAACATGTAACCAATTTCACGACCACCGACACCGATGTCACCAGCAGGAACGTCTGTATGCTCACCGATGTGGCGATAGAGTTCTGTCATGAAACTTTGGCAGAAACTCATAACTTCATCATCAGACTTACCCTTCGGGTCGAAGTCGGAGCCACCTTTGCCGCCACCAATAGGCAGACCTGTTAGAGCATTTTTAAAAATCTGCTCAAAGCCGAGAAATTTGACAATACCGAGATAAACAGAGGGATGGAATCTCAAACCACCTTTGTAAGGCCCTAGAGCACTGTTGAACTCGACACGAAAACCACGATTAATCTGCACTTCGCCATTATCATCCCGCCAAGGAACGCGAAAGATAATCTGACGCTCAGGCTCGCAAATACGCTCAATAATTTTGTGCTGTGCAAACTCCGGGTGCTTTACAAGAACTGGCCCGAGAGATTCGAGAACTTCTCTTGCAGCCTGATGGAATTCTGTTTCGCCTGGATTGCGCGCCAAGACCTCTTGAAAGATTGGTGCAACTTTTTCATCTAAGTGAGCCGACATAGTGCCTCCTTTTTATGCAGATATCTGATTAAATATTAAGCAACACCCTTTTATAAATGATTTTCTTTTTGCAATCAAGCAAATATTTAAAGGCCTTAATGCCTGTGCGCACTTATTGTGCTGAGCCAAACAACAACAAAACAAAAAAGGAAAGACCCCTCCGTTGCAAGCAGGAGGGGTCTTTCCTTTAAAAATAAACCACCAAGAAAACGCCTAACTATCAGCGAACAAGATATCCACCCAGAAGAAGCAACAGGACAGCAGCACTCACGATAACCCAGAGGATAACGCCGAGAAGAAGTGGTCGAACACCAACCTGCCTAAGGACTTTTTTCGTCAACCCTGCA
>CBDUFN010000063.1:0-13260 GCA_965366475.1 uncultured bacterium | reverse complement strand
CCAATAGGTTCTGATTAGTTGCAGCAACAATACGTGCATCAACCTTAATCGTCCCTGTGTCACCGACTTTTTCGATCTCTTTACTCTGTAACACACGCAAGAGACGTACCTGTAAAGCCGGAGATATGTCGCCGATCTCATCGAGGAAAATCGTGCCACCATCTGCTTGTTCAAAACGACCTATTTTATCCTTGAGGGCGCCGGTAAAGGAACCTTTGACATGGCCGAACAGTTCACTTTCCAAAAGGTTCTCCGGTAACGCCGCGCAGTTGACTTTTACCAGGGCATGATCACGTCGGTCGCTACGATAATGTAGAGCCTCGGCAACAAGTTCTTTACCGGTACCGCTTTCGCCGACAATCAAAACCGTGGTGTCAACCTCAGCCAAATTTTCAATCAAGCTGAACATAGCCTGCACAGGTTCACTACGGCCAACGATATGCTCAAATTTCTGACGTTTTTTCATTCCCTTTTCCAGGGTTTCCAGTCGAGTCTGGTCGCGAACAGTCAGTACAACGCCCATTGGATTACCCGTGTCCCCAAGACAAGGGGCAGTCGAAACCGTAAGGATGCAATGCTTTTGAGAAGGGTTTGTAATTTCAAGTCGTTGAGAAGTAACGGCCTGATTGGTCAACATGGTCTGGGCAACGATGTCAACAAAAGCAGTCCTAATGTTTTTCGGTAATTGCTCCAAAGACATACCAATAATATTTTCAGGAAGGGCAAAGAGTTTGATCAAGGCATGGTTCGCTTGTAGAATTTTCTTGCTCTGATCGACCAACATAATGCCGTCTGAGACACTGCTGAAAATCGCTTCAAGATGGGCCCGAAAACCTTCTCTCTGTTCCACAACGGCTTTATGCTTAAGAGCCATTTGTGCAACTCTCAAAAGAGTTTCCTGTCGAATTGGTTTGGGGATGTAATCGAAAGCTCCTTGCCGCACGGCTTCGGCAGCAGTGGCTACATCCGGGGCCCCCGTAATCATAACGACAGGGCAATTGGAGAACTTATCACGAATAATTTTCAGTAAATCAAGGCCGCTGTGCCGGCCGAGCTGAATGTCCAGAAAGACAAGATCAAAAACGCTATGTTGAAGGAGGGCTTCTGCTTCAGGAAAAGAGGCCGCAGCAGAAACCATGTATCCTTCATCCTGCAAGAAAGTTGTGAGTGTAAAACGCAAACTTTCCTCGTCATCGATCACCAGAATATGAGAGATCATTACAAACCCTTCTTAAGGTTAAATCGGTTATTAACAATTCAGCGTGTAGTACAGCCGTTTATTTATCTAGTGTTTGCCGTGCAGGTAGAGTGTCATCCCGTAAGACAAGGACAGTACCAAGCTCTCTCTGGTCGTGTCCGGTTAACGGAGACATCGACAGCCCGAAAGTGATCAGTTTTCCGCTATTACTGACGGCTTCAACTCGGAAGATTTCTCCCTCGCACCGTTCTTCAATCAACTCTTGAACCATTTTCAACGGAGGACAAAGAGAACCTATTTCTTCAGGATTAAGCCCAAGCAAAGAGGACTCAGAACAGACCATGTCCGTTGCCGCCGAATTGATTTCAATCAACTTCATCTTCTCATCGAAGATCATGAGACCTTCTTTGACACTCTGAAAAACAGCTGACATCCGGAGTTGGTACATCTCTTGTTGATCGATTAGTTTCTTATGATCAACGGCAAGTTTTGCCTGACGCAAAAGATCATCTTGATGCAGTGGTTTAGTAATATAATCAAAAGCCCCAAGCCTGACCGCTTCAGCTGCTGTCGTGATTTCAGGAGCTCCGGTGACCATGATAACCGGTGTATTAGGATGCTGTGCGCGGCAGGCTTGTAGCACCTTGATTCCTGATTCTCGTCCAAGCAGAATATCGAGAAAGATTGCATCAAAAGCTTCCGATTCAATCTTTAGTAAGGCGGAATCCAGACTGTCTGCGGTTTCAACACTGTAACCAGCGTCACACAAGAAAGCGTTAAACGTAAAACGAATGCTCTCTTCATCATCAACAACCAGAATGCGGTAACTCATGCCGAATCTCCTTCAAACATCATAATGAATACATATAAAACCGACAAACTAACATGTATGCGATAGACCGTACTTTTAAACGTTAACAAGCAATATCAACACTATAAATATCCATTAAGAGTTAAAACTTATTATCCTGATGCTGGTAATTCAACGACAACTTCGGTATAGACACCTTCAACGCTTTCTATAGTCATTGTGCCACCATGTTTCTGTACAATTTCATGACTGATACTCAGCCCAAGCCCTGTACCAACACCCGCAGCTTTCGTTGTTACAAACGGATTCATAACTCGCCCTAAAATTTCAGAAGGAATTCCGATGCCATTATCTCGGAAGGTGACACTGATGAACGATTGACCCTCTTTTTCTATCTCTACACCCGAGATTAAAAGGATTTTTTCAGGGTCACCGTCAGGGTATTTTTCCTTCAAGGCATATCGTGCATTACTGATTAAATTAAGAAATAAGCGTTGAATTTGATGACTACGACTATCAATCAGAGGCAGGCTCTCCGATAGAGAAATTTTCAAGTCGACGCCTTCTTTATTCAACTGGTTCTTTGCCAGAGCCAACGATTCACTCAGAGCATCCATAACCGTCACCTTATCAACCTGCTGGCTCTCGGTTCGGGAAAAGTAGAGCAATTCCCTGACAATCGTAGCAATCCTCTCACTTTCACGAATAATCCGTTGAGACAATTCCTGCTCGCGCGATTCGTTAGCAGCTTTATTGAGGATTAATTGGGCATAGTTGATAACCCCATTGATAGGGTTATTAATTTCGTGCGCAACTCCGGCAGCAAGCTCACCGAGGGCGGCAAGTTGTCCGGTACGCATGGTCTGCGCTCTCTGCCGCAAAGGTTCAGTAATATCCTGTACAATTTCTATAACATTTACAATGTCGCCCTGTTCATCCAGAACCGGAAAAGCGCGTAGAGACAAGGTTCTCCCATCGGCTAAATCAATCTGAGCTTCTTCCGTATGACCAGACGAAAAAGTCTTCTTAACCGGACAGGTGTAACACAATGGAGAAGAGTTTCCCGACGCTGGACCACATTCGACCTCTGGACTTTCATTGCAGGAGATTCGTGACGGCTGTTCATGTTCAATCTGACCCTCATCATGATGGCGATTCAACCAAACCACTTTCATGTCACGATCTATCACCATAATCTGATCAGGAATAGCCTCGAGAAGGCCCTGAAACTGCATTGTCATCGACTGCAGATGGAATTCGCTCTTGCGAAGGTCTGTTTCAATTCGTTTTAGCCTAGAAACATCTGCAAAGCTTACGACGATAGCATTTGGCTTGCCGGCTCTATTTAGCCCTAAGGGATGGGTATTAACCTGCAACCAAACAATCTGGCCATCACGCCTTTCAAAACCGAGGATCTGATTTAAAACAGGCTCTCCCGTTTTCATTGTGATTGTTGAAGGAAATTCATCATGATCGAAAGCACTGTTATCTTCATGAATAATTTTGAGATTTAACTCTTCAAGGAATTTTCCAAGGATTTCATCATTTTCCCTTCCGAGAATCCTTTCAGCAGCTTGATTACACTGAACGATTTCACCATTGAAACCAAGGATTAACAGACCCTCTCCCATGACAGAGATCAAAGAACGGAAACGAGATTCACTGCGCATCAAGCGCCTCTCTGCTTGTTTCATATCGGTAACGTCGCGAATGACACTCAGAGCACATAATTCATCATTCAGCGTAAGAGTACGCGCAGAAATCAATCCGATTCGGACACGACCGTTCTTGAGACGAAAAGCGACCTCCAGGTTCGCAACTTGTCCGTCTTTAGCGAGCGATTTCATGAAATTTTCACGGTTTTCATCAACCTCCCAAAAGCCAATGTCCAAGGAGGTTTTACCGACGATCTCATCACGACTGTAACCTGAAGCAATCAAGCAGTGTTCATTAACATTAACGATAACTCCATCAGACAAACGAGTAATAAGGACAACGTCTGGATTGGTCTGAAACACTGTGCGAAATCTTGATTCACTCTCTTTCAAAGCAGCCTCGGCCAAGACACGCTGGCTGACATCTTGAACCATGGAGATGGCACCGACAGAAACTCCATCGGCGGACAGAAGCGGGGTATTATTCCATTCACAGGAAAGAATACGACCATCTTTAGTCAAGTTTTTGTTAACAGTGTGGGCAAGAGCGTATCCTTTTTGAACCCGCTTATATGTTTTTTCAACGTAGTCTTTTTCCTCTAAAGGAACCATGAAGTCGTAGGGGTGCAAACCAAGGACTTCATCAGAACTGAAGCCAAAGATAGCCTCTGCAGCAGGGTTCCAAAATTCAACCTTGTCATCAACATTCCACAAGATGCATGCAATGGGCATTCGGTTGATCAATAAGTGCAAACGATCAGTGGTCTCCTGCAAGATCAGTTCGTTCTGCTTTCGTTTGGTGATATCGAACATAACACCACGCAATCGTACAGGAGTGTCATCTTCAAAAATGACGGAGACAATATCTTTTAACCAAATAATGCGCCCGTCACTGGCAAGCATACGATATTCAAAATCATGGTCTCGTTTGGCCGCTGTCTCTACTGCACAGAAGGAGATAACCCAATCACGATCATCATCATAAATATGTCTCTGCCAAAAGTCTTTATCCTCCAACCATTGTTCAGCGGAATAACCGAGGATTGTTTCTACCTGATCGCTGATAAAAGTGAATCGAAAATCAGAAAGATCAAGCTCCCAAACAATGCCATCGATGGTATAAACCAAATCTCGGTAACGAGCACGATTAGCACTAAGCGCCTGCTCACGTTCTTCCACTGCAGCGAGCATTCGCTTAAAGCTTTTACTTAAATCTTCTAACTCCACGTAACGAACAGGTTGCAGTATCTGATCATAATTTCCTTTCGTAACTTCACCAACAGCATCGCGCAACGACAAAACAGGCTTTAGCACACGTCTTGACAACCACAAGGAAAGTGCCAACCCAAACAAACACGCTAAGGACAGAGAGGTAATCAGGATAAAACGAAGTGGGGCCACGCCCAGCATAGCCTCCTTAACCGGCATGCTGATATACGCAACCCAGTTAGTCTGTTCAACCAGACGGACACTTTCGAGTAAAGAGTGATCTTCATGAAACTTGCTAGGAACTTCTATCTGAAAATCCAGTGCATTACGAACTTCAGGATGCGCACGAAAGTTAGGCCTCTGATAAACAAGATCAACATCTGAACTGGCAATCAAAACGCCGTGATGGTCAATAAGGGCAAAATCAGCATTAAGCCCCAGATCTCTCAGCCTTTCAGTAAGAGAATTAGAAAGGGACTCTAGACTAACAGTGCCGAGCAAAGTCTTCTCGTCTAAAGGAATACCTAAGGTCACTGATGGAGAGGCCGACGTTGTTGAAAGAAAAGTGTCAGACCAGAAAGGTTTATGTCGTTGTGAGCGTCCGGCAAAAGCAACGTGAGCAGAAAGATCCAGGCCAAAAAAATCTTCACGATTTCCATAAAAATCTGGAGAAAGACCAAGGTGAGTCACCCTCTTATTTTCATCGAGCAGGTAAATTGATTCAAAGTGAGGTGATTCGGTGACTGCAATTTGCAGGAACTGATCAATGTCGGCATCGCTGGCAAAGACCCCGGAATTCAGGGTTTTCGCGACCATAGACAGGCTGTGATTGGTATCGAACAGAAGCTCAGAAGCCTCCTGACTGACATTCGAGGCATGTAAATTAAGTATTCGGGAAATAGTCTCAAGATGCTTATTTTCGAAATATTGAACACTGAAGAGACCCAACAACAACATCGGCAACGTCGCCACTATAATAAAGTGCAACGTGAGCGTATTTTTAAATGTTGATGGGGTTTTCATATTAATCAACAACTTGGAATTGGCCATCCTTGATGACTGTTAAAAAAAGTTTTCTTTCAACGTCACCATATTGATCGAGAGTCATTTCTGACTGCAAACCTTGAAACGAATGCATTTCAAGTAAGGCGTTCTTCAAACTAAGCGTTGATGTTCTCTTAGCCAAGCCAGCAAAAAGATACTTTGCCGCGTCATAGGAGAGAACCGTAACAAAGGAAGGGGCATAACCAAAACGCTGAACGAACCTTTCTTTAAAAGCAAGATAGCGTGGTTCCTGACTATTCGCGTAAAAACTATGGTAAGAGCTCATACCGTTAACAGCTCTGCCACCGAAACTGATCAAGTAAAGAGGTACAGAACTCTCTAGCTTACGTATTTGTTGAGACAGTAAGGCCGTATCAATAGCGTTGCTCAAAAACAGGACACCATCAGGCTTCGCCAGTAAAACGCGTTCAGCGATCGGCAGGAAATGGGCCTCTGGTCGAGATTCGAATTTCTCTACAAGAACAATCTGTCCACCGTTAGATTCAAAAGATTTTTTAAACTCGTTGAGCCAGATTTCAGTAAATGCGCGATTGGAAAAATCGGCGACAACAGCAAAACGCGTCAGCCCCAATGTTTTCGTCACATGGCGTGTCAGTTGTTTCGCATTTTTACTAACGGGCGGAGTCACCCTAAGAAAGAAATCATCCTGGCCCGACAGTTGGTCTGTCTTGACCGTAGGGCTGATCGTAAGAATTTGTTCTGAATTGATTATGGGCAGTGCCACAACGGCCATCGAGCTGGTTAATGGTCCGAGAATGGCGACAACCTGTTCGTCAGATAATTCTCGAATGGCTTGCAGCACGGCTTGGGGATCTTGCTGGTCATCACGAATGACCAACTCAAGCTGGCGACCAGAGATCCCACCAGCTAAATTTTGTTCCTCAACGGCAAGAGTTACTGCATCGCGACTGGCAACTCCAAGATCAGAAACACGTCCTGTTATGCCGGCAACGAAACCAATTTTAACAGGTGTGTCTTCAACGCATGAGGTCAAAGGTAAAGAACTAAACAGAACAAGGGCGATAAGCACCAACTGCCTTAAGAGCAAGACCATTCTTTGCATCATGGTGAGATCTCTCATTACCTGAAAAGGTTTAGTAAAACATGCCCTGAAAAGGGATCGTTATTATATTAAAGTGAAGGCTGGTGGATTCTCTCGTTTATATTTTCCTGTAAACAGATGGAGCCATCTGAACAAGAGGGAGATTAAGCCCTAACAACGTTTCAGAATGACCGAGAAAAATATATCGCCCAGCATCCAGATTGTCGACCAGTTTTGAGAGTAACCTCTCCTGCGTTAAACGATCGAAATAGATTATTACATTACGACAAAAGATGACATCGAAAGGCTCTCGAAAGCCAAAATCATCATCCATAAAATTGAGTCGGCGAAAGCGTGCCAGAGCGCGTAATTCAGGAACAATACGGACCATTCGATTATCGGGGTCTTTTGATCTAAGCAGATATTTCTTTTTGAGTTTTTCCGGTATTGGTTCGGCCTTGACCGCAGCATAAATCCCCTGAACCGATTTCTCGAGAACTTCTGTACAAATATCGGTACCAAGGATATCAAAGTTAAAATCAGGAACCTCAGTTTGAAACTCTTTGAGTACCATAGCAAGGGTATAGGGTTCCTTGCCTGTTGAACATCCGGCACTCCAGACACGTAAAGGCTGGTGGATTCCTGCCCCAAAGTTTTTAATCAAGAAAGGCAAAGCTGAGTTTATCAGGTAATCAAAATGAGCAGGCTCACGGAAAAAATCTGTTTTATTTGTGGTCACGACATCAATCAGCTTGATGAGTTCTTCCGTCGGCTCATCTCTAGCAAAGATCATATCGGCATATTCTTCGAAAGAGCTTAGCTCATGAGCACGTAAGCGTTTACGCAAACGAGCCTCTAACATACTACGTTTGTGAGAAGGCAACTTGATGCCACAATGGTCGTAGACCAGTTTACTGAAGCGATCGAAATCTCGATCCGTTAAACGGGCATCGAATCTTTTCAAAGAGGGCTTAACAGTCACCGTTTCTTTGAGCTGTGCATTTTCGGACTGAAGGTTTATTGGCATAAGCCGCCTTACAAACTAATGAGAAGTTATTCTCCGAGAACCATCTTGACTACTTTCAACAGTTGTTCGGGCTTGAACGGTTTAACTATCCAACCTGAGGCTCCAGCCAAACGGCCAGCTTTTTTCTTCTCTTCAGAGGACTCTGTTGTCAACATCACGATTGGAGTGAAGCGATATTTTACCTCACTACGTACTTTTTTAATAAGGTCAAGACCATCCATATTAGGCATATTCAAGTCAGTAATCAGCATGTCAACCTTTGTACAGGAAAGCCTTTGTAAGGCATCAAAACCATCTTCGGCCTCAACAACTTCGTAGCCTGCGTTCCCCAAAGCCAGCTGAAGCACCTGCCGTACAGTTTCTGAATCGTCGACAATCAAGATTGATTTTGCCATCACATAACGTCTCCTCGAGATTTATTTCTTTTCAGCAAAGCGTTATCTACAGAGCATTAAAGCCCAGTAATCTTACAACATTTCAGGAAGGAAAGCCAACAGAGCAACTAAAAGTAGAGTCAACAACCACAGGACGCATTATTGGGAGGTCTAATGCCATAAAGAGTAATTGAAACCTCAACTTTATATTTCCCGAAAAATGTAATCACTTTTTCCACGTTCCGACATATCAAATTACAAACTTATTCTGGTCGGTAAAGATCCAAAAAGAAAGCTATTTGAGGTCAGGTCAATTTATTCATTAAAGAAGCCATTTCAACTTCTCAAGCTACAGTCTTTCCAATGACAACATGCTGTGATAATCTTAAATTATTGATTTATTTATTTGTTATTTTTACTTGGAGGGATCGTGCACTATGCAACATCACGTGGCTATGAAAAATTTTATAATTTACTCCTTATTGTTTACCTTTATTTTTCTCCCAGCTCTTCCTGGACACGCTGAGGATTTGACCCAGCGTGATTGGATGATCTCCCTGGTTGATGCAACGGGATGGGCGTACGGTCTTCCCGATGAACCACAAGATCCCGACTACATCAACATACTGACTGGCAATAGGGAATTCAGATTCGAAGCAGAAGACATCTATGACAAAAGCAGAGACAATGTCTCGACGTTAGCATTTCAAAACTTCGGAGACTTCAGCGGTCAAGGGTGGCTACATGGGACAAAAGACCCAACAACCATCCATTTACAATTCACACTGCCGATCAGCGGAGAATACGAGTTACAGGCACACCTGAGACAAGCAGGACATGTTTTTGCCCTTGCCGGTAAAAGCACTTTGGCAGATGCGAAGTCAGCCTTCACCAAAGTGATTGTTGGAAGCTATTCACTGCAAGCGGGGTCGCAGGAAATTATCGTAACACTCCCCCCAAATGGCGCAATTGATTACATCAGTTTGTCGGCCTCGAATAAGGCGTCAATCATTCCTGATGGCGGTTGGCAGCCAGACAAGCTATTAAGTTGGGATGTATTACAAACCACCTTGTTGCAGCTGTGGAAACTGGCAGACCTCTTTCCGCTTAGCCCCACCTCGTTGACCATAGAGGCTGAGAGTCTAAAACAGAGTGCAGCCAAGGTTGTCACAAGCCAACACCTCGGTAGCACAAGTGGCGGCAAGTGGCTACGTAATGGGCCTATTCCGGCTGAGGTTCGCTTCCCGATCAGTTTATCAAAGAGTGGTTTCTATGACGTGACACTACGCGTCATGGGTAGCCCGATCAACATCTCAATAGGTGACCATCAGAATCTCCAACTTGATGCGAAACCTTACCTCGAAGACATCACTCTTCAGCCTCTTTTCCTTTTTGCTGGGAACAGTCACATAACGTTTGAACTCCCCTCTGGCGGTGGAATTGACTTACTGAGTCTGACTGAGCGGAAAATCGATACCGACCAGGCAAACACCCTTCTCGACCTCAAACAAACAGACAGGCCCGAAGCACAGGATCTGGATTCAATCATCTCACTTTTGGCAGCATTCGGCGTCGAGCGATAAAGTTTGACACCCTGTGTGCTGCTGGCCGCTTACGCGACCGGCATTGTCATGGTGCACGTTATTGCACCGTGGAGTTTGACCGGTTACGTCGTGGCACTCGGATTTCTCCTGCTTCTGTGGGTTGTTTTCTCCCGCTCACGCTTGGCATGGCTGCCATTTCTAGCCCTTCTGATTACCTTTGGGTTTATGCAGGCATCTTTGACTTTGAAGCCACCTTCATCGGGTGATCACGTCAGTCAATTTACTGGAACAGAACCAACTATCTTCGAGAGCGAAATTTTATCAGTAGAGAAGAGGCCGGCAGGTGGCTATAGGCTTTTAACAGAAGTTCATAAGATCATTCGAAATGGTCACTCGGCAAAGATAAAGGGAAACGTACTCCTCTACATAAAAGAAGGCGAACTGAAGGCAAAACCGGGACAAATTATTCGTTGGCGCTCGTCTTTACGCACCCCCTCACGATTCGGCAATCCAGGAGAGTTTAATTATCCTCTTTACCTTGCGGCACGCGGAATCTACACAACGGGCTTTATTCGCCAAGCTGAAGAAATAGCGGTTTTGATCAACCATCCGGAAACAAAATCAACCTTTCTTGAGAATCAAAGGCTCTCTCTCTCCACTCATATCGAAGAAACGGTACCCCTTCAGGCCGCAGGGCTACTTCAATCTCTCTTGCTTGGATTACGTGGTGGCATCAGCGACGATCAAAGACAGGTTCTTTCATCGAGTGGAGTCGCCCATCTTTTCGCAATATCTGGATTACATTTCGGTTTACTGGCAATGTTGCTATATCAATCTGGCAAATGGCTTTACACTCGAAGCATAAAGTTAATTCTCTGGTGTCCACCTCAACGCATTCTTCCCGTTCTGCTTATTTTCCCCCTCGCAGCATATCTGTTATTAACGGGTAATGCCTGGGCCACTCAACGAGCATTTTTGATGGCCAGCGTGTTTGCCTTGCTTTTTGCCTCTGGCCGTCGCACGCCGACATACGCTCTGCTTGCGTCTGTTGCTTTCTGTTTACTTTTGTTTAACCCTTTGGCTCTTTTTCAGCCAGGTTTCCAGCTATCTTTTTCCGGAGTTGCGGGAATACTGATTTGGCATCCTGTTTGGCAAGGTTACATATCGAATCTGTCCAAAACAGTTCGTTGGCCTTTGACACTGTTTCTAACAACATGCGCCGCAACCATTGCAACGGCGCCTGCTTGTTTATGGCATTTTCATCAGTTTGCCCCTGCGGGCTTATTAACAAACTTCATTGCAATCCCATTAATTGCCTGGGGTGTGGTTCCTTTGGGCTTGCTCAGTTTAGCAACCCTGCCCTTCTCTGCTGCCCTTGCCGATTTGGGCCTATTGCTCAGCGCTAAAATCGTTATATTGGCAATTGACCTTGTAACAAAAATCAGCCAATGGCCTTGGCTCAAACCCATACAGTTCTACTTGACGACAGCAAACCTTATCTTTCTGATCGGGACAATATTAGTCTTCCTTCCTTTGGGTAAAACAAAACGTCATTGGTTTTATCGGGGCATAATTGTTTTGACAACTCTTAGCTTAACCTGGTTAACACAGCCAAGAACAACCGACTTCCAAGTCACAGTTTTCAGTGTCGGCCAAGGTGATGCAACCTTAATTTCCTTCCCAAACGATCAACACTTTCTGATAGATGGTGGAGGGTTACCAGGGTCAACCATTGATCCCGGTGAGCAATTGACAGGACCTGCTCTTGGCCGTATGGGAGTTAAAAGTCTTAAGGGCGTTATACTCACTCACAACCACCCGGATCACAGTTCGGGCTTAGTTTATATTTTAAACAGATTTCCGGTCGAAAAATTTTACTGCGCTGAGAGTGAAACCCGGATCTTCTCTGACCTACAGAAGATTCTTCATGAAAAAGATGTAGCATTCCAACAACTCGATGAAGGTTGGACTTACCTGAAGCCACAAAACCCGAACAACTCTTTTACTCTCTCACTTTTTACACCATCGCAAAAATCGCCAGACAAAAACGAACGTTCTGTCGTGGTATACGCCGGCAAGCTGACCCAAGGGGTTTTATTGACGGCAGACCTTGTTGGCCAAGGCTTGGAGCAACTGCTCAAAACCAGCACACCAGGACCTGTCACTCTATTGAAACTGCCCCACCACGGCAGCCGTCATGCAGAGCCAGAAAGATACTTGGAGTGGTCACAACCATCATCAGCATTCGTTTCGGCGGGACGCAACAACCCTTACGGTTTTCCACATCAGCAAGTGCTAGACGCTTTCACAAAGAAAAGGATTCCTCTATTTAGAACTGACCAAGACGGAATGCTCACATTTCACATAAAGAACGACCATTGGCAGGAGAAGAGTCAAAAGCCTTTATAATTGACTCATTTCAGCGAGTTTGCTAGCTTGTACTCTTCTTGTATAGAGGGGTTGAGAATGTCAAAACCAAAGATTTTGATCGTTGACGATGAGATTTTCTTCCGGCGTCTCTTTACCGAGATTCTTTCGGATGGAGATCTTTATGATATTGAATCTGTCGCTTCCGGCAAAGAAGCTCTCGACTATCTGGCAAGTAAAAGTGTTGATGTCATACTGACTGACATGGTCATGCCTGAAATTTGTGGACTGGAATTGATCCAGCGTACACGAACTTTCGATCCCACCCCTGACATTATCCTTGCAACTGGCAACGCCACTGTAGAAACAGCGATACAGGCACTAAAAGGCGGCGCGAGAGACTACCTTCTTAAACCATGTAATCCCGAGCAATTGCGTCACACGATCAAGATATGTCTTGAACAACGACGCTTAATTGCTGAAAATAGTTTACTGCAAAGTCAGATACGCCTCTACAAAAAGGGCCAGCACCTTTCTGCGCAAATGAATGTAGACACCCTCTTTCAAGAGTCTTTGAAATCTCTTCTGAACGAACTCGGTCACGGTCGTGGGATTGCTTACCTTGCCACGGCAAACGGCATCAATCATGTCGAAGCAAATGGCTTTGATGATGACGAAGCAAAAAAACTTGCCGAGCTATTACTCGACAAAACAAGACATTTGGAAGGGGCCACCCTGCTTAATGTCACGGACCTCCCTGATGGAATCAAAGGCTATGAAAATATAGAATCCCTCTGGGTTTCCCCAATGACCACAGAAAATCAGGAACACGGCGCTCTGGTTCTCTGTAACTCGAAAGAATCGACGTTTCCTGAGCTCCCTCAACAAGAAAACCTGTCGTTTCTTGCGGAACAAGTCGCCCTTGGTTTTCGCAATGCGTGCCAGTACCAAGGTGCACGCGATCTGAT
>CBDUFN010000062.1:0-13611 GCA_965366475.1 uncultured bacterium | reverse complement strand
CGAAAAGTCTTTCCAGTTTTGGCTGACAGCCAGACCGTGAAGTCGACAGCATCGGTCCAAGAGATGTTGATAACAGGCCGGTTGTCACGGCCCCAACCCTCATCGTCTGGTTTGCTACGATCAGTTTCATCGCAAAACAAATCATACTGCTTGAAAGTGACTTCCTGTTTGCCGAGATAAAAGTCGGAGAGGAACACTTTGTGGGCTGGAACAGCAAAGGTGTTCTTACGCGAAATGTCGCCCATGTCAAAGCCACCGCCCTTGATCAGAACGAACTCCATGCCAGTCGTCGGCTCCTTGTAGTCAGAAGCGCTAGCGATTGATACGGCAGCTAATAAAATAAACAGTGTCAGAAAATGTTGATAGCGAAATGGTTTTGATTTCATTTTGATCTCCTGATACTAGAGGCAAGAGCCAGAGTTCTCTATTAGCCGGGTTGGACGAGGCTCTTGGGCTCTCTACCTTTAATTCGTATGTAAAACCTTTTGTCTCGGGCTGTTGGTCTCTTGAGTCGCCTCTTTCATCGAATTCTCGTTACTTCCTGCGTTTGTACTTGTGGACTCTTGTGGTATCTCACCGGTCTGTATAAAACGAGTCAGATCGGCCAGGTATTGTGGCATTTGGGGATAGTATATCTCCGACCAAGCCAGATTGCGGATCTTGTTGATAAGCTCGAGAGCCATCTCTTTTTGACCCAATTCGTTTGCTAACTGAGCCATTCGTAACTTGAGGTAGGGATCGTTAGGGAAGACATCTGAAGCCAAACTCAGCATGCGCAGAGATTCATCTGGGCGTTGCTTTTCGTAGGCCAGGTTGCTCAGTTCGCTGTACTCAGTCGCATACATTGAATCGAGGCTGACTGCTTCTGCTAAGTAAGCAAGTGCTTTCGTCCCTTGCTTATTCTCTGCCGCTGAACGGTAGAGGTTGAATTTCACCCAGGCCACATCTGCAGCATCTTTCTCCTGAGCCTCGAAGAGTTCCTGGACCTTTTCTTTCTGGAAAAAATTGGCAAGATAGAGGCTGTCGCGCTGCCGTTGCCAGTTGAGAGGAATCGGCTGGTCCATGAGCGTTGGGTCTTCAATCAGGGCAGAAACAATATCTCCCAAAAAGCGGACATCAAGGCCGATTTGACTGTCTAGATGACCGTAGGAAAAAGTCACCGCAAGGGTCTTTAAATGCATTTTCCGCAAGGTTGACAGGGTGTTGAAGATAATATCCAGCAAGGGCGTTGCAATTTCGTTTTTGTAAAGAGGCTGGAAGTAACTGAGGTCGATATGAATGATCACTGGTTGCGAGAGATTCTGTAGTAAAGGAAGAGCTGCCGAGGTGAAAGCAGTGTTGCGCAAAGAGCCATGAATGACTCGTTCTTCCATTTGCATGGACGCGATTTCTTCTTCGTTGGCCAATTGGGATTCTGAGAGTTGCTTGTTAAACTTCTCCATGCTCAAGTCCACAGCGGGGTCACGTATTGGTAATGCCCACGCCAGTTCGCTGAACCAGTCGCTGCGAAGCGCTGCATCAATGGCCATGCCAGGAAGAATCAGTGGCGCCGGGTTACGATCAGAGGTCGCCATTGCGAGGGTCTCGAGGTTGGCGTTATTGATGAGAATCGCTGTTTTGTTGCGAAGTTCTTCAGGAATCGGCGTTAAGTGCGGGTTGTTCGATAAAAGCAATAGCGTGGGGCGGACTGGTGCTCGTCGCCAGACAGAAAGAGCTTCGGCGGTTGTCTCAAAACGATAGACCGGAGTTGGTTCGTTCAGGAGATCTGTTGCGACTAAAGCTTCAAAAACAGGGCTTTCAACAACTGTGTCTTCTTGTGCCTGACTGGCAGGTTGTAACAACGAAGCTGATGGCCGTTCATTGTTGTTAGGAGAGTCGCAGGCCGTTTGGAAAACGAGTAGTGAAAGTAGCAATATCCAACGTAGCATTGAGCACCTCGTAAAGGTTAAAGATTAAAAGAACCATTATAGTCATGGTGGGCCAAACAGCCAAGCCTGATTATGCGATATATGTGGTGACAGTTACCTCATTCTTTGTTCCGTTGGCTAAATGAGGTAACTGTCACCGCATTTATTGTTGATTGACACGGTCTATCTGTTAAGTAGAATGTGCGTGTTGATATTTATTTGTTATGTATGTCTATTTATTGGAGGGGAATCATGGCACGTATTGCTCGGGTCGTTGTACCCGGCTATCCACATCATGTCACGCAACGTGGCAGTCGCCGTCAGCCAACGTTTTTCTGTGAATCTGATTATCATCGCTATTTGAATCTTATGAGTGAGCAATGCTTGCGTCATGGTGTTGAGGTATGGGCTTACTGTTTGATGCCTAACCACATTCACCTGATCGCGGTCCCGTCTACGCCTGAGGGCTTAGCTTGTGCTCTTGGTTATTCACATCGTCGCTATGCGATGGATGTCAATAAGCGTGAGGGTTGGTCGGGTCATCTCTGGCAAGAGCGATTTGCATCTTTTGTCATGGATGAAAGTTACTTGTTGGCCGCTGTGCGATACGTCGAGTTAAATCCGGTTCGAGCGGGATTTGTCGATCAACCAGAAAATTACTGTTGGAGTAGCGCTTCGGCGCATCTTAAGGGTGAAGATGATTCTTTGGTTAAGGTGCAGCCGATGTTAGACCGCATTCCTCGTTGGAGTGATTTCTTGTCGAGCTCTGATAGATCTAAGGATGAAGTTTTGCAGCGGCATGCCAGTACCGGCCGGCCAATAGGCACCGATGGCTTCCTTGATGGGTTGGAAAAGATGACGGGCCGCTCTCTCCGGCCATTAAAAGTTGGCAGGAAGAAATTAATACGGTGACAGTTACCTCATTTAAGAGCTTTCAGTGGAAAAGAGGTAACTGTCACCAGTTTTTTTAGTGATGCCAACCCCAGCCAAGGAGGAATCCTGGCTGTTGGATCATTACGCTGATGAAGTTGTTGTGGTTGTACCTTCGAGCTGAACTTCTGGCATATCTCTCCGGTTGGTACTCTCTCTGGTCGTTGTGTGCACGACGGTTTAAACGTGTATGAATTTGTTCGCCTTTTCGGCTCATCTGGCGATTGATCTGCTTGCCCTTTTTCTGGAAGTGAGCAGCCTTACGATAGTTTCCGCGTTCCGCAGCGCGATGAGCCTTATGCTCAAAATGCCTTTCAATGCGGTCTCCCCGGTTGTCTAGATGCCTTTCGATCCGTTCACCTTGAGATGAGTAGTAATGCTGGTTGCTGTTGCGATGGCCTCTCTCGGCCATGGCGTTCGTGGCAAACAGTGCGAGACATAATGCTAATGCTATAGGAATAATTGTTTTCATGGCTTCGTCCTCTCTTTGGTTGTTGTGCGTGAGGTCTTTGATTGTTAAGACGAGTGAAGTGCGAAAGGGTTTACGCGGTGATCGCGGCGTGTTGATTGGAGAGGCTTGCAACAAGACGCTGGTCGTCTTAAAATTACGGCGAAGATGGCTGCTTCTCTTCTCCTTAATACGAGGCTTCTGTTGTGACAATTTTCCTGTTTATCTTCCTTGCTGTCGTTACTCTGATGGTTGTTATTTATAATCGCTTAGTGCGTGATCGTCAGCGCGTGTTGACTGCCTGGAGTGATATTGATGTGCAACTCAAGCGTCGTTATGACCTGATCCCAAAGCTTGTGGCTGCGGTCGAACAGTACGCGCGTTACGAAGAGTCCACGTTGAAAACCTTGGTCGCGTTGCGGAGTCGGGCAGGGCAGGTGAATGATGTTGGTGAAAAAGGCTCGCTTGAGGGACAGATTGGTGGTGGTTTGCGAAATCTTTTTGCACTTGTCGAAGCCTATCCTGAGTTGAAGGCCGATCAGAGTTTTTTGCAATTACAGGGTGAGTTGACCGAGGTTGAAAATCAGATTCAGTACGCACGTCGTTTCTATAACGGCTCGGTTCGAAACCTGAATACCCGTATCGACTCCTTTCCTGACCTGCTTGTTGCACGCGCCTTTAGTTACACTCCTCACCCGTTTTTTGAACTTGATGATGACGTAGAAAAACACTCCCCGGAGCTTTCCTCATGATCAGGGTTTGTTGTTTGGCTATGGCTTTGTTGCTGCTCTTGGCGCCATCGGTGCTGGCGGAGGAGCGTATTCTCGCCTATCACAGCGATGTCGAAGTTTTCGTTGATGGTTCGATGCAGGTGACTGAAACAATTAAGGTGCGTTCTGAACAAAAAGAGATCAAGCGCGGCATCTATCGTGACTTCCCGACCGATTACAAGGATCGTTTCGGTAATCGTTACCGGGTTGGTTTTGAAGTGCTGGGAACGACTCGCGACGATCGCTCTGAAAGTTGGCACAGCAAGTCTCAAGGGAAGGGCGTTCGGGTTTATCTGGGAGACAAGAACGTCTATCTGGACAAGGGTGATTACACATATACGATCACTTATCGAACTAACCGACAGCTTGGTTTTTTCGATGATCATGATGAACTTTACTGGAATGTGACAGGGAATCATTGGAGTTTCCCGATTGATTCGGTCAGCTCAAAGGTGACTCTCCCCGATGGGCTGCGTTCTGAGCAAATAAAGCCGGAAGCCTATACTGGCCCGTCCGGGACGAGGGGGCAGGATTATAGCGCTCGAGTTGATTATGACGGCACGGTTCATTTCGAGTCAACGCGCGCTTTCATTAAAGGCGAGGGTTTAACGATTGTGGTTGCCTGGCCTAAAGGTTATGTCCACGAGCCGACCCGCCGCGAAGAAATCAACTTTCTGCTACGTGACAATCAGAGTTGGGTGACCCTGTTGTTTGGTCTCCTTGCTTTGGTCGCTTACTATCTGCTCGCTTGGGTGATGGTTGGACGCGATCCTCAAGCAGGGGTGGTTATAACTCGTTATGAACCGCCGCCAGGATTGTCGCCAGCGACGGCCCGCTATGTCGATCGTATGGGGTATGACCATAAAGCGTTTGCAGCTGCACTGGTCAACCTTGCGGTTAAGGGTCTTGTCGAGATAAGTGAAGCTGACAATGTTTTTACCTTGAAACGGTCCAGCTCTGATGCCATCAAGCTGGCTCCAGGTGAAAAGGCCATTCTCAAGCATCTTTTCCGGAATCAAAAGGGCGGCTCGATCACCTTGAAGCAGAAGAAGCATGCAACCATTCGTAAGGCTCTTAAGGCCCATGAATCGGCTCTTCTGAGTCACAATGAAAAGCTTTACTTTACGCGCAATCGAGGGTGGTTGATTCCGGGCGCGGTGGCCTCGGTTCTGCTCTACGCTGGAGTCATCTATGGTCTGCCTGGTGAAGAGGTTAAAATGATAGGTCTGTTCCTGTCTGTCTGGCTGACTTTCTGGACTTTCGGTGTATTCACTCTGGGCAGAAAAGTCTGGCATGCCTGGCGCAGCATCGGTTCCTCTCTTGATACCATGGCCGCTATTTTTATCACCCTCTTTTCGATTCCTTTCTTCGGTGCGGAGATCTTTGTGACGGGTCTGCTGGCCAAGCAGGTTTCGGTGACCCTTCCTGTGACCTTGATCTCTGCAGTCTCCATCAATGTTCTTTTTCATCATTTGCTCAAGGCTCCAACGCGTGCCGGAAGACGCCTGCTCGACGAAGTGGAAGGCTTTCGCCAGTTCCTTGATGTGGCAGAGCGCGAAGAGATGAATTTTCGTAATCCGCCTGAAAAAACTCCGGAACTTTTTGAGAAATTCCTCCCTTATGCGCTGGCTCTAGGCGTGGAACAACATTGGACGGAACGTTTTGCCGGGCTTTTTTCACGACTAGAAGAACGTGGTGAGCACTATCAACCGGTTTGGTATCATGGCCACCATTGGCAGCTGCATAGTCTCGGGAATTTTAGTCGCTCGTTAGGCAATTCTCTTGGCTCTGCCTTGTCGTCTTCGTCAACCGCACCAGGCTCTTCGTCCGGTTCCGGTGGCGGAGGGTCTTCTGGTGGGGGTGGTGGGGGCGGCGGTGGTGGTGGATGGTAGGGGAGGGTTGCGTGGGACGGGGGACGGGGGACGCGGGACGTGGGACGAGTGACGAGTGACGAGTGACGAGTGACGAGTGACGGGGGACGTGGGACGTGGGACGCGGGACGCGGGACGAGGGACGAGGAGGACAACGAGTGAAGCCTTAAGGCTTCTTTCGGGTTTTTTTGCGTGTTTTGCGTTTAGGTTGATGGCTTTAAAATCCTGCTTCCTTATGAAAGAAAAAGCCCTGAATATATGTTCAGGGCCGGGGATGGGCGGTTTACTTACGGTTTAGTTAATGGATCTCTTTGCTTTTCTTGCCTGTTTTGGTTCCCTCAATAGGAATCTTTCGTCCCGTTGGTTTTACTTCTTCGATCGGCACTGTGACTTCGAGCATGCCGTTCTGATAAGAGGCATGAGCTTTCTCAATGTTGGCCCCTGCAGGTAAGGGCATGCGGCGTTCAAAGGTGCTTAAGCTGGATTCTTGTAACAGGTAATCAACGTCTTTAGTTTTGTGTGAGCTGCGACGCTCACCGTGAATCACCAGGTTGCCATCGGCTATTCTGACGTCCAAATTGTCTGTGTCGACCCCAGGCAGCTCTGCTTCCAAGTGAAAGACCCCATCTTTAATGAAGCTGTTGGCTGTTGGTGTTGCTGTTAACATGTTGCGTTCACCAATCTCTTGATTTGAACCAAACATCCTTTTGAACAGATCGTCCATTTCGCGTTGCAGGGTGCCGAGTTCACGAACCGGATCAAAACGAATTGGTAGCATGATTAATCACCTCTTTCTTTAGGTGGCCCATCCCCGAACAAGTCGAAGCTTATTTCATGTTTGTCCTGCACCGTAATTTTATCTCTAAGTTCTTGTTTATCAAGTAAATAAAATGTGTAAGTGTCTAATTTATAATAGAAAAGTGTTTTGTTTTTTGCCCTTGACGCTCAGTGTTTTTTGTAAGATATATAACCGGTTAAAAAGCGCGCTTCTGGTTCTGATGATGGCGACTTTTTGTTGTCTCTGGGCCGTGTTTTCTTGATGTCTTTAGGGCTGTTTTTTTGCCGTGAATCGACTCGTTGAGGTCTTGTGATCTCTTGTTTCCTGCCAAGCCGCATAAAATGGCTATTTTCTGGTCATAAGTCCTTGTTAGCGACAGCAAAAAAAACTATAATCAGCAGTTCTGTTAAAAAATATCGTCTTTGTAGAAAAATGAATTGTTGCCAACTGCTTCCAGCAGGGGCACCAAAGACGTTTGATCAATCGATTATGGGAGTTTCATTTGCAAGCAGCACAGCACAAAAAATCCGATCTTTTGGGAGTCTTCTCTCCTGGCGAGCAAGTGGCAGCAGGGCCGTCTTTGGTCGCTGGTTTGCGACGTATCAATCATCCCCTTTATCTTCTCACACAAGATTGTGATACTCAGGTGATGACCGGCACAGCGGGTGCTTCAGTGGCGAGCACTGAGGGCCAGTTCTTCAACGGCATGGTTCTGCCTTGCCCTCTGTCTGCTTTAGGTGATGCCGGTTTCTGTCGGGATCACGCGATTCGCTATCCTTACGTTGGCGGTGCCATGGCTAAAGGCATCAGTTCTGTGGCTATGGTTGAGGCCTTGGCTCATGCGGGGATGCTTGGGTTCTTTGGTGCTGCAGGCCTGTTGATTGAAGAGGTCGAGACGGCGATTGATCAGTTGGAAAGCCGTGCTGCTGGTCTTGCCTACGGATTTAACCTGATTCATAGCCCCAACGAGCCAGAGTTGGAAGACGCCTTGGTCGACCTTTATCTGCGTCGGGGTATTACCCTTGTGGAAGCCTCGGCTTTTTTGGCTTTGACTCCCGCTCTGGTTCGCTACCGGACTCATGGTATTTCACGTGATTCTGATGGCCGAATTGTGACCCCCAATCGAATTATCGCAAAAATTTCCCGGGAAGAAGTTGCCGCCAGATTTTTTGCTCCTCCACCGGAGAAGATCTTGCAAAAACTCGTTGCTGCGGGGCAGTTGACTGTTGAACAGGCGAAGTTGGCTGCCGAAATTCCAATGGCTCAGGATGTTACGGTTGAATCAGATTCGGGAGGGCATACAGACAATCGTCCTGCACTCGCGCTTTTCCCAACGATAAAGGCACAAAAGAATCTCTGCGAGAAAGAGTATGATTATTCACAGTCGCTCCGGGTTGGCCTCGGTGGTGGTATTGCCACGCCAGCGTCTGCAGCAGCCGCTTTTGCTCTCGGTGCTGACTATCTGGTGACTGGCACGATCAATCAGGCTTGTGTTGAATCAGGAACCTGTGATGAAGTTCGTAAAATGCTGGCCGATACCCGACAAGCTGATGTCACCATGGCTCCATCCGGTGATATGTTTGAGATGGGTGTTAAGGTTCAGGTGATCAAGCGTGGCACCATGTTCTCCATGCGTGCGGCAAAGTTGTATGAGCTTTATCGGGCACACAGTAGCATTGAAGATCTTCCCGTTGCTGAACGTCAGAAGCTTGAGAAAACCGTATTTAGAAAAAATCTTGACCAGGTCTGGGAGGAAACGCGCAGCTTCTTTACCCAGCGTGATCCGCGCCAACTGGCCAAGGCTGAGAGTGATCCAAAATATAAGATGGCGTTGGTGTTTCGCTGGTACCTCGGTCAGTCGCCGGTTTGGGCGAACCGTGGGGAATCGGATCGAAAGCTTGATTATCAAATCTGGTGTGGTCCGGCGATGGGTGCTTTTAACGAGTGGGTTAAAGGGTCTGTGCTGGATGCGCCTGAACAACGTAAAGTTGCCACAGTGGCTATGAATATTCTCTTTGGTGCGGCCGTATTGATACGAGCCAGCCAACTTAAACTTCAAGGGGTGTGTCTCGATGGTGAGACAGAGCTTTCCGTGCCTCTGGAAATTGAACAGATCAAGGAGTTTCTCAGTTGAAAAAAAACAGCGGAGAACAGAATCAGCAGGCCTCGGCAACGACGCCGTTGGCTATCGTCGGTATCGGTTGTCTTTTCCCTCAGGCCGCAGATAAGGGAACGTTCTGGACCAACATCAAGAATGGTACAGATTCGATCATTGAAGTTCCCGAAAGCCATTGGCGTTCCGATGACTATTTTGATGCCGACCCCAAAACGGCTGACAAGGTTTACGCCAAGTGCGGCGGTTTTCTCTCACCGGTTGATTTCAACCCGATGGAATACGGTGTCTTGCCAAATGCTCTGGAGGCCATTGATACGTCACAGCTCCTTGGTCTTGTTGCCGTTGATCAGGCCCTTCAGGATGCAGGTTATACAACTGAAAAAGAATTTGATCGTGAGCGGGTCAGCGTCATTATTGGTGTAACCGGAACGCTGGAATTGGTTGTTCCTCTCGGTGCGCGTCTTGGCCATCCCCGTTGGCGCGAGGCATTGAAAGATGCCGGTATTGCCGACGCGATCGCTGAAGATGTCATGCAGCGTATCAGTGACTCTTACGTGCCATGGCAAGAAAACTCCTTCCCTGGGCTGCTCGGTAACGTGGTTGCCGGACGGATCAGTAAACATTTTGATTTTGGCGGAACCAACTGTGTGGTTGACGCTGCGTGTGGTAGTTCCCTGGGCGCGCTCAATCTGGCGGCGATGGAATTGGCGACCGGCAAGTCCGACATGGTGGTGACTGGTGGTATCGATACCTTCAACGATATCTTCATGTACACCTGTTTCAGTAAGACTCCCGCTCTTTCTCCTTCCGGTCATGCCAAGCCTTTCGCTGACAATGCCGATGGCACCACTTTGGGCGAAGGCCTGGGCGTTGTCGTCATCAAGCGTCTTGCTGATGCCGAACGTGATGGTGATAAGATTTATGCCGTTGTCAAAGGGATTGGTGCTTCGAGTGATGGTCGTGGTTCGGCTATTTACGAGCCGAGTGCTGCTGGCCAACAAAAAGCGTTGCGGCGTGCTTACGAGCAGAGTGGTGTTGATCCACAAACCATTGAACTGATCGAAGCGCACGGCACCGGCACTAAAGTTGGTGACGCTGTTGAAGTCTCTGCCTTGAACGAAGTTTTTGGTGAAGCGACTTTCCCCTGGTGTGCGATCGGCTCGATCAAGTCCCAGATCGGTCACACCAAGGCGGCCGCAGGTTCAGCCGGTTTGATCAAGGCGGCCATGGCGCTTCACAACAAAACCTTGCCGCCAACGATCAAAGTTGAAAAGCCGCAAGAAGTGATGACCTCTGCGACATCGCCCTTCTATGTGAACACCGAAACGCGCCCCTGGATTCCCCGGGGAGATCATCCTCGTCGAGCCGGAATCAGTGCCCTCGGTTTCGGTGGCAGTAATTTTCATTGTCTGCTTGAAGAATACCAGTCTCGTAAAGCTGTCGCAGACTGGAAAGGTGATGTTCAACTTTTTGCATTCAGTGCCGCCGATGAGAGTGGTCTGGAGTCAGAATTAAAGAGCTTCCCCACGGACGCCACATGGAATGAATTGCGTTTGGCTGCAGACCAGAGCCGAAGCTGTTTTGATGCAAAGCAGCCTTGCCGTCTGGTGATGGTGCTGGAAAAAGATAGTTCCAAACTGGCTGCCCAGATAAAGGGTGCTTTGGCGATGTTGGGCAGTAAACGAGGTCAAAGTGTTTGGAGCACTCCAGACGGGACCTTCTTTGCCAAAGGTGAGTTAGATGGCAAGTTGGCGATGCTTTTTCCCGGACAAGGAGCTCAGTACCCAGGAATGCTCAAAGACCTTGCCGTCCAGTTTCCATCGTTTTTGGATGCGATGATTGTGGCAGATCGTGCTTTTCAAGCCAATACTGATGGAAATACGGATCGTTTAGCCGAATTTGTTTACCCTCGCCCGACCTTTGATCAGGCAAGTAAAGACCAGGATGACGCTGAACTGCGAGCGACAGAGGTTGCGCAGCCTGCTCTTGGTGCGGTCAGTCTCGGCGCACGTGATGTTCTCGCATCCTTTGGTGTCACCGCTACCGCGTACGCCGGTCACAGTTATGGCGAACTGACTGCGCTTTGTTCCGGTGGCTATTTTGATGTTGACGCCTTGCATGCGCTATCGAGACTTCGTGGCGAACTGATGGCTGCTGGTGAAGGTGACCGTGGTTCGATGCTGGCGGTTTCGGCGCCTCTAGATCAGATTGAAGACTTCCTGAGCAATTCCGGACTGAAGCTGGTTCTGGCCAATCGCAATACACCTGAACAGGGCGTTCTCTCCGGCGCGACAGGCGAAATAGGAAAAGCTGTCAAGCTTCTCGATGAGCAAGGTCTGCGTTACAAGCAACTTTCAGTTGCTGCGGCTTTCCACAGTGATTTGGTGGCAGATGCCAGCGGTCCTTTTGGCGAGAAACTGCAAGCCGTTCAGTTCAGCAAGCCAACCTCAAACGTGTTTGCTAATACCACGGGTGACGTTTATCCAGAGACCGCTAAAAAAGTTCGTGAGCTACTTGCAAACCAGCTGGCTTGTCCTGTTGATTTCGTTGCTGAAATTGAAGCGATGTACGCAGCCGGTATGCGCACGTTCCTCGAGGTTGGCCCAGGTGCCCGTTTGACCGGCATGGTCAAAGCGATTCTCGGTGAGCGTGAGTATCATGCGGTCGCCATTGACGCCTCCACCGGCAAGCGTTCTGGTATTAATGATTTAGGACGTGCTTTGGCGCAACTGACAGTGCTTGGCTATCCCGTTGACTTAAGCCGTTGGGATGAAGACTACGCGGCAGCGGTAACATCGAAGCAAAAGAAGAAGCCAGGTATGACGATTCCGTTGACCGGCGCCAACTATTTCAAACGCCCAGCGAAACGTCCGCCTGTAAAACCACAAGTTGCTGCTGCTGCGGCAACGACAGCAACTCAGAGCGCACCGCAAGTTGCAGCGGTTACAGCAAACGCAGCCTCGCCTGCGCCGATGGCGATGGTTGCCGATTCAAGTGCTCTGCAGGACGCTTTACAAATGACCCGCCAGAGTATGCAGGCGTTGCAGAACTTGCAGGAACAAACCTCGCGTTTGCATCAGCAGTTTCTGTCAGGGCAGGAGTCGGCAACTCACTCCTTCCTCAATCTGGTTGAGCAACAGAATCGTCTGATACAGGGTCAGCCCTTAGCGCCGAGTGTTGCATCGGCAGCTTCTGTCTCTGCAACACCCGCTACGCCGGTTCCGATGCCCGCTCCAATAGTGCCGGCGGCTCCTCCTGTTGTTCCAGTCACACCGGTTGCCTCACCTGTTGTAGGCAGTAATCAGGTCTCCAGCGTTTTGCTGGCCGTGATTGCGGAAAAAACCGGTTATCCGGAAGAGATGCTCGAGTTGGAGATGACTCTCGATGCCGATCTCGGTATCGATTCGATCAAGCGCGTAGAAATTCTCTCCGCGTTGCAAGAGAAGTTACCCGAAGCACCTGCTGTTAAGCCCGAAGATCTAGGCACACTGCAGACGCTCGGTCAGATCATTGATCATTTGAGTGCCGGCATGACTGCGGCTCCAGTTGCGACATCGACAGCGGCTTCTGCTGTTGACAGCAATCAGGTTGCTTCAGTGTTGTTAGCCGTGATTGCGGAAAAAACCGGTTACCCGGAAGAGATGCTTGAGCTGGAAATGACTCTCGATGCCGATCTCGGTATCGATTCGATCAAACGAGTTGAGATACTCTCTGCGCTACAGGAAAAATTGCCGGAAGCTCCGGCAGTTAAACCGGAAGATCTTGGTACTTTGCAGACACTGGGTCAGATCATTGATCATTTGAGTGCCGGAATGGCCGTGGCACCCGCCCCACAAGTCGCAGCATCGGCTGCGATACCGGGGGTTGATGGCGGTCGGGTCTCAAGTGTCTTACTTGAAGTGATTGCCGAGAAAACCGGCTATCCGATTGAGATGCTCGAAATGGAGATGGCGCTTGATACGGATCTCGGCATCGACTCAATCAAGCGTGTAGAAATCCTCTCTGCGTTGCAAGAGAAGCTTCCCGAGGCTCCAGCGGTTAAGCCGGAAGATCTCGGTGTGTTGCAGACTCTCGGTCAGATCGTTGATCATTTGAGTGCAGGCATGGCCTCTGTCCCTGTCGCTCAAGCCGCGGTGCCCGTTGCGACGCAGGGGGTCGATAGTGATCGGGTCTCAAGTGTCTTGCTCGAAGTGATTGCCGAGAAAACCGGCTATCCGATTGAGATGCTCGAGATGGAGATGGCGCTTGATACGGATCTCGGTATCGATTCGATTAAACGTGTGGAAATCCTCTCGGCGTTGCAAGAGAAGCTTCCCGAGGCTCCGGCGGTTAAGCCGGAAGATCTGGGGGTGCTGCAGACGCTCGGCCAAATTGTTGACCATCTGGCGACTGCGAGCAATAAGAGCTCCGCTCCAACGGCAACGGTCGTCGTTGCGAGTCCACTTGGCCGTGACGCAGTTGCAGCAACTCTACTCGAGGTGATTTCAGGGAAAACCGGTTATCCGATTGAAATGCTTGAACTGGAGATGGCGCTTGATACGGACCTCGGTATCGATTCGATTAAACGCGTTGAAATCCTTTCTGCTCTGCAAGATAAGCTGCCTGGGGCCCCGGCGATCAAGCCGGAACACCTTGGTACTTTGCAGACGGTTGGCCATATCGTTGATTTTCTGGCCAGTGTCTCGGGCGTCGCTGAGCCGGTGTCTGCCACTGAAGAACCCCTTGAACTCCCATCAGTGGGTAGCGGGGTGGAGCGTAAAGTTCTTAAAGCTGTGCCGTTGCACATGACAA